>CAZUZT010000016.1:11900-27177 GCA_964624575.1 uncultured Rhodanobacteraceae bacterium | reverse complement strand
GGGTGGCTTCGGCGATGCCGGCGACGATGGCCGGTTCGGACAGCAACTGCTCCGAGGCCGGTGCCTGCATGCCCCGGGAGCGGTGGATGCAGGCGGTGCTGTCCTCGGTCGAGACGATCTGCTCCACCCCGCCCTGTGCATCACGTTCGATCCGGCTCAGGCACGGCAGCAGCAAGGCGACCTTGCCGTTCACCAGGTGGCTGCGGTTGAGCTTGGTCGCGATCTGCACCGTCAGCCGCAGGCGGCGCCAGGCTTCTTCCAGGCGGGTGGTGTCCGGTGCGGCACGCAGGAAGTTGCCGCCCAGGCCGATGAACGCCTGCACGCTGCCGTCCAGCACGCCTTCCACGGTGCCGATGGTGTCCAGGCCTTTGTCACGCGGCGGCTCGAAGCCGTACTGCTTGGCCAGCCGGTCCAGCGGTACCAGTTCAGGCTTTTCGCTGATGCCGACGGTGCGTTGGCCCTGCACGTTGGAATGGCCGCGCACGGGCAGCACGCCGGCGCCGGGGCGGCCGACGTTGCCACGCATCAGCGCCAGGTTGCAGAGCAGGCGCACGTTGTCGACGCCATGGCGGTGCTGGGTCAGGCCCATGCCGTAGAGCACGATGGCCGACTCGGCACGCGCGTAGACGGTGGCGGCTTCGCGCAGCTGCTCGGCGGTGAGTCCGGATTCGCGCTCGATGTCGCGCCAGTCGAGCTGGCGCAACATGGCTTCGAAAGCCTCAAAGCCATCCGTGTGCGCCTGGATGAAGTCGACGTCGATCACGCGGGCGGTGTCTGCGGCCTTCGCGACATCGTCCAGTTCCAGCAGCGCCTTGCACAGCCCCTTCAGCACCGCAGGGTCGCCGCCGGCACGCGGCTGGTAGTAGTGCGAGCTGATGCGGGTGGCTCCGGGCGTGACCATTTCCGTCGGCGCCTGCGGGTTGGTGAAGCGCTCCCAGCCGCGCTCGCGCAGCGGGTTGAAGCACAAGATCGGCACGCCGCGCTTGCTGGCGTCCTGCAACGGATGGAGCATGCGCGGGCTGTTGGTGCCGACGTTCTGGCCGAACGACAGGATGCAGTCGGTGGCCTCGAAATCCTCCAGCAGCACGGTGCCCACTGGCACGCCGATGCTGCGGGGCAGGCCGACGGACGTGCTTTCGTGGCACATGTTGGAGCTGTCGGGCAGGTTGTTGTTGCCGTACAGCCGCGCCAGCAGGGCGTACATGTAGGAGGTTTCAAGCGAAGCGCGGCCGGAGGCGTAGAAGACGGCAGATTGCGGATCGTCGAGCGCGCGCAGGTGGCGGCCGATCAGGGCGAAGGCGTCCTCCCAGGCGATCGGCACATAGCGGTCGCTGGCGGCGTCGTAGCGCAGGGGTTCGGTGATGCGGCCCTGCGCTTCCAGGTCGTGGTCGGGCCACTGCAGCAGCTCGGACACGGCGTGGCCCTGGAAGAACGCGGCGTCCACGCGCTTCCGATCGAGGTCCCAGAAGGTGGCCTTGGCGCCGTTCTCGCAGAACTCGAACGGATGCGGCTGCGCCGGCTTGGCCCAGGAGCAACTCACGCACATGAAGCCGTCGGTCTTGTTCTGCGCCATCAGGGCAGCCGCCGCGGCGGCGGTCGGCACGCCCCGGCGCAGGCCATGGCGCGCCAGCGAATGCACCGAACCCCAGCCGCCGGACGGCGCGGTGTAATGCTTGAACTTCACCCGCTCCGTCGCCGTGGCAGGCGGCTCAGTCGAGGCTGGCGCGTTCGCCGCGGGGACGGACGCGTTGCCGGCTGCAGGTGCCGCCCCCGCCTTGGCAGACTGCGTCGGCATGGCCGCCTGGGCAGACTCCGCGGCAGCGCTTCCTGCGCTGCCAGCCTGATAGGCCTCCTGCACCGCCGGCCGGGCATGCGCCCAGTCCAGGGGTGAGCTGCCGCGGTGGTGGTGCCAGTCCGCCTGGAGTTCGGCGTCCAGCGTTTCATCCCATTCACGCGTGCCATGTTGGCTGCGGGCGTCGATGCCGTAGCGATAGGCGGGCCGATAGTGCGCGTAGGGCGCGCCGGGCACGCGGTAGGAGGCTTGTTCGAAGGTCTGGTTGAACCAGGTTTCGGCCTCGTCGATCCGTTCGGCTGGCCCGGGCTGGCGCGTGCCATCGGCACCATCGGCACTGGAATCGGGGAATCTGCGGTCGTCGCGCTGGGAGGTCATGGCGCTGGCCTGATGAGATGAGGTGAAGCCCAGCCTGCAACAGTGGCAGTGAAACGACCGTGGTGAACAAAGGAAACACCGAAACGTATGCCAACCCTGGTGGCATGGGACCGGATCGCTGGCGGGCGGCAGTCGGAACCGAATAGAGACGATCCTGTTTCCGTTGCCCCGTCGAAACCTGGATCACCGAGACTCGAACTGGCAACCTCGCTCGGGAAAGCCGTTCAAATTGAGGAGCGGCTGCGCGTCGCAGCATTCTCCCCGCCCCTCCTTCGCAAGCGAAGGAGGGGTATTGGATGTTCCGCTGAGTGATGGGGCTGGTCAGGTCAACCTGTCACAGGCGCTGCGCAGCGCAGGTCGGTCCCAGCACGCGACAACTGCGCCCGACGCAGCTTTTTCACACGGGGCAATGGGCCGCTAGCGCCAGGCTGGCCGCCATCATGGCGGCGCGCACAGGCCGATGTCCCCCAGGCCGGCATCGTCCTCCAGCACCACGAAGCGCTGCTCGCCCGGTGCCAGCGATACTTCAAGTTCAATGCGGTTGCCGTAGGGATTGACCTGAGTCGGCAGCGGTTGCAGGCAGTCGCCGGTCAGGTCATAGCCGCGCAGTTCAGCCTGGTGGCCGATCGGATCGTTGCCGGCCGTGACCCAGTTGCGCGCGCCGCCCAGGTTTTGATTGACCTCATTGCGGTAATACAGGATCAGGCGCGATTGCCCCAGCGGCGAATCGGCCTGATAGGTCCAGACCCGGTCGATGCCGCGGCTGCGCGGTTCCGGTTCTACCTTCAGGCTGAGCCTTGCCGGTTGCTGGCGTGATCCGGCCTCGATCCACCCGATGGTCCAGCCGGCGGAGTCGGTGAACCAGACAGGTTCTTCGCCGTCAGCCGGCACTTGCACACTGGCCTGCCCGGACGGTCCTGCTTGCGGGTGAATCCGGCGGTCCAGGAACCGGCTGCGCAACTGCACGAACTCGGCCAGCACTTGCCGGTGCAGTTCGTGGTTGCCCAGCACGCCATGGTGATTGGCCGGGTGGCGATGGAAGGCCACCGGGCCGGCCTGTATTTCGATGCTGTCCAGCAGCACTTCGGTCAGTGCCGATACTTCGGTCTGGAAGTAGTCGGGCGTGAACACCTGCCCGGCCAGTTCCAGCACACGCTGGTCCAGGCGCGTGCGCAGCGACGGCGTATCCAGCACCTTGCGCACCAGGCGGTTGCCATGGTTGGTGTTGACCGGGTACTCGTAAAAGAAATAGTCGTTGGCAACGCCGAAACCGCCGCGGTAGTGCTTGCCGAAACTCAGATCCTTGTCCCAGGGCAAGGTCCGCCACAGGCCGTCGTCCGGGTCCAGGTGCAGCCAGTAGTCGTCGCCGAAGGCATCGACATCGCCCACCAGAACATGCAGCGCCAGCCAGTCGATGAAGTGATCGACATCGAAGCGCTGCCCGAAGCCTTCGGCAAAGGCGGTGCCGGCCGGCGTCGCCTGCTGCCACAACGCCAGCTCCACCAGCGCGTGCCAGTCCGGCGAACCGCGCGAGTCGAAGCGGGCGGCGACAAAGGCAGCCCGCTCGTCTTCCGGGATGGCGGCCAGATCAAAGCCGAACAGCGAGCTGAGGGGCATATCCGGATCACGCCGGAACTGGTCGCGGACCAGGGTGCCTTCACGCCGGCCGTAACGGCCCAGCAGGTTGCCATCCACCCGTTCGACATGGGTGTACAGGCCCTCGTAGATGCCGTTGAGGAACAGGTCGAACTGCCGCGTCCGCGAAGCCATCAGGCCCAGATCGCGGAACATCGCCAACGCAATGGTCTGGCGTTGCATCGATGGATCGGTCCAGTTCGCCATCAGGTTCATCCGGTCGCTGCCGAACAGCACCGGCTGGCCCGAGGAAAAGCGCACATGAAAACCCTTCTTGGGCAGCGCGCGCGAGGAATTTCCGCGGAACCGCAGGCCCGACAGCGTCTGCACCGGCGCCTCCTCGCCCAGGCGGGCGCGGGCCGGCAGCAGGGTGTCGTCATGCAGCGGGCGGCGGTACAGCTCGTCGAGCAGTGCCGGCTCCATGTCGATGTTCACCCGGTTCGGCGCACTGGCCTGAAGCGCCGGATAGCCCTCGATCCGCTGCAGCTGATGGCCGACCGGGTCGCCGGGCATGATCAGCTGCATCCGCCCCGGGCCGGTCCGGATCAGGATCGCGATGCCGGCCGGCTCATCGACGATGGCCTGCCCGTCCACGCCGACATCGAAGCGGCCGCCGGTGCTGCGCCAGAACGGAATCGCATAGTGGCTGAGCATGGGATGGAACGGCGTGTGGCCGTGCCAGGCCCGGGGTGCGCCATCGCGGTCGTAACTGAGCCAGTGCAGCGCCAGGACCTGTTCCGACAACGGCTGCACCACCAGTCCATCTCCGGACCGGTCAGGATCAAACCATTGCCCGGTCATCGCCAGCAGCGGCGCCTGCGGTAATCGTTCCGCGCACTCCTGAGCCACACCGTCGGCATCCAGGCGCTGCAGCCAGCGGCTGCCCTGGTGCACCACGCCATCCAGTTCGATGGCAAAGGCCAGGCGCGCCTGGTTGCAGCCGGTGAAGCTCAATTCCGCCTGCCCGGCTTGCGCGTGCTCAACCTGGCCAGCAACCCGCTCAACGCTCATCATTTCCGGATAACGGAACTGGCGCAGGCGGGCCTTGCCCAGGCCGACAAACCAGATCTGTTCACCGGCCTGATCGAAACTGGCCCAGTCCAGCAGCATCGACTGTTCGGACAACGGCGACACCATCAGACGCTCGCCGGGTCGCGCCGGATCGCTCCAGACACCGGCGAAGTCGCGCGAGGCCGGTACCGGTTCGATGCCCTGGCAATCACGCCAGTCGCCACCCAGATGATGCGCGGCGGCGAAGGCATCCAGGCTGGCGCTTGCGTCCTCCAGCTCGTTCCAGCACAAGCGCAGGCCATCGCCGGCGCGCAGATGCGCCAGATCGGCCAGTTCCCCAGGCAAGTTTCCATGCAAACCGTTGTAGGCCAGGTCCAATGCCTCGACCCGACGACGATCGGCGCTGCAGCCCACCCCGTGCCAGTCGCATTCACTGCCCGCCGGACCGCCCCAGCCATCGCGCAGGTACCACTGTTCGCCTGCGGCATCCTGGTAAAGCGCCAGCAGCGCCTCGCGCTCATGCGCCGCAATCCGCACACCGGTATCGAACAGCTCGACACGATCCAGCCACAGGCGCAACGGTGGCTCGGCGGCCTCGCCGTCCTGGCTGCGGTCACGCTGGCGCACGCTGATGCGGACATGGCTGGCCTCGGGCGCAAGCGCACCGGCCAGGCGCCCGGCACTGGTCAGCTCACTCCATTCACCGGCATTGAAATCCTCAGGGCCCAGGGCATGGTCGGTCTCCACCCGCGCCTGCCCGGCGCCCGGCGCATCTTCGTTACATCCCGGATCCTGGAAGAAGTCCATGCGCAGACGAAGTGCCAGGCCATCGTGCGGGGTCTCGGCCAAGGCCATGACCCGCATCCGCAACTCCTGCATACCGGCCACCGGCAAACACTGTTCCAGGCGGTTGGTACCGAAGTTCGGCGTCGCCTGGGTGAAGCGGAAAGCGCGGCCCGCCGACAGCGCCGGCGCAAACTCTTCCACCACACCGCGCTGGTCGGGCTCGGCCAGCACCAGGGTCCAGCCCGGCGGCCCGTCGCCGTCAGCCCAGCTGCCGGTGGCGGCGGAAAAATCGGCGTTTTCCTGCGCTTGCAGCGTTGGCGCCGCAAGCATCATAAGTACCGACAGGGCCGCAGTCGCCACCCGGCCACCAACCCTGCAAACCCGGTGTTCTCCACCGGCCCCCATCACGCATGAATTTGACATTGCCTACCCCGCCAAGTGGTCCGCCAGCCTGAAACGACCGGGCACGCTAGCACAGCCGGCTCCGGTGGCCGGCTGATTCCATGACCTGCGGCGTCAGTCCGCCGCGGTGATTTCCCCATCCAGCATGATGCTCAAGCGCTGTTTGCCCAGGCGTTCACGTGCGGCGGCCGCGAACTCGTCATGGCCCACACCCTTCAGCCCAACACGCAGGCGAGGTGCCTTCGTCTTTGTCTTGATCTCAGAGGTAGAGGGAGAGTTCTTCGATTTCATCAGCTTTGCTGTTGGCGGCTGCGGCGCCCAGTTCAGGGCACCCGGTTCCAACGCGGTGTCGGGGCGCCGAGCAGGTGGCGGACGAAGAAGTCGAACTGGCGCCGCTGCACGTAATCGATCGGGCCGCTGGAGCGACCGACGGCGTGGTCGCCGCCGGGGATGTGGAGCAGGTCGAAATCCTTGCCGGCGCCGATCAGGGCGTTGACCACCTGCATGGTCGAGGCCGGGTCGACGTTGGCATCCTGCTCGCCGACGATCAGCAGCAGTTCGCCGCGCAGGCGGTGCGCGTGTTCGACGCCGGAGGCGGCCAGGTAGGCCTCGCCCACCGGCCAGCCCAGCCATTGCTCATTCCAGCTGATCTTGTCCATGCGGTTGTCGTAGCAGCCGTTGTAGGCCACCGCCACATGGTAGAAGTCCGGGTGAAAGAGCAAGGCGTTGAGTGCGCTCTGGCCACCGGCCGAGGCGCCGTAGATGCCGACCCGCGACAGGTCGTAGGCCGGTTCCCGGGCGGCCAGGGCGCGGTGCCAGGCGATGCGGTCGGGAAAGCCGGAATCGGCCAGGTTCTGCCAGGCGACATCGTGGAAAGCCTTGCCGCGGTGGGCGGTGCCCATGCCGTCGATCTGCACCACGATGAAGCCCAGATCGGCCTGGGCCTGCATGCCGATCACCTTGTCGCCGCCGCTGTGGAAGCCGAACGGCCAGAACGTGGTCGGCACGAAGGCATCGTGCGGACCGGCGTAGATGTTCTCGATCACCGGATAGCGGCGCGCCGGGTCGAAATCACGAGGCCGCACGACCAGGCCGCGGATGTCGGTGCTGCCGTCGCGGCCCTTGGCGAAGAACACCTGCGGCGGCTGCCAGCCGGCGGCCAGCAAGCGCTCGATATCGCCGCGCTCGATCACCGCCACCTGTTCGCCATCGGCGCGGTGCAACTGCATCACCGGCGCCAGGTCCACGCGCGAGTGCACGGTGACAACCCAGCGGCCATCGGCGGAGACCGCGGCCTGATGATCGGCATCGGCATGGCTCACCCGCACCGGCTCGCCGCCGTCGATGCCGACATGGAACAGGTGGCGGAAATACGGGTCGCGGCCGGCATCCATGCCGCTGGCGGTGAACCAGATGCGGCCGTTGTCTTCGTCCACATGCAGCACCTCGCGCACCGGCCACTCGCCCCGGGTGAGCTGCACGGGCTCGAAGTCGTGTTCCCGGTCGAAGCGGTACAGGTGCCGCCAGCCATCGCGTTCGGACAGCCACAGCTGGCGCTCGCCACCCTCGCCCAGCTCGTGCCGGAACAGCTGCCAGGTATCGACGAAGGTATCGGAGGTTTCATCGATGACCCGACGCGGCGTGCCGGTGTCGGCGGCGATCTCGATCAGCCGCACCTGCTGGTGGCCGCGGCGGATGTACTGGAACGCGACACTGCGGCCATCAGCGCGCCAGTGCAGCGGCGACAACTGGTAGGGCTGGTCGAACAGGCTGTTGTCGATGAGTTGGAGCCGCCCGGACTGGACATCGGCCAGCACCGGCCGCTCGATGTCGACGCGGTCGCCGGGCTTGGGATACAGCTGCCGGTGCAGGCGCGGCTGCACCTGGTCGGGCGGTGCGCTTTCCACCCGCCACACCGTGCGCGCTTGGCCAGGCTGCACGCGGTACACGGCCAGGCGGCGGGAATCGGGCGACCACTGGATTGATTCGGCATCGTAGAACTGCGCCGGGCCGCCATCCTCGCTGCGCAGCACGGTTTCACCGTCGGCGATGCGGATCACCTCCAGCTGGTGGTCGGCCACGCGCGCTTCAAAGCGGCCATCGGGTGAGCGCCGCACCACCTCGTCGACGACTGCCTCCAGGTCACGCACCACGCCAAAGCCACGCGGCCGGCCCCGCGGCGTGGCGCGCTCGCAGGCCATCGGTGCCAGCGTGCATTGCCAGGGCGTTTCCTGGAAGCGGAAGCGGATCGCCGGCCCCTCGGCCAGCCACTGGAAGCTTTCGAATGGCAATTGCAGGGCGTCGAACTGCCCGGCACCGGCTGCCGCCAGCGCCGCGGCCAGCGCCGCGTGATCAAAGGCCGGTTCCCGCGCCAGCGTTTGCGGATCAACCACCACGAAGGCGAAACCGCCGGCCACCGTCTTGCGGTAATGGAAGCGGCCATCGCTGCGCCACTGCGCCGGCCAGGTGACATCGCGGGTCAAGCCCTGCCACTGCTCGCGCAATTGCAGCGAACGCTGGAAGTCGGCGGCATCAGGGGCCTGCGCTGCGGGGCCGTCAGCGACGGCCGCCAACGGCAACAGCAGGGCCAGCAACCCGGCCAGCCAGATCATCAACCGCCAGCGCGTTGCCGGTCCCTGCGTCATCGCGCCCCGTACCGGCCGGCGCCGGACACCGCGCGCGCCACACAGCCCATCCGCCCTGCGTGCCCGCGCCACAGGTTCCACCTTGCACACCGTCATCACCGCCTCGCCTTCACCGTGCCTGCGACCCGCAGCCGGGCCGGAGCGGCATCATGGCAAAGACGGGCAGCCATTTCGATCACGGCCGGCGCTTTCCGGACAATACGTACGATGCGCATCGTGAAAACACAGTGCGGCTGTGGTTGAATGTACTTTTCAAACAGGGAGAACGAACCATGAACCGACATCCAATCCTTCTCGCCCCGGTGCTGGCCTTGCTGGTCTGGGCCCTGCCCGGCCAGGCGGCGGTGGTCGAGCCCGGCCACAGCGCCCTGTGGTATGACCTGGCCCGCGACGGCGAAGGGCTTGTGCTGGAGATCAACTCCGATGAAGCCGCCCTGCTCACCTGGTACACCTGGGACGAAGATGGCAACCAGCGATGGTTGATCGGCGAAGGCACCATCGTGCGCGATGACGAGACCGGCGATCACATCGAGTTTCCCGAGCTGATCGTCACTCGCGGCGGCCGCTTCGGCCCGGATTTTGATCCTGCCCAGGTGGAGCGCACCGTCGCCGGCTCGGCCACCCTGGTGTTCCAGGATTGCTTCCAGGGCCAGTTCAGTTACGACGCCTTCGGGCAGCAGGGCGAGCTGGCCCTGCACCGCCTCAGCCACACCATGGGCGCCGGTTGCCGGCCGTTGCATGGACGGCCCGGTGACCCGGTGTATGGCCATGCCGGCCAGAGCGGCGTGTGGTTCGACGGCGCCCGGGACGGCGAAGGCTGGTTCCTGCAATGGCAGGCGCACAACGAGGCGATCGCCACCTGGTTCACCTACGACAGCGAAGGCAACCAGGCCTGGCTGCTGGGCACCGGCCAGCTCGATGACGACGGCACCCTGGTGTTCGAGCAGATGCAGGGCACCCGCGGCGCCCGCTTCGGCGCCGGCTTCGATCCGGCCGATGTCGAGATCTTCGACTGGGGTCGCATGGAACTGGCCATCGGCTGCGACACCGGCAGTGTGCGCTATGAATCGCTGCTGCCCGAATACGGCACCGGTGAGTACGACGACATCGAGCGCCTGAGTGCCCTCACTTCGCCGGCCACCTGCCCGTGGGTTGCGCCAGCGTGGACCGATCTGTATGACCTGGAGGTCATCGAACTTCCCGGAGCACCACAACCGCGCACGTCGCCACCGATACAGGGTCCAACCGAGGTCATCCTGGTGACCGACGTTGCCGACGATGGCACCGTGGCCGGCCAGCGCCGTCACGACCTGCCCAACACCATCAAGTACAAGCCGGTGGTGTTTCCGGCCGGTGCCGAGCAATGGCTGACACCGCTGGATACCTATATCCAGGGCCAGCCCCGGCTGGCGGCCGACGGCAGCCGCATATTGTTGACCCTGGACAGTGACGGCAGTCTTGTCATCGTCGATGAGACAGGACAGGAGCCGGTACCCGGACTGGACGAGTCACGGTCGGACGAGGCCGTGGATGCAAGTGCCGACCTGGGGTTGATCCTTGGGGTCAGCTCGGTGCCCTATTCCGAAGACGGCTGGACTGACCGCTACTGGCTGGGTGCTGCGGGACAGCCGGCCGTGCCCCTGCCGACGCCAGAGCCATTCGCCGCACCGCGTGCGCGCTGTGTTTCCGATGATGGCTCGGTTGTCATCGGCACCCATGCCCAGGCCTCGTTCAGTGTTCCGCCGCCGTATGGAGGCCCGCTGTGGGCGATCCGCTGGCTCAATGGCGAGCCAGCGGAATTGCTGCACGATAAGGAAGGCCGGCCGCTGGCAGAACCCGGCCCCTGCAGTGCTGATGGTGATCTGACCTTCGGACGACTCGGCCAGACAAGTGACGAAGACCAGAGTCATGACACACTGCGCCCGGGTTTCATCCGTGGCGATGGTCTGGGTGCCCATCTGGATCTGGGCCTGGTGCCAGAGCACTGGTCGCATCGCATCGTTGCGGTTTCTGGCGACGGCAGCCTGGTTGCCGGCAACTACGGACCACGCAGCGAGGCTGGCGAGCCGGTGGCGGACACCCCGCCCAGTGTTTTCCTTTGGACCCAGGACACCGGCCCGATACTGCTTGGCGCCTGGCTGGAAGAAGGCGGGCCGCTGGCCGACTGGCCCCGGATGGAGGTGGCCGCGGTCTCGGCCAATGGCGAGTACGTGCTCGTAACCACGGGCCAATTCCCGGCCAACACTCTGATCTACGCCGACGCGCACTCCGCCCTGATCCGCCTGGCCCCGAAATAGCCCACCCACGGCGAGGACCCTCGGCGCACCGGCATCCCCTGCCCTGCGCCGACTGTCCACGCTCTTGATCGGCCCGCGGCGGCCGCGGCCTGATGGCTGCGGCCGCCGCTTTTCCATCCGCCAACCCGGCAGCACCGGCCACCATCCAGCCCGGTCGGCGCCCTTGCAAGCGGCGCATCTGGCACCATGTTCAGGCAGTCCCACAGCCAGAACACGGTATCCCCATACAGCCATGACTCCCGACAACCCTGCCGACGCCAATGCCGCCGTCACCAGCGTGACTTCCGCCACCTTCGAGACCGAGGTGCTCGCCGCCTCGATGCAGATGCCGGTGGTGATCGACTTCTGGGCGCCCTGGTGCGGCCCGTGCCGGCAGTTGTCCCCGGTGCTGGACCAGGTTGCCGCTGAACTGGCCGGCCGGGTGAAGATCGTCAAGATCAACACCGACGAGGAAATGGAGCTGGCCTCGCTGTTCGGCATCAAGAGCCTGCCAACCGTGGTGCTGCTCAAGAACGGCCAGCCGGCCGACGGCTTCATGGGCCTGCAACCGGCCAGCGCCATCCGCCAGTGGCTGGAACCGCACCTGGGCCCGGCGCCGGAAGAACCGGCCAGCCCGCTGATCGGCATCGAACCCGAGCCGGCGCCCGCCGATGTTCCGGCCGCCCGGCCGCCGGCACCGCCACCGGAACAGGCGCTGGCGCAGGCACGAGAGAAACTGGCCGCCGAGCCGGACGTGCCGGCCAACATGCACGCCCTGATCGGCGCCCTGGTCGCTGCCGGCGAACTGGACGAGGCCCGCACCCGCCTGGCCGAACTGCCGGCCTCGGAAAGCGAATCCGAAGCGGCCCGGCGCGCCCGCGCCATCCTCGGTTTCCACGATGCCGTTGCCCAGGCTCCGAAAATTGCCGATCTGGACCAGCGCCTGCAACGCGATGCCGACGACCACGAAGCCCGCCATCTGCTGGCACTGCGGCTGCTGCTGGATGGCGACCACCCGGCCGCCCTGGACGCCCTCCTTGAACTGCTGCGCCGCGACCGCCAATACGGCGACGACCTGGCCCGCAAGAGCCTGGTGCAGGCGCTGCTGGTGGTCGAAGATCCCGCCCTGGCCTCGGCCACCCGCCGGCGGATGTCCTCGCTGCTGTTCTGACCTGGCCCGCATTCCAGGACGCTGCGGCAGCACCGACGCAATGCTGCCGACAGCGGGCACCCACCGCCGAACCGTTCGCCCCGCGCAACCACGGCCGCACCCGGGCTGCACGGCGATGCCGTCTCCCGAAGCCCGGCCGGCAGCCATTGCGCGAACGCAATCCTGCCGACCGGAATACCGGCACCGCAACCGACCCTGGCCTGCGATCGATACGACTCCAGGACCGGTCCGCGAACGATGGCCACCGCAGCCGGCGGCTTGCCGGTCGGAAACCTGCACAGTTCCAGCCACCATGGCCGCAGCCGCGTATCATGACTGTTGGCCGATGCCACAGTATCGGGACCCGGATACCTTCCGGAGTCTTCACGGGATCCCAGGAATGTCCGCAAGACCGTCTCGCACGGGAATTTCACCACGATTGACCCGGTTCACCACCGGCAGCCGCGCCCGCCCTGCCACCCGGAGGATGCCGTGACGACGGGCGCATACGTCGCTGTCGCCGGCCGGCGCCGCCCGCAGCCGTGCCCCGGAGCAGCAGCGCTGCATGCACGTATCCAGCGCCGCCCTGCACCCGCCGCGACGCTGCCCGGCTGATGGCCAGCGAAGTCTTCCAGTTCGACGAATTCCTGCTCGACCCGGCAAAACGCGAGCTCCAGGGCCGGGGCGAACTGATCGTGCTCACGCCGCATGTCTTTGATTGCCTGACTTATCTGATCACCCACCGCGAACGGGCAGTCGGCCGCGACGAGCTGATTGCGGCGGTCTGGGGGCGTGCCGACATCTCCGACACGCTGCTCGCGCAGACCGTGATGCATGCCCGGCGGGCAGTTGGCGACAGCGGCGGTGAACAGCGCTCGATCCGCACTATTCCACGCTTTGGCTACCGCTGGATCGACGAGGACACCCAGGTTCTTGTCGCCACCGATGGCAGCGAGGCAGCGGTTGACGACCGTCCCCCGGCCCCGACCGCCGATGCGCGCACGCCAATGCCGCGCCACCGTCCGATTCTGCTGGCCATTGCCGCGCTGCTCCTGGTGGCGCTGCTGGCGGTACTGGTCCTGCTGGCGCGGACCGGCACCGGGCCGCTGGCGCCGGAAGCCGCCGGCCCTGCGCCGGCGATCGGCGTGGAGCCGTTGCTGGTCCTGCCGGTGACCATTTCCGTCGGTGCCGATTCGGCCTGGGTGCCCCTGGGCCTGATGGATTCCATCGCCGGCCGCCTGCGCGATGCCGGCTGGGCGGTGGTTCCCAGCCCGACCGTGGTGGCGATGGCCGGGCGCGGCGAAACCACCGGCGACCAAAACATCCGGGAGCTGGCGGCAATGACCGGCGCCGGCCTGGTGATCCAGCCCCAGGCGCAACGCCAAGGCGATGGCTGGCTGGTGCAGCTTGCGCTCACCGGCCCAGATGATGTTCCCGGCAGCCTGTCCGGTTCGGCGGACGAGCTGCTCGAGGCGGCACGCCTGGCCAGCGATCGCCTGGTGGCCTTGCTGCTGCGTGAGCCGCTGCCCGAATCGGTGGTTGCCGATCCGGATGCCGCCTCGGCGGAACTGATCCAGCGGGTCGAAGCCGAGTTCCTGGCCAATCGCCTGGAGGCGGCCGAATCCCTGCTGGAAAGCTTGCCGCTGACCTGGCAGTCGCGCCCGGAATTCCGTTATCAGCGGGCCCACCTGGATTACCGCGCCGGTCGCCTGGTGCAAGCCGAAACCGGCCTCCAGGCGCTGATCGACGATCTGCCGGAAGGCTTGCCGTCCGAACCGGGCATGATGCTGCGCGCCCGGGCGCTGATCGGGCTGGGCTCGATTGCCCGGACCCGGGCACGCTTCGAACCCGCAGCCGCGTTCTACGAGCAGGCAATCGCGCACCTGGATGCAGGCCGGCAACCGAGCCTGACCGGCATGGCACTGGCCTACCTGGGCATCAGCCGCGGCAGCCTGGGCCAGTTTGAACAGGCCACGGCCGGGCTTGCCCGGGCGCGGGTGCTGCTGGATGGCACCGGCGATGCCATCGGCGTGGCGATCGTCGATGCCGGCATGGCCACCATCCAGGCCGACCGCCGGCGCCTGCCCGATGCCCTCTCCCGACTCGACGATGCGGTGCGCCGGTTTGACCTGCTGGGTGCCGAATCCGAGGCCTTCGACAAGCGCATCGCCCTGACCCAGATGAGCCGCGAGGTGCTCGATACCGGCGCCGCGCTGGAGTATTCATCGGCGGTCTGGAAGCGCGCCGGCACCGACCACTCCCAGCGCCTGTTCACCATGGCGGCCGCGTTGCGGGCGATGACCCTGATCGACGCCGGCCAGCTCAATGCGGCCCGGGATGTGCTGGAAACCCTGGCCGGCTCCGGGCAGTTCGACCGGCACAGCTACCAGGGCCGCCAGGCGGCTTTGGCCCAGGTGTTGCTGCACCTGGCCGAAAGCCGCCACGAGGAAGCCGAAACCGGGCTGTTGCAGCTGCTGGCCGATCCGCTGGTCGAAACGACCGGTGATCTGGGCTACCTGCGCCGGCTCTGGAGCCAGGCGCTGCGTGGGCTCAACCGCGCCGGGGAGATCGACGCAGCCCTCCCCGAGCTTGAGCGCTGGGCAGATGGCCAGTCCAAACCGTTCAAGGAGATCGAGCTGCGCTGGGTTCAGGCCGAAGCTGAACTGGGTGCCGGACGCACCGAAGCGGCCTGGGAGCATTTTGATCGCGCCCTGGCGCTGGCCGACGAACTGGGCGTACCGGCCAGCATCGCCGCCGTGGCGCAGCGCTATGGCCAGGCGCTGATCCAGTCCGGCGAGCCGGCCCGGGCCGCACCGGTGGTCGGGCGGATTGCCGTCTGGAGCGATCGCAGCTATGCCTGCGCTTTGCTGGAGGTGGAGTTGTTCCACGCCCTGGCTCTGCCCGGCTCCTGGCGCCGGGCGCTGGAACGGGCACGGACGCTGGCCGGCGAGCGCAATATTCCCGCCCGGCTCCTGGAGGTGCCTGCGGCAAATCCTCCCTGAGCGCAGCAACCGCGTGCAGCGCTGTGCCTGTGGGAACCCGGTGTCACTGCCCGCCCCGGCGATTCGATCATCCCGCCGGGCGATGCGTCAGCAACGGGGACCAGCACCGGGCATCCGCCCCGGCGACCGGCGCAGCCAAAGCGGCAACTGCCCGCCGCCAGCCCGTCCCGCAAGGCGCCGATCGGTGCCGAAGCCTTCGT
>CAZUZT010000016.1:0-11800 GCA_964624575.1 uncultured Rhodanobacteraceae bacterium | reverse complement strand
AACTGCCCGCCGCCAGCCCGTCCCGCAAGGCGCCGATCGGTGCCGAAGCCTTCGTGGCGTGACCCGGAAACGTGCCTGTCATTCCGTCGGGCGGGGTGGGAGCGAGATGCCAGGAAATCGCATTGACGCAGCGCGCAATGACGGCAAACGGCTTCTGCTGCGTCGCAGCAAGTGCCTGATCGGCACGGAAAAACCGCTTCTGAAGCAAACTTGAATGTAGCTGGAATGGCGGCCGTCGCCGCTGCCTGCACACTCGGGCATGTCCTGTCGACGAAGACCTGCCACGGTCAACCGGCAACCGACTATCGACCCGGCTGCAGTCCTGCGCAGCAATGCCCCATCACCCAGGAGAACCAGGATCATGTTCAAGTCCGAAAGAGCCATGACGCCAACCGGCGCTGCAGAGCGCGCCAGGCCAGCGCCGCAAGGGCGATGTCCGGACCGACGCCGGCGCGGGCTGTCTGCCCTGTCGCTGCACCACTGGTCGCTGGCCGCCGTTGCCCTGATGCTGCTGACCTGCCTGCTGCCCGTGCAGGCGGCCAATCCGCTCTTCGCGCCTGAGCTGGATGGTCCGGTGTGGGTGATCCGCGACGATCCGCATCACGCACGAACGCTGGTTGGCGGCGAATTCTCGACCTTCGACGGCCATCGCAGCCCGTTGCTGGTGGCCCTGGACGGTGAAGGCGTCATCGACCCCGAATTCGTGCCGGCGCTGGCTGACGATGGCGGCCAGATTCGCGCCATCGCGGTCCAGGATGATGGCCGGATCCTGATAGCCGGCTGGTTCACGCCGATCGCCGAGGGTGAGCCCCGGCCGGCAACGGCTGTTGCCCGCCTGTGGCCGGACGGTTCGCTCGACCAGGATTTCCAGCTCCGCCAGTTCGACGGCCCGGCCCAGGCCGTGGCCCGGATGGAAGGCGAGATGGTGCTGCTCGGCGGCCAATTCAGCCATGTCGACAACGAGCCCCGCGGCGGCATCGTCCGCCTCCACGACAACGGCGATATCGACGAAAGTTTCCAGTTCCAGTTCCAGGGCGGCGATGAGCAGGTGGAGGCCATCGTCACCACGCCCGACGGCATGGTGCTCATTGCCGGCGCTTTCAGCGCGCCCGGTGATCACGACGGCGCGCACCTGGTGCGCCTGCAGCCACATGGCGAACCGGACCTTGATTTCATCATCCAGCCCGACGGCCCGGTGCTGGCCGTTGCCGCCAGTGAGCACGATCACCGACCGCTGATCGGTGGCCATTTCCATCACATCAATGGCGAATCGTACCGGCTGCTGGCGCGCCTTGAAGACAATGGCCAGCCCGACAGCAGCTTCGATCTTCCCGATGGTATCGAGGGTGAGCAGGTCAGCGCGCTGACGCACGATGCCAAGGGCCGGTTGCTGGTCGGTGGTGATTTTTCCGCCATCGGCGGCCATCCGGCGACGTTTCTGGCCCGCCTGGGCGGCGACGGTGAAATCGATTCCAGGTTCGCGCCGCTGATCGATGGCCCGGTCCATGCGATCGGCATCCGTCCCGATGGTTCGATCCTGATCGCCGGAGAATTCACCCAGGTCAACGGCCTGCCGCGCGCCGGCCTGGCACTGCTGGAAGACGATGGCCAGACCGTTGGCCCACCGCCCGCGCCGCCGGGCCTGCTGCTGCCACCCCGCCACGATAGTGGGCAAACCCAATGCTGGGACAACCACGGTGGCGAGATTCCCTGCAACCGGCCCACCCATCCATCCCAGGACGGCCACAACGGCCGTGACCGGGCTGCGCTGGATGGCCTGCTGACCAAGACCGGTGGCGGTGCCGGCGGCTTCGACTTCAGCAAGATCGCCAATGACGGCTCGCTGCTGCCGCCGGCGAGCGCCCTTGGACCCGACCCTGATGACTGGGCCTGCACGGTCGACCATGTCACCGGCCTGATCTGGGAGATCAAGCTCAACAATCCGGCCTGGTATGAACACGGCAACCCCCGCCACTATTCCTGGGGCTTCAGCTGGTTCGACGACGATGACAGCCACAACGGCGGCGATGCCGGGACGCAGCCCGGCCCGGGCCTGGGCTGCGGCTTCACGATCAGTTGCGATACCCGCACCTTCCTGGAGTATCTCAACGATATCCAGCTGTGTGGCCGTACCGACTGGCGCCTGCCGTCCTTGGTCGAGTTGCAGAACGTCACCCATCTGGGGGCCTCGTTCCACACCGGCGGCGCCCTTGATCCGGTCTATTTCGCCGATGCCGGCGGCTACCGCGGCCATGGCGGCGCCACCTGGACCAGCGACACCGATGTCGACCACGAAGGCCACCATGCCTGGGCCATCAACTTCGATGACGGCCATGCCGAAGGCCATCCCAAGGGCGGCCTGGCAACGATCCGCGCGGTCTCGGGCACGGTGCACGAGTTGAGCGGTCCGGACCCGGTCTGCGGCAAGCACGAAAACAGCCAGATCCGTCCCAGCAGTGCCGGCGCCTTCACCTTGCAGGACCAGCTGGCGCATGACGCCCGGACCGGCCTGGTCTGGGACCGCTGTTCGATCGGACAGACCTTCCAGCACGGTGGCGATGGCCAGCACTGCGATGGCTTTGGCCAGGCGATGGATTGGCAACAGGCCCAGCAGCAGGTCAAGGCGCTCAATGCCGCCGGCCACCTGGGCCACAACGATTGGCGGCTGCCCAACCTCAAGGAACTGGCCAGCCTGCATGAGCGGCGCTGCGCCATGCCCTCGGTCGATGCCCGGGTGTTTCCCCATGTCGATCCGGAACCGCACTGGACCTCGACCACCAGCCACCTGGTGCCGGACAGCGCGTTCGTCATGACCTTCGAATTCGGCCACCAGATAACCATGCAGAAGCATCAGCCCTATGGCCGCGTGCGCCCGGTCCGTGGCGGCGGCCCGTTCGACGACTACAGTGGTGAGCCGGCCTGGGAAATCGCGGGGCAACTCAGCGGCCTGATCGGCGCCGGCCTGCAACTGCAGCTGCTCGCCGATGGCGGCATCGATGAAGCGCTGACAATCGACAGCAATGGCCGGTTCGCCTTCCAGGCCGGCCTGGCCGACGGTGCCGGCTACGAAGTCGGCCTGCTGCAACCACCCTACCCCGGCCAGGAGTGCACGATCAGCAATGGCAGCGGCACCATCACCGGCGCCGACATCGATACGGTGGCGGTGGACTGCGCGGCACCCGAGCCGGCCGTCATCAGCCTGGACACCGACCAGTTCGCCTTCACCCTGCTGCAGGGCCAGCAGGACCAGGCCGGCCTGACGATCAGCAACCTGGGCGGCGGCTTCCTGGACTGGACGATCGCAACCACCTACAGCGGCGCCTCCACGGGCGCCGGCAATGCTCCGGACCGGCCTTCCGCTGTCCAGGTGGTGACCGGTGGCAGCAGCTGCGAATCCGGCAGCCAGATGTTGATCAACGACGACGGCACGGCCGAATCCGCGTATGGCGGCAACGTCAACTGGTCCGGTGGCGTCGCCCTGGTCGACCGGTTCATGCCGACGGCCTATCCGGCATCGATCCAGTCGGTCTGCCTTGGCCTGGCCGGTACCGGTGGCGCCGACTCGATGGCGCTGCAGGTCGTGGTCCACGACGACAATGGCCCCGGCGGCGGCCCCGGCACCGAACTGGCCTCGCTGGCGGTGCTGGCGACCGGTCTGCCGGCTTATCCGGTGGCCGTTCCGCAGTGGTTCCAGGTGGACCTGAGCGGGCTCTACACCACGGTTGAATCCGGCAGCCTGTATGTCGGCCTGCGCTGGCAGCCGAGCACGCCGCAGGTCTTCGTGCTCAGTGACGAGAGCACCGACCGACCGGTTGGCCACGCCGGTGGCCACTACTGGAACCACGGTGTCGCGCCCGGCGAGTGGACGCCGATCCAGTCTGTTTTTCCCAACTACCGCTCGGCGATGATCCGTGCCGAACAGGGCGGCGAACAGCAGCCGCCAACCGGCTGCGACGTACCCAGCAACGTGCCCTGGCTGTCCCTGGACAAGGTTTCCGGCAGCACGCCCGAAGGCGCCACCGATCCGGTGCAGTTGCAGGTCAACGCCGATGGCATTCCGGCCGGCGAGCATTCGGCACTGTTGTGCATCGACAGCAATGATTCCGGCCAGCCACGTGTCGAAGTGCCGGTCACCCTGACCCTGATCGATGCGCCGGGCGAATTGACGGTGTCACCTGCGCAACTGGATTTCGGCGCCGTGGCGATCGGCAGCGACAGCGATGAGCTGACCGTGACCTTGAGCGTCGACGCCAGCGGGCCGGCCCTGGACCTGGTCATCGACCCGGTCGACGGTCCGTTCCAGCGCCTGGGTGGCGATTGCCCGCAGGCCGTTTTCAGCCTCACGGCCGGCCAGTCATGCACGGCCAGCTACGGCTACCAGCCAGTGCAGGTGATGCTCAACGAGCAGACGCTGGCGGTGACCGGGCCATTCAACAACACCACGTTCACGCTGCATGGTGCCGGCCAGCCGTCGGCGCCGGTCAGCCTGGTGGCGCTGTCCGGCAACAACCAGCAAACGCTGGTTGATACGCCCTTCCCGCATCCGCTGACCGTGCTGGTCCAGGATGCCTTTGGTCATCCTGTGCCCGGGGTACCGGTGGTCTTCATGACTCCCTCAACCGGCCCCGGCGCACAGGTCCTTCCCGTCACGGTGGCCACCGATGGCCAGGGCTACGTCTCGGTACAGGCGATTGCCAACGACCAGGCCGGCAGCTATCACGTGATGGCGCGGGTCGCCGACAGTGCCGTTGCTGCCAGCTTCGTGCTGCACAACCTGGCACCGGAGCCGGATGTCGGCATCCGCCTGGTGGGTTCGCGTCAGCACGCCAAGCCCGGCCAGCGTGTCGACTACGTGATCACCGTGGACAACAACGGCCCCGATCACGCCCACGGCGTGCAGCTGGTCAGCGCACTGTCCGACCAGTTCGATATGGCGGCAACGCACTGGCAATGTCTGGGCCCGGCCAGCAGTGGCTGCACGGCGGCGGGCATCGGCAACCTGATCGACGACGGGCTGAACCTGCCGTCTGGCGGCCAGATCACCTGGCTGCTGGCCACGGTAGTGCGCAGCGATGCCGTGGACGATGTTGCCGACAGCCAGGTGCTGGTTGAGGCCGCCAACGACGGCAATCCCGACAATGACAGTGCCAGCGACCAGGTCACCCTGGTGATCCACCGTGACGGCTTCGAGCGCTATGGCGACGGTGCCGGCGCGCAGGATTCGCAGCTGTCCTGGACGCTGCCGTCACGCCTGCAATGGCTGCCCGAAGCCGGATCCGAAACCCGTGGCCGCGTGCGCAGGCTGCTGGAGGCCGGCGCCGACGACGGCAGCGGTTTCGCCATCGACGGTTATCTGGATGGCGACCGGCACTGGCTGCGTCTGGAAAGCTGGCCGGCCGGCGCGGAACGCCGGGCCGGCACCTGGCGGGCGGTCCCCGCCGGCCAGGCGCTGCAGATTGGCGTGCTGGCCGATGACGCCTGCCAGACCACGGCCTGTGCGCAGGTCCAGTTGCGCCTGGATGACCTGTTGTTGCTGTCGGCTGCCCTGTCTGGCAGCCGCTTTCAGGTCGTTGTCCATGGAGGCTCGACGCAGGCTGTCGCCAACTGAGGTGCACTGAGAGCAGAAAATCCCAGGCCGGAAACGGCCTGGGAGCGGTACTGACAACACCGCTGGCAAGCACGGTTGATCGTGGCTGCCAGCGGTTTTTGTTTGCGCGGATCGCTGATGCCTGCGGCGGCCGCCAAGCCGGCATGCGCCGCAGCGGCCGGGCGATGGCAGGGTGCTGGCCATCCGCGACGTGCGGGCGGGCTGGAATGGCGCGGCATCAGCGGCGAGCAGCTACCGGAGGTGACTCAAGCATCGCAATGGCCTACCGCGGCCGATCGGACGATCAGGGCACGCTCATGTCGACCGGCGGCGCTTTGCGGCCGGCACACGGCATACGCAGACCGCAGAACCCGAAACCGGTACAACGTCGCGAGCACGCCCGCGACGGCGCAGCCTCCACTCACAGGCCGTTGCGCAGGCGTTCCATGGTCTGTCGGTAGGCCGCCGCAACCGGCTCGCGTCGATGGTGACGGCCGTTGCCGACCTGCAGCCGGCCACCGGTCCAGACCCTGTCGACCAGGTTGCGGTTGCCGGAGAACAGCCAGGCGTCGATGACGCTGGTGGCGTCGTGTCCGGCCAGGATCGGGGCATCGGCATCCAGGGCGATCAGGTCGGCGCGCTGGCCGACCGGTCCGCCATCCGGCGGCGGTAATTCCGCTGATGAGGGTGATGGCGGCAGGCCGAGCCCGGCGCCGCAGGCGCGGCCGCCATGCAGGGCACCGGCAAACAAGGTTTCACCGACACTGGGCGTAGCCGCATCGGCGGCGATGGCACGCTGGCCGCTGACCAGGCGCTGGCCATATTCCAGCCAACGCAGCTCCTCCACCGGCGATACCGAGATATGGCTGTCCGAGCCGATGCCCCAGGCGCCGCCGGCATCCAGGTAGTCGCGCAGGGCAAAGAAGCCATCGCCCAGGTTGGCTTCGGTGGTTGGGCAGATCGCCACCGTCGCGCCGCTGGCGGCGACGGCGCGGGTTTCCTGTTCGCTCATGTGGGTGGCGTGGACCAGGCACCAGCGCGCATCAACCGGCGCGTTGTCCAGCAGCCATTGCACCGGCCGGGTGCCGCGCACGGCCAGACAATCGGCAACCTCGGCCGGCTGCTCGGCGATGTGGATGTGGATCGGCATGTCGTCGCAGGCACCCGAATCGAGCAGGGCCGACAGCGCCTGCGGCGGCACCGCGCGCAGGCTGTGCAGGGCGGCGCCGATACGCAGCCGGTCATGTTCCAGCGGCTGCAGCTGCGACAGCAGGCGCAGGTAGGCATCCAGGTCATGGCCGAACCGGCGCTGCCGCGGCGCCAGCGGCCGGCCATCGAAGCCACCGGTCATGTACAGCACCGGCAGCAGGGTCAGGCCGATGCCGGTATCGGCGGCGGCGGCGATCAGGGCCTGGCTCATCACCGCCGGATCCGCGTAGGGCCGGCCGTCGGGCTGGTGGTGCAGGTAGTGGAACTCGCACACCCAGGTGTAGCCGGCTTCCAGCATTTCCACGTAGAGCTGGGCGGCGACCGCATGCAGCGCCTCGGGCGTCATGCGCTCGGCGAAAGCGTACATGGTCTCGCGCCAGGTCCAGAAGCTGTCGTTGCCCTGGCCCGGGCCGCGGCGCTCGGCAAAACCGGCCATGGCGCGCTGGAAGGCATGGGAGTGCAGGTTGGCGATGCCGGGCAGCAGCCACTGGCTATCGGTGGCGGCGGCCGGCGCAAGCGGCGCGCGCCGCTGGATGCGGCCATCGGCCAGCTCCAGTGTCTGCGCTCCGGACCAGCCGCCGGGCTGCCACAGGGCGGCCGTGTTGATGGTCGTCATCGCTGGCGGCGGCCAGCGTTGGCTGCGGTGTTGCCAGCCGGCGCCGCCACAGCCTGTTCCAGCTCGGTCCAGAGCTCGGGCAGCAGCGGCTGGTAGCCGGCCATGGTGGGCAGCTGCAGGAAGGCATCGAAGTGCTGCACCCGTGGCAGCTCTCGGTAGCTGATGTCGGCACCGCGGGCACGGGCGGCCTCGACCCAGGGCCGGCTGCTGAACACCGGCGGGATCAGGGCATCATCGGCGCCATGCAGCACGGTGACCGGCATCGGCAGCGGCCAGGCCTGGACCTTGACCGAATCGACACCGGCGCGCACCGCATCGACATCCGGCCCGGAGCCGGTCCACAAGCCGCGCAGGCACATCAGGCCGGGCAGGTGCGGATCCTCGCCGGCGGCACTGCGGTCGACGATGGTGACGCCGGCGGTGGGCGGAATGCCGCCGCCATCGCTACGCCACAAGGCCTGCTCGCCGGCACCGGGACGGCGCAGTGCGCCCTGCCCGTCCAGGGCGGCAAAGCGGAAGCCGCAGGGATGCGCGTCCGGCCCGAAGCGGCCGTAGGCGCTGGCATAGGTGACGGCCACCGAGCGCCACAGGTCGAAGGCGATGTTCATGCCGGCCAGGGTGAGTACATCTTCGTTCCAGCCGCTGGCACGCAGGCGCTCGCGCGCCTCCAGGGCCTGGCCGCTGCCGGTATTGGCATCGAGCAGGCCGGCAGTGCGCAGCAACACGCAGCGCTGGCGGCCCTGCTCGCGCAGCTCGGGCGTGACGAAGGGCCGGTCGGCCCAGTCCGGATGCGCCAGCAGGCACGGCTGGTACAGGGCGGCCTCGGTGGCGTAGTCGTACAGCGGTCGCATGCCGGTCCATTCCGGCTGGATGTTGGGCGCGGCGGCAATGACGGCATCCAGCAGGCCGGCGCTATCCAGTTCGGCCGCCTGCAGGACGGCGCCACCGCCATTGGACAGGCCGACCGCGATCACGCGCGTGTTGCCGGCATCGAAACGCCCCGGCAGGCCGGTGTCGTTGAGCAAAGCCAGACCGAAGCGGGCCGCGGCCAGCACCTGCTCGCCCCAGCGCGCCTCGGCATTGTCGCCACTGTGGGCGTGCGGCACGTGGATGTAACCGTCATCGAGCAGGCGGAAATCGCCGCCGGCGCCCTTGTCGGTGTAGACCACGGCGCAACCACGCGGCAGCGCCACCGGCGCGGCCACGGCGATGGCGCCATAGACGCCGCGCGAGCCCGAGGCCGGGGCGACCACCAGGCACGGCCGGGCGGTATCGAAATCATCGGGCAACTGCAGCAGCACCTGGTGCGGGTGCCGGTCGCCGGCCAGGCGCAGGCGGGCACGGAACTCGCGACCGGGAACGGCCGGCAGCGGCTCGGACATCGTCTGCGGGCGCAGGTCGGCGATGCCGCGCCAGGCATTCCAGATCTCGCGCCGGCGCAGTTCGGCGGCATCGGGCTCGGCGCTGGCCGGCGGCGGCCACTGGCGCAAGCCTTCAAGACCCAGCCCGGCAGTGAGCAGATCATCCGCGCCGCGATGGCGGGTCTCGACGATGCTGCCTTCCAGCTCGGGCAGGTCGGTCACCGGCATCGGTCGGGGCGTACTGGCACAGGCGCCAAGCAGCAGCGCGGCGGCCACGGGAACAAGGGCGGCACGAAACATGGGGCGGTCTCCTTGGACATCATCCGGACAAGGATAGCGCCCGCCCACAAACCTGCCATTGCACCAAGGGGAGCCTGGCCGCGGCATGGCATGGATGGAGCCGGCGACTGGCCGCGATCTGCCGGCGCCGGAGCATCCTCCCGGGCCCTCCTTGCGGGAAGGAGGGCGCACTCAGCATCAGTTTTCCGCCCGGGTGGTGAGCATTGCCGCCGCTCCCGGCATGACCGCGGTGTTGCTGTGCCGGGCCGGATCAATGCGGACGAGCGCAGCAGCCAGGCACCGGAACGGACACCGGCCGGCAACAACTGCCGGAACCGGTGCCCGTTGACTGGTCAGTCGTCGATGTCTTCTTCGATGATGCGGCCGTCGCGCGGGTCGAGGACCAGGTCGACCTCGTGGCCGGCCGGATTCACCGCCTCGGCCTCGTAGCGGCCGTCGTCCAGTTCGATGTCGCGGACGCGGGTGTAGCCCTGCTGCTGCAACAGGTTGCCGATGTCGGCCACGGTCATCGCCGGGGGCGCCTTGGCATCGATCACTTCGCCGGTGTCCGGATCAACCAGCAGTTTGGCGCGCTGGCCCTGGGCGTTGGTGGCCTTGACCTCCCAGAAGCCGTCCTCGAACTCGATGTCGCGGATCTGCGAGTAGCCGGCGGCTTCGACCTGGCTGGTGATCTGCGCGGCCGAGAACTGGCCAGAGCCACGCGGGCTGACCTGGGCCTGGGCGCTGTGCAGGCCCAGGCCGGCAACCGCGACGAGGGCGGTGAAAACAAGAGTACGGTTCATGTGCAGTTCCTGACTTGGGAATCGGAAGGTGCCGGCCCGGTCGTGCTCCGTCGGGCGTGGCCCGTGGCGAAGCCGGCGCGGGTGCCAGCGGCGGAATTCCAGCATGACGATCATGAAGGCAACGTTGATGACAGCCTGATTGGCGTTGTGCCCGGTGCCGCGTCCGGCCCGGCGTTGCCCGGGTGAGTGCCGGTGCGAAAGCACTGCCGGCGCTCGAACCGGCAAGGATTACGGCCCGCAGCCTGCGATCCTGCCGGACGATGACTGGCACCCTGCAGCCTGAACCGCCGGCAACACCGGGCGCAACGGTGCCTGTGCAGCCCGGCCGCAGGTCGCGCCGCACCCTGGCGCCGGCCCAACGTATCCGCTGCCACCATCACGGTCCGGTTGGCCTTCCCGGCTATAGTGGCGGTTTCCCTTTTCGGCCCCATATCCAGTCCATGGATTCGATCTCGATACGCGGCGCCCGCACGCACAACCTCAAGAACATCGACCTCGACCTGCCGCGCGACCGGCTGATCGTGGTCACCGGCCTGTCCGGCTCGGGCAAGTCCTCGCTGGCCTTCGACACCATCTACGCCGAAGGCCAGCGCCGCTATGTCGAGTCGCTGTCGTCGTACGCCCGGCAATTCCTGTCGATGATGGAAAAGCCCGATGTCGACCACATCGAGGGGCTGTCGCCAGCGATCTCGATCGAGCAGAAGTCGACCTCGCACAACCCGCGCTCGACGGTCGGCACGATCACCGAGATCCACGATTACCTGCGTCTGCTGTTTGCCCGCGTCGGCACGCCGCGCTGTCCCGACCACGGCACCCCGCTGCAGGCGCAGACGGTGACCCAGATGGTCGACGCGGTGCTGGCGATGGATCCGGAACGCCGCTACATGCTGCTGGCGCCGGTGGTGCGCGAGCGCAAGGGCGAGCATGTGCAGGTGTTCGAACGCCTGCGCGGCATGGGCTATGTGCGTGTGCGGGTCAACGGCGAGGTGCATGAACTGGACGAGGTGCCGGCCCTGGGCCTGCGCCACAAGCACACCATTGAAGCGGTGGTCGACCGCTTCCGGCCGCGCGAGGACCTGCGCCAGCGCCTGGCCGAATCGTTCGAGACCGCGCTGGGTCTGGCCGATGGCCTGGTTGCGGTGCAGGACCTGGATGATGCCGAGGCCGAGCCGGTGCTGTTTTCGGCCCGCTACGCCTGTCCGATCTGCGACTACTCGCTGACCGAGCTGGAACCGCGCCTGTTCTCGTTCAACTCGCCAATTGGCGCCTGCCCGGAGTGCGACGGTCTGGGCGTGAGCCAGTTCTTCGATCCCGAGCGCATCGTCGGTCATCCGAAACTGAGCCTGGCCGGCGGCGCCATCCGTGGCTGGGACCGCCGCAATCCCTATTATTTCCAGTTGATCAACGCCCTGGCCGGGCACTACGGCTTTGATGTCGAGACGCCCTGGCAGGCGCTGTCCGATGACACCCGGAACTTTGTCCTGTACGGCTCCAAGGGCGAGGAGATCAGCTTCAACTACATTGCCGCCAACGGCCGCCGCAGCCGGCGCCGACATGCCTTCGAGGGCATCGTCAACAACCTGCAGCGGCGTTACCGGGAAACCGAATCATCGGCGGTGCGCGAGGAGCTGGCCAAGTACATCTCCGACCAGCCCTGCCCGGTCTGCGAGGGCGATCGCCTGAACCGCTCGGCGCGCCATGTCTTTGTCGCCGAGCGTACCCTGCCCTCGCTGGCCCGACTGTCGGTGGACCAGTGCGCGGCGTTCTTCGAAACCCTCACCCTGCCCGGCTGGCGTGGCGAAATCGCCATCCGCATCGTCAAGGAACTGCGCGACCGGCTGCGCTTTTTGATGGATGTCGGCCTGGATTACCTGACCCTGGAACGCCAGGCCGACAGCCTGTCCGGCGGCGAGGCGCAGCGCATCCGCCTGGCCAGCCAGATCGG
>CAZUZT010000015.1:0-28103 GCA_964624575.1 uncultured Rhodanobacteraceae bacterium | reverse complement strand
GCTGTCGACAGCGACAGCAGGCGCAACTGCACCGGCAACAATCGCGGATGGCCGGGCGGAAACTGCCGCGCCATCATCGCCAGCGTCGTTTCCAGCGAGCGGCGTGCCTGCGGCAGATCGCCCTCGGCCTGTTCCACCTCCGAGGCGATGGAATGATAGTAAGCCAGATCCACCGTGCCCTCGTGCAGCGCGCGGGCGGCGTCGAGACGCTCACGCGCCCGCTCAACCTGATCGCTGGCCAAGGCGATGCGCGCCTGGGTCAGCATGGTGCCGACCTGCTCGGCCCAGGCGCTGTCATGCTGCCGGGCGTTGACCTTGAGGGCCTGTTCGGCCAGCAGCGCGGCCTCCTCCAGCTGGCCCAGTGCCAGCAGCGGCCGGATAAGGTTGAATCGGGCACGGGCGACGGCCCGTTCGGGCATGTCGGTGGCGATGCGCATCGCCAGGCCCTCCCGGAATATTGCCTCGGCGGCAACGAAATCTTCATGGTGATCAAGCACCGTGGCCAGGTTGTTCATCGCCACCGCCATCTGACTGCTGCCCTCCGGCGTCATCTGCCTATGCTGATCGATAGCCAGCAGGAAGTGCTGCCGGGCCTGGGCATAATTGCCAGCATCCTGGTGCACATAGCCCAGTTCGTTGTGGCCCAGGGCAATCTTGTGACTGGGTGTGCCCAGCACCTTGACCTCCCCTTCCAGGACCTGCTCCAGGCGCGTGATGGCCTGGTCGAACAAGCCCAGCCGGGCCTCGGTCATGGCCAGCACCTGGCCGGTGCCGAAGGTGCGCGGATGCAGTTCACCCAGTGTGTCGTGCCGGAGTGCCAGCGCTTCTTCCAGCAGCGGCAGGGCGGCCGCGTCATCACCTTGCCGCTGCAGGGCCCAACCCTGGTTATGCAGGGTCAGTGCCAGCAGTTCCGGGCTGTCATAGGAACCACTGCGCAGGATCTGTTCGGCCTCACGGAAGTCGGCCATCGCCTGGTCGAACCGGCTCAGTGACACCTGCGGCACGCCCCGGGTGTGGAGCAGGCGGATCACCGGTTCGTGATCGGTCACCGGCTGCGAGCGCCACCAGGCCAGGGCCTGGGCAGCCAGGGTGATCGCCTCGTCATGACGGCCGGCGCTCTCGTAGGCGCGTGACAACTGGTGCCGGCCGCGCGCCAGTTCCCGTCCGGCATCGGCGCCGGGTTCGCCTTCCAGGCGGCCGACCGCGGTCTCCAGCATCAGCACCGAATCCCCGACCAGGCCCAGGCTGTGATAGATCTCGCCGATCAGGCGCTCCAGCCGCGCCTTGACGGCCGGACGCGCGAACGCCTGCCCGGCCAGCTCGATGCGCGCCGAATCGATCAGGCCGCGCAGGGTGAGCTCCCGGCCACGCACGCTTTCCGGCGAGGCCCGCCGGAACATCTCCACCAGAAAGGCCGCCGACTGGTTGGCGACCTCGGCATCCAGTCGCGACTGTTCCTCGGCGGCCAGCGCACGCCGGTTTTCGGCCACCAGCTGCACCGCCAGCACGGCCAGTGCCAGCACCGCAGCGGTGCTGGCACCCACCGCCAGCGGATGGCGGGTGATGAACTTGCGCAGGCGGTAATGCCAGGCATCGGGCGCGGCCTGCACCGGCCGGCCCTTGAACCAGGCCTGGATATCGGCGGCCAGGGCGCCCACGCCCGGGTAGCGGCGGCTGGCATCCTCATGCAGGCACTTGCGCACGATGTTGTCCAGGTCGCCGCGGGTGTGGCGCGCCTGGGAGCGCAGCCAGTCTTCGCCCTGGGCCATCACCCGGCTGGCCGACAGCTGGGTGACGCGCCCGGCCGGATCACGCAGCGGCCGGCAGCACAGCAGCTCATAGAGCAGCAGGCCCAGGCCATAGACATCGCTCAGGGTCGAGGCCGGCCGGCCCTTGAGCTGCTCGGGGCTGGCATAGGCCGGGGTCAGGGCCTGGATCCGGGTACTGCCCTGCTCATCTGCGCCCGGGCCGGGCTCGACCAGCTTGCCGATGCCAAAGTCCAGCAGCACCGGCTCGCCGTCCGGCCGCACCAAGACGTTGGCCGGCTTGATGTCACGGTGGATGATCAGGTGCTGGTGGGCGTGGGCCACGGCCGAGCACAGTGACTGGAACACGCGCAGGCGCCGGCGCAGGCTGGGCCGCTGCTCCCGGCACCATTGGTCCAGGGGCACGCCCTCGACGTATTCCATGACCAGGTAGGGCTGGCCTTCCGGGGTGCTGCCGCCATCGAACAGGCGCGCAATATTGGGATGGCGCAGTGTTGCCAGCAGCTCGCGTTCGCGGCGGAAGCGTTCGAGCACCTCCCGGGTCGGAAAGCCGCGCACCAGCTTGATCGCCACCTGGTAGCGGAACTCCTCGTCCTCGCGTTCGGCCAGGAACACCGAGCCCATGCCGCCGGTGCCGATTTCCCGCAGCAGGTGGTAACCGCCGATGCGGGTACCGACCCGTGCCGGTTCCGCCGCCAGGCTCCGGCTGACCGGCACCAGGCGGTCGGACAGGGTATCGCCCCCGGTCGAGACGGCATGGTCGTGGGCCAGCAACCGCTCCAGTTCGGCACGCAGGGCGTCATCGCCGCCACAGGCCTCATCCAGAAAGTCCTCGCGCTGTTGCCGATCCGACAGCGCCAACGCCTGGTGGAACAGTGATTGCAGCGTGTTGATGTCCGACATGAATGCTCCCCGTCACCCCTGATCACCGGGCGGCAACCGCCGGCGCGCGGCCCCTCCCGGACCGGCAACGATACGCGCCGGCGGCAGCGGCGACCAGCGCCGGCGCCGCCATGGCCAAGGCCGGCAGGTGCTCAGTGGACCATGCGCAGCAGACCGGTCAACTCAGCCACCTGGCTTTCATCACGACCCTGGCCGATGCCCGCCATGGCATCGCGCTCGTCCAGGCTCCAGGGCCGGGACGTGGCATCGACCAGGTGGGCATGGCCGAACTCGCGGAACTGGCCGAAGCGGGCATCGACACGGCCATCGACAAACTGGTCCAGGCTGTTCGCCAGCGCCGGCGTCAGGCCACTCAGGCGCATGGCGTTGCGATGGCGCTCGACATGGCTGCCGACACTGGCGCCCGGCTCGGACCAGGCGACCTGCTCAAAGCACACTTCCAGCTGGTGCGGCAGGCCGTTGCTGTCCAGGTAGACGTAGGCATCGGCGGCGCCCTCGGCCCGACCCTGAGGCATGACGATACCGCGCGCCTGCATCATCGACTGCAGATGTTCGCCACACAGCGGCGTATCCGGCGCACCGTTGACGGCGCCCGTGGGTGCCGCCGGATCATCGCCAGGTACCACTCCAACCGCCAGCCGGTACTGCTCGTAGGCCAGACGCCAGCCGTGGACGAACTCGCTGGCAATGCGCTGGTGAACGGCACTGCGCTGGACATCGCGGCCAATGCTGACCGCGCCGATGATCAGGCCGATGACGACCAGCACCACGGCCAGCTCGAGCAGGCTGAAGCCGGCTGATGCTGCCGGCCTGCGGCGCGTTATGGACTGTTGCCTGGACATGATCGATTCTCGGGGACAAAGACTGGGGAAAGACCCGGTGACCGGCCGGCGACACCGGCAGGCGCAGGCGGCACGGGATTCAATGCAGGCCATGGGCATCGGCCTGGCGGGCACGGGCAGCCATGGCGTTGGCCACCGGCAACAACTGGTTGCGATAGTTGATCGTGGCCTGGAGCATTGCGCGGGCGTCATCAAGCGCATCTTCGGCCTGGGCCAGCGCGATGCCGGCGGAAATCGCCGCCCCGGTGTTGGCGGCCAGGGCAAAGGCAGCCGCGGCAACCACCGGCGCCATGGCACCGGCGGTGAGCAGGGTCTGCGACAGGGCGATCGAGCTTTTCGCCGCGGCCATGGCGATTCCAGCCGAGGTGGCGATGACCTTGGCGGTGGCGGAATCGACCTTGGCTTCGGCCAGGCGCACCACCAGCCGCTGCACCTCCACGTAGTCGGTGGCTGCCTGGCCCAGGATCATCGCGGCATTGGCTACATTGGGATGACTGTGGCCGGCCGCCGACGTCGCTTCGCCGCACTGCAAGCGGATCCAGAGCTGGCCCGGCGTCACCGCCAGTACCCGGTCGTCATGATCATGGCCACTGCCGGCACCCGGCGCGATGAACCGGGCATCGTCGCCGGCATGCGGGCCATCGAAGGGGTCGCCATCGCCGTCGGCATCGCCGCCGGCCACCGCCAGGGCATAGGCTACGGTGCGCGGCTGGCCGGCCAGAACGGCATGCAGGTGATCGGCGCCGGCGACGGCCGGCAGCAGGGCCGCGCCATGCAGCTGATGGCACAGGTCCAGGCCGTTGACATTGCCCAGCGGCGTGTGGATGGCCACCGGCGGCAGGGACGACACCAGCAGCGGCTGGAAACGGTCGCCGGCCCGCCCCAGATCGACACCGGATACTGCGGATTGGCGCAACACGCCATAGCGCAGGCGGCCGGCGCGCAGATCCGGCAGGCCCAGGTCGCGGTACGGCAGGCGCCCGATCTGGTCCCGGCCGGCGCAATCCTCACGGCCATCGCCGTCCAGGTCCGGACACGGCAGGCGCACATGGCGGGCGGCAAAGCCGGTCACGGCCTGGTCGGCGCGCACCAGCAGGCTGCTGTCGATCCGCTGCAATTCGACCGCACCCTGGTGGCTGAGAAAACGCGCCAGCAGCACCGCCACCAGGCCCAGCACCAACAGTGCGATCGCCAGCTCGATCAGGCTGAAGCCCGATTGCCGATCGCCTGGCGGCAGGCTGCGATTCATGGCCGCAAGCCGGCAGCGTGCTGGCTTTGCAGGCGCAGCTGGGCACGCAGGCGCACCTGCCCGGAACGGTCGCGGAAGCCCCAGGCGTCAACGCGCAGAAGGTCGGCGGCGGCAAGCTCATCCTGGGCCTCCTCCACGGCAATGATGGCGGCCGCCAGGCCGGCGGCGGCAGCGGCCACGGCGGCCGCTGCGGCGGCTGCGGCGGCGGCCCCCGCGCCAGCGCTGACCGCGGCCAGGGCGACACCGCTGGCGGCCACGGCCAGGGCGACCACCTGGTCGGCGATGGCCAGCTCAAGGGTGGCTTGGGCCTGGCGCACGTTCATTTCACGGATGTCATAGGCCAGCTGCCGGAAGCCGACATACTGGTCGGCATAGGCCTGCAGATCGGTGGCCGCGGCCAGGGCGCGCGCGGCGCCGTCGATCTGGCCGCGCCGCCAAGGGCAATCCAGGCGCGCCGCCAGCTCGCCCGGACCCAGCGCATGCACGATGTCGGCCGTCGCCGAAGCCGGCGCGCCGGGCAGGGAAAATCCGGCCGGCTGATCGAAAGCCGAGCCATCGCCGGCACCAGGATGAGCCAGGACGAAAGCGGCGGCCACGCCCCCGGCCAGGCCGGAACCGTCGGCCAGGGCGTCTCCCAGGGCAACACAGAAGTCCATGCCGTCGACCAGGGGCGTGATCGGCGGGATGCCGGCCGGCAAGGCCGGGGTATAGCGTTCGCGCGCCACCGCCAGGTCGGCACCGGCCAAGCCGCCAGTGCGATGCACGCCATAGCGCAGCAGCGCCAGCCTGGGCAGGCCCAGGTCACGCCAGGGCAGGCCGCCCCGGTCGGCAGCGGCAGGACACACGCCATCGGCGTCGCCTTGGCGGCCATCGCCGGACAGGTCCGGGCACGGCAGGCGGTGATGTACCACAACAAAGCCCTGCAGGGCCAATGCCGCCTGATCCAGCTGCCCGGCGATGCGTCCGTGCTCCAGCGTCGGCCGCATCTGCGCCAGCAGCGACCACGCCAGGGCGCCGGTGACCGCCAGGATGGCCAGCACCAGGGCCAGTTCGATCAGAGCCATGCCCTGACGTCGATGTCGACAGACCGGATTCATCGCACCACTCCCAGTCCGTCGGCCGCGCGCAGGATGTCCTCGGCGCCTGCCCACACCGGCAGCAGGGCACCGCCGGGCTCGGCACCCGAGTCGCGCAGTTCGATCGCCCGGTCGCAGGATTCCTGGCCGGCAGCCCGGGCCGCCTCGGCCTCGGTCAACTCGTCGGTACGCAGTTCCACCAGGATTTCCGCGTCATACAGCTGCTCTTCGGAGTTGGCATAGTTGTTCAGGTATTGGGGCAGGATCAGGGGCCACAGCAGGTGCGGCGCGGCATGCGCCATGACCGCGGCGCGTGCCGTTGCCAAGGCGTTGGCGGCCGCCTGGTCCTGGGCATTGGCCAGCGCCGCCGCCACGTTCAGCTGCTGCAGGCGCTGCTGTGATTCGGCCACCGCGGCCTGCAACGAGGTCACCGTGCGCTGCAGGAAGTCACGCTGTACCGGATCCTGCTCGCTCGCCAGCTTGGCCACGGTCTCGGCCAGGGCCTCCTGCAGGTCGGCCAGCTGCTTGACTTCCGAATCCCGGTCGGCGCGCGCCGTGGTCAAGGTGCGCAAGGCCTGGTTGCGCGCCAGCAGCCGGTCGCGATAGGTGCCGATATCGGCGGCCAACTGATCGCGCTGATCCTGGTTGTAGTTGCGGTCATCGGCCAGCGCGGCTATCGCCGCCAGCAGGGACTGCCAACGCTGGCTGCGGTTATTGCGGGCGCTGTCCAGTGCGCTCACGGCCTGGACATACGCGGTCCGGCGCTGACTTTCTTCCAGGATCAGGTTGGGCACCTGACCGCAGATCATCTCCACGTAATCGTCCCAGTCCGGCATCTCCGCGCCGTCCTGCTGACCGGCATCGATATGCACCGACACGGTGTTGGCCAGCGCCACCGCCTGCAGGGCCGCCGCCGCGGCGAACAGGGCAATGGCCGAGCCGGCCAGCCCGACGGCGACACCGGCAGCGACCACGGCCGCGGTATACGGCGCGATCAGGCCACAGCCAAACAGGAACACACAGCCGGCAATTGCCCCGGCCAGCGCAGCGGCCGCAACGCCGGTCTGGGTCACCGCCGTGGCCAGGGTGACGGCGCTCATGATGCCCTTGGCGACATGCACCAGCGTGGTCACCGAATACACCACCAGCAGCATGACGGTGGCATTTCCGATCGCCTCGCGCTGGTACAAGGCTTCCTCGGTGGCACCGACCGCGCGCGCCATGGCATGCAGGCTGTCCATGCCCAGCTCGCAGCCCAGTGCCTGGGCCAAGGTATTGAAATCGCGGACACGGACCCGGTCGTCATAGCCCGGACCCGGTTCCCGGTCCGGCCGTTCAAGTACCGGTCCGGCGCCGGCATTGGCACCATCGAACAGGCTGCCGTCGCTGTCGGCATCGATGCCCGGGGCAGCCACGCCATAGGCGATGTTGATCACCCCGGCAGCGCCGGCAGCGGCGATATGCGCCGCTACTGGCCCCGGCGGTACCTGTTCTGCCTGCTGCAGGCGCAGGCACAGGTCCATCTCGTTGATCTGCCCGAAGTCATACACCTTGCCGCCGCTGCCTTGCGGATTGAACAGGTCCTGCAGCCGGGTCAGATCATCTTCGTCGTGACGATAGACCAGATACCGGATCTGTCCCTGTCCCGGCAGCCGGCCGGCGCCGTCGGCAGCCAGGGTCGCCGTCGGCAGCCAGCCCTTGGCCTGGCCCAGGTCGCAGCGCTCCACGCCATCGGCCTGGCTGGCCGGACACGGCAGCCGGCCATGGCTGGCGGCAAAGCCGGCCAGCGCCTGGTCGGCCCAGACCAGGGCATCGGCCTGGTCGCGGGCACGTTCGGCGAACAGCGGACCGCGCAGGGTCTGGATGCCCAGCACCACCAGTACCGAGACCAGGGCCAGCAGCAGGGTCACCTCAAGCAGGCCGATCCCGTGCTGCCGGTATCCGCGAATGCTGCCGGCTGTCATCAGCGCCGCCTCAGTACACCGGACCGGCCACCGCCTGCCGCACCAGGTCGTAGACCGGCAGCAGGAAGGCGATCACCAGCAGCAGGAACAGCGCACCGGCCACCAGAATGACCGCTGGCTTGATGATTTCCGACAGCGAGCCGATCAGGTGGTCAAGGCGCAGGCGGTACTCGCGCGCCAGGTGGCGCAGCTGCTTTTCCAGCGTCCCGGTGTCTTCGCCGACGGCGATCATGCGCACCGCCATCGGCGGAAAGCCACCGATCTGGCGCATCGCCGAGGCCAGCAATTCGCCGCGCTCGACATGCTGGCGCATGCGTTCGATGCGGCTGCGGTAGAACTCGTCACGGGTGCTGCGGGCGAGGATTTCCAGGCTGCTGCGGGCATCCAGGCCGGCCCGGATCAGCAGCGCAAAGTGCTCGGTGAAGAAGGCCATGCCCGAAGCGCGCACGATCTGCCGGATCACCGGGATCCGGTGCGCCAGGCGGTGACAGCCGTGACGGAAACCGCGATGGTTGCGCAGCGCCAGCCACAGCCCGACAGCCGCCAATACCAGCACTACCAGGCTGGGGATGATGTTGCGCCCGAGCCAGTCGGCACCGGCCAGCACCGCCAGGGTGAACGGCGGCAGGCTGGCATTGAGGTTGCGGAACAGGTCGGCCAGGTTCGGGATCACGTAGTAGGCCCAGAACAGGGCCACCGCGAAGATCGCCGCGAAGACCACGGCCGGATAGATCATCGCCCGGCGGGTGTCGCGGCCCAGCTGGCCCAGGCGCTCGATGTGCTCGGCCGCCTCCATCAGCATGGTGTCCATGCTGCCGGTCTCGTCGCCGATGGTGACCAGATTGCGCACCGTTTCGGGAAAGATGTCGTGGTGGCGGGCGAAGGTGTCGCTGACCGAGGCGCCGCCATCCAGGTCCTGCAGCAGCAGCCGGGCGACCGCGGCGACGCGCGAACGGCGGTCGATCGCTTCCTCGCCGGCCACCGTCTGCAGGGCATCGATCATCGGGATGCCGGCGGCGGTCATCACCGCCAGGTCGCGCAGCATGCCGGCCAGCTCTTCGCTGCGGATGCGCCGTGCCCCGGAACGGGAGACATGACGCAGGCCCTGGCCCAGCCAGCCGGGCAGGCGGCGCAGGCTGACCACGGTGGCGTCGTAATGTTTTTCCAGCCACAGCCGGGCGGAAAAATCCCGCTCCATCGCCAGATGCACGATGCCGGTCCGGCGGCTGCCGCCGACTTTCACCAGGCGGTAGTAATAGGCGTTCATGCCGGCGGCCCCTCGCCGACCACACGCAGCACCTCGGCCAGGCTGGTCTGGCCCTCGCGCACCCGGCGCCGGGCCAGGGCCACCATCGATCTGAAGCCGGCGGCCTGGGCCAGGCGACGCAGGCTCTCGCGGCCGCCGCCATCGGCGATGGCATTGGCCAACGCCTCGTTGGGCACCAGGATCTCGTACACCGGCAGGCGGCCCCGGTAACCCGAACCGGCGCAGTGATTGCAGCCACGACCGGCGCGGACATCACCCTGGCCCGGCTCCAGTTCCAGCCACTGGCGCTGCGCCGTGGTCAGTTCGACCGGCTCGCTGCACCGGTTGCAATTGCGCCGCAGCAGGCGCTGGTTGATCACCGCCACCAGGTTGTCGGCGATGGTCTGGGCATCCAGGCCCAGTGGCCGCAGCCGCGGCACGACGCCGAACACGCTGGCCACATGCAGGGTCGACAGCACCAGGTGGCCGGTGGCCGAGGCTTCGATCGCCGCCTGGGCGGTCTCGCCATCGCGGATCTCGCCGATCAGCATCACGTCCGGGTCATGGCGCAGAAAATGGCGCAGCGCGGAACTGAACTCGTAGCCGGCGCGGCGGTTGACCTCGGTCTGGCAGGCGCCGGGCACCCGATACTCGACCGGATCCTCCACGGTGAGCACGTTGCGCTCGATCAACGATTGCATGCGCAAGGCGGCATGCAGGGTGGTGCTCTTGCCCGAGCCGGTCGGCCCGGTGATCAGCACCAGGCCGGAGGGCTTGGCGAAGACCCGTTCCAGCAGCGCGACATCATCGTCATGGAAGCCCAGGCGGGCCAGGCCGGACAGCTCGCTGCGCTCGGGCAACAGGCGCAGCACGACCCGTTCGCCATCCTCGCCGACCAGGGTCGACACGCGCACCGTGAACGGCGAATCCAGCACGGTGGTATGGAAACTGCCGTCCTGGGGCCGGCGCTGCTCGGAGATGTCCATGTCCGCGGTCAGCTTGATGAACACCAGCAGCCGCACCAGCGGCGGTGGCAACGCCATCATCGGCCGCAGCACCCCGTCCACGCGCAACAGGACATGCAGGCTGTGCCGGGCCGGGGTCAGGTGGATGTCGGTGGCGCGCTCGCGCACCGCCAGATGCAGCAGCTGGTCCAGCAGCGGCTGCGGGCTGCGGGCATGGTCGGGGTCATCGGCCAGCGCCGCGACCTCGCGCCCGATCAACCGTTCCAGCGGATTGTTGACGAAGTAGTAGCGCTGCCGGGTCAACCGGGCGACATCGCCGAAGCCGCCCTGCACGAAGCGGCAGGGCAAGCCGGTGCGTTGCGCCACCAGCTCGGCCACCGAGGGCACATCGCCCTCCCCGATCAGGATCTGCAAGGCATCTTCCTGACGTCGCAGCGGCAGGAAACCCCGGCGCAGGCACAGCTCGCGATTGAACAGCTCCAGCAGCGCCGGGTCGGATTCCGGTACCGGACTCGACACCATGCCGATGCCCTGCTGGCCAGCCAGCACCCGCACCACGTCCTGTTCCTGGGCCAGGCCATGTTCGACCAGCAGACCAGGCAGGGGGCGGCACTCGACGGCCTGTTTCTGGCGGGCATAACGCCACTGGGCCGGCGTCAGGACGCCTTCGGCCAGCAACTGGTTGCCCAGCCGCTGTTCCAGATCGGTGCCGGCATCGGCGCTCACCATGGCGCCGGGCCGGGGCGTGCCGACACCGGCGTGGGCACCGGCGGCCGCTGTCCTGAGCGTCCCGGGAGAATGTCCACTGGTCATGGCAGATCCCGTGTTTCCTGGTCCAGGGCGGCCGATTCACGCAGCCGGTTCACCGAGCGCAACAGGGCCAGCGCCTGGCCGTCGCCATCCCAGCCCTGGCCGTTGTTTGCCAGCAGCCGTTGCAGCCGCTGCATGGCGGCGTCGTGCTCACCCAGGCGGGCCTCGACGATGGCCAGATTGATGGTCGCCTCGCGATCACCTGGCACACGCGCGGCCAGCTCGCCGTAGAGGCTGCGCGCCACGGCATCGTCACCGGCCACCAGGGCATACCAGGCACGGCTGCGCAGCAGGGTCAGGCTGCGCCGGGGCAGCAGCTGTTCCAGTTGTTCCAGGTGACCGCGCGCTGCCGCCACTTCACCGGCCGCCAGCTGCCCGCCCAGGGCCGACAACTGGTCCTGGATGGCATCGCTGCGCGCCGCCGGATGGATGGCATCGCTGCGGCTGTGGACCTCAAGCAGATTGGCGGCGACATGGCGATGGCCGGTGGCCGGCTCCGGAGCCGGAGCGGGCGCCGGCGTCGTGGCAGGTTCCGGATCGGACGCCGGGTCAACTGCCGGTGACGGCGGATTTTCAGCAGCCGCAGGCAGCAGGTCTTCGTCACCGGCAGCGGCGACAGCCAGCCCGGCGGCATCGACCGGCGCGGTCATCTGCGCCATCGCCTCGGCCTCGGCCTCGGCCTCGGCCGCCAGCAGCCCGCTGCCGGTGCCGGTGCCGGCCAGGACCAGCCCGGCCAGTCCGGTCAGCCGCAGTGCCCAGCGCCGGTTCACAGCACGTGCGCCCGCAGCACCATTACCAGCTCGCGGGTGCTGCCGCTGCGGCGACGGTCGTTGAACGCCTCGCCCAGCATCGGCACATCGGACAGGCCGGGTACACCGCGGTTGAGCCGACTGGAGGTCTCGTCGATCAGCCCGCCCAGCAACACGGTGTCACCGCTTTGCAGGTTGAGCGTGGTGGTGATGCCCTTGTAGTTGACCACCGGCAGGGTGACCCGGTTGTTGCCACCGACATCGATCAGGGCCAGGCTGGCCGGATCGACCTCGGTCTGCATCGGATGGATCATCAGCTCGACCTGGCCATCCTCGCGGATGAACGGCAGCACGCCAATCACGACGCCGGCGAACAGCGAATCGGTCTGCACGTCGGCCGTGGTCAGCAAGGCGCTGCCGCCGGGCACGTTGGTGGTGCTGGACGAGCGCGAGACATAGCGGATGTTGGAACCGACGCTGAGCATCGCCGGCGCGCCATTGCGCACCCGGATGCTGGGATTGGAGAGCATCTTCACATTGCCGAACGAGCGCAGCGCGCGCAGCGCCACCGAGAAGCTGTCCTGGCCATACGCCAGGCCCATCGAGTGGCCGTTGCCCGAACCGATCGTCTGGCCGGGGATGGTCAGGCTGCGCTCGGGCAGGCGCAGGCCGTCGGAGCGGCCATGCGGAAACACGCTCTGGGCACCGCCGCCGATCATCGGCGCGCTGCCGTACAGGCCGGCGACGTGGTCGCGCAGCAGGTTCCAGTCCACGCCCAGCTCGTAGCTGTCGTTGAGCTGCACATCCAGCAGCTGTGCCTCGACCAGCACCTGCCGGCCGAGCACCGACTGCACACGCTCGACCAGGGTCGCCACCGAACGCACCTGCGAGGGCCGGGCACGGATGAACAGGCTGCCGCTGGACCGGTTCAGACTCCAGGTGGCCACCGGCCCTTCTTCGCGCCCGTTGCCGCCGGCCGTATCGCCTTGGCCACGTTGGCTGCCCTGGCCACCCTGATCCAGGATGCGTTCGATCGAATCCTCGATCTGGTCGAACGGGTCGGTCTGCATGCTGCCGCCGCTGAGGGTGAAGTTGCCGCGCAACTGGTTGCCGCCGGAACCACCACCGCCGCCGCCTCCTCCGCCGCCGCCATCACCGCCGGACATCGAGCCGAACACGTTGCCGCCCGAGCTGACATCGATGCCGACACTGGCGGCGAGCACGTCCAGGTTGAACACCCGCTCTTCCATCAGGCCGACCAGCAGCGCGCCGCCACGCACCTGGCCGTGCAGGTCGAAGCTTTCCAGGATGTGGTTGTAGACCTCCCGGGCGGTGACCTCGCGCAGGTACAGACTGGCGCGCTGCTGCTGTGCCAGCACTGCCGGATCGACGATCAGGTTCATGCCCAACTGGTCGGCCAGGGTCCACAACAACTGGCCGACCTCGGTGTCATACATGTTGATGGTGACGACCCGGTCTTCCAGTGGATCGTATTCGGGCGCCACCGGTGGCAGCTGCACCGGCGCCAGCGCCAGTTGCTCGATCTCCTGGCGCAGTCGGGCCTGGTGCTCGGCGATACGGCGGGCATCCTCGGCCAGCACCTCGCCGGTGCGGTCCAGGGCGTCGGGCGAGCCGCTTTCAAGGCTGGCAACACTGAGTTGGCCACCCAGGCCGGCACAGCCGGCAAGCAGGGCGGCGACGACGGGAACCAGCAGCTGCCGGGCGGCAGCAGCGGTGCGATTGCGGGAACGTGGGGGGCAGTTCATGGCGGAATCAGGTCCTTGGCAGGTCATCGGGCACCGGCGGTCAGCCAGCCCAGCAGGGTGAGCGGGCTCTCGGCCAGCACGATGTCGTCGTAGTCGTGGTGCAGCGGCAGGGTCGGCGCGGCAAAGCAGTGCCCGGGCGCGGTCGAGTAACCGGCGTGCAGGCCATCAAAGGGATCGCCATCGCCATCGCGGTCACTGGCCGGGAAGGCGACGATGAAGGCCGGGTTGGCCAGCAGCCGGTTGCAATCGGCGGCGCCCAGGGCCAGATCGTCGCCCGTGGTGTAGGCCAGCCCGGCATCGGGGATGGCGGCCGCCGCGGCCACCAGCTGCTCGCTGATCGCCGCCAGCCGGTCATGCTCGAAGCTGCCCGAGCTGCCGCCGCGCTCGACCGGCGCCACCAGATCGATGCCGGCGCCGGGATGGCGATAGACCGCATAGACGATGGCTTCGGGCGGCTGCGCCGGCAGGCCCAGACCCAGGTGCGGCAACCAGCCGGCCACGGCAGCCGCTGGGCAGGCGCCGCCGGCATCGCCCTCGCGGCCATCGCCACTGAGGTCCGGACACGGCAGGCGCCGGTGCTGCAGCACGAAGGCCTGCAGCGCGGCCCGGGCCTGCGCGGCATCGGCACGGGCCGCCGCCTGGGGTTGCGGTTCGCGGCCGCCCTGCCAGGCACTGGAAACCATCAGCACCAGCGCGGCCAGCACGGCCAGGACACAGGCCAGTTCGACCAGGCTGAAGCCGGTGGCCGGAACCGGCCATGACATGCGCACGGCCGTGCTCATGGCCTGGCCCCGCCGCCTGGACGGGTGAAGTCGACGCGGTACTGCTGCTGCAGCTGTTGCAACTGCTCGGCATATTCCTGGAGCCGGGCCGCCGTCTGCGGCGATTCCATGTCGGCCCCGGCGCTGAATTGCTCCATCTGGCTGGCCAGCTCCTGGATCTGCGCAGCCACCGCCAGGTTGTCGCGCAGCACCGCCAGATCGACGCCGGCGACCTGCTCGCCGGCACCGGTATCGATCAGTTCCTGGATCAGGCCGCCGACCTTGGCCGGGTCCGGGGCACCGGACTCCACGGCTGCCAGCAGGCGGTCACGGATGGCATCGCGGGCCTGGCGTTGTTGCTCCGGCTGGCCAGCGGGCGCCGACAATCCGGTGTCGTCGCCGGCCACCGGATCGGGCAAGGCGCTGTCTGCCCAGGGCGCTGGCAGCGCTGACAGGGCATCGGTGTCGGTGGCGGTGTCGGCACCGCTTTCCAGCACCGGCTCGGGCAGGGCCAGGCCACGGCCGGCATCGGGCTGCAGCGCGTCCACGGCGATCGGCACATAGGGCGACACCCGTGCCGGGCGCAGCTGCCAGAGCATGGCCAGCAGGGCGATCAGGATCGCCGCCAGCAGGACCGGCACCAGACGGTTCATCGCTGGGCCAGTCCCGGGCCGGCAGGGCCGGGCGTCCGGCCATTCAGGGCCTGGCGTGGATGACCCAGGCGCAAGACCTGGCGGCCCTGGCGGTCCCGGAGCACGACATGGTCGGCGGTGATCGAGTCGACCCGGGCGCCGTCGGCCAGACGCTGACCGGGGGCCACGTACTGGCCGTCGATCACCGCCCGCTGGAAACCATCGGCGGTATAGATCATCGACAGGGTACGGCTGGCCTCGGTGGCCGGTCCGGCTGCCGCCAAGGTGCTGCTGGCTGCAGGCATCCCGGCCAACGGCGGCACGGCGATCACCGGCGTCTGGCTGGCCAGCGGGAAGCGTGATTGACCCACGACGCTGTCCAGCGTGTGTCGGCCACGATCCACGGCCGCGGCCAACTGCGCCACGGCGCTGCCGGTGGCGGCGGCCGCAGGCGGCGGCAATACCGGCGCCGGCGGTGCCAGCAACCAGGCGGCGATCCAGACCATCACGGCCAACCAGACCACGGCAACGGCCAGGGCCAGATGTTTCATGGTGTGCCCCCAATGCCGGCGGCGGACGCCGGCTGCAAGCGATAGGCGAAGAAGCCGGCCGGCTGCTGGCCACCACCGGCGCTGGCGGCCTCGACCGGCGTCGGCTGATAGCCGGCCAGGCGCAGTTGCTGGACGAACCGGGCCAGGTGGCGATCACCATCCCGGGTCAACATCCGGCCTTCGACCACGATGACGCTGCCATCGAGATCGCTGCCCGCCACGCCGGCATCGCTGCGCACGCGCAGGATCGCCAGCGCGTCATCACTGGCCTGGGCGATCGCTTCCAGCGCCGGCACCGGCGCCAGCCGGGCCTGGACCCGCGCCACCTGTTCCAGAAATTCCAGGGTCGGCGTCAGTTCCGGTGGCAACTGGCTGCTGCCGGCCAGCTGCTCCAGTTGCTGCCGGAACTGGTGCTGGTCCTGCACCAGCCGGGCAAGCTCATTGGCCTGGGCCCGGCGATCCTGGGTCTGCCAGGCAGCCAGGCCGGTCAGGACCAGGGCAGCGGCCAGGGCCGCAGCCGCCAGCCACGGCAGGGTCCGTTCGGCAGCGGCGGAGAGCCGTGCCGGTGCCGGGTTCAAAGCAACCCGTGTCGGCGCCTGCGCCAGCAGTCGCGGCAGTGCGCTGTCGACCGTGCCGCTACCGGCGATGAACGGGTCATGGCGGCCACGCTCCACGCGCTCGCCGCAGGCGCCCGAGAAGGTTTCGATCAGGGCGGACTCGGCCGTCTTTCCAGCCGTCGTTCCGGCATCGGCACTGGCCGCCGCCGGGTCGTCGATGAGCAGCCAGCGCAGCGCCAGGCGGCTGCCCAGTCCGGCCAGCTGACTGGCAACCCGGCGACCGAGCAGGCTGGCCGCCGCCGCCAGTTCCCCGGGGGCATCGCTCAGCGCCGTGGCCCGGGCGTACAGCGGCTGCCGTCCATGGCGGCCAACGAAACTCAGATGCCGGCCGGTCCGCGCCACGATCCCCTGGCCGGGCGCCAGGCTGTGCCAGAGCACCGACTCGGGCAGGAAGACCAGGCAATGGTCAGCCTGCGCCTGGGCCCAGGCCAGCAGCGTCTGCCAGACATCGGCCGGACAGGCGGTGTAGAACACCCGGCAGGCATCGCCCAGGCGCTCGACCTGGTGCACGATGATCTGCGATTCGCCGTCGGTGAGACCGTCCTCGCGCAGCCGCTTTTCAATCTGCGCGGCGACGTGGGCACGGGCACCCTTGATCGTGGTCACGGCGCTGACGGCGCCGGGCAGAACGGCCATGACCTGCGCCGGCCGATCCAGCTCGGGGCTGGTCTCCAGCGGGCGCCGGTGGCGGCCGGTGAAGGCGAACCAGTGGCCGCCGTGATGCAAAACCGGCAACGGGGTCATGGTGTCTGGCCTCCTGTGCGGAACAGCTGGTTGCCGCGCAGGCTCAGCTGCATGAGCGGGCCATCACTGGCCGGCGGATTGAACAGCCCCTCGTCGATGCTGGTGACCGACAGATCGAAACTGTCGGCGCCGAACAGCCGGTCCGGACCGCGGCGGGTGCCACGCAGCAGCTCATCGACGGCGGTTCGCGACAGCCGCTGCTGGCGCAGGTTCAGGTGCCGCTCGCCCCACTGTCCGGGCACCAGGCCGCTGCTGCCGGCATCGGCGAGCAGTGCCCGTGCACGCCCGGCCAGGTCGGCCAGCTGCCGTGCCTGGTCCAGCTGCTGCTGCAACTGCGCCAGCTGCTGGCCGGCGGCGGTGATGTCCTCCTGGGCCTGGAGGCGCTGTTGCCGGACCGAGCCCAGGTACAGCGCCGCAGCCGCCAGCACCAGCAGGCTGGCGGCCACGGCCAGCAGCCGGACCGGGCGCGACCAGTGGCCGGCACCGCGGGTCCCATTGGCTGCCGCTGGGCTCATTGATCCATCACCCAGTGCGCGGTCAGCAGGTCAACCCGGTCTTCATCCCGGTTGCGGCCACTGGTCAGGGCCTCGGTGCTGCCGGCCTCGCTCCAGGCATAGGTGTTGTTGCTGGTCCACTGGTGGCCGGGCTGCTGCCAGCTGGGCTCGTTGTCGTTGGCGTCGGCGTTCTGGAGCCGGAAACGACCTTCCAGGGCATCGGGCTTGCCATCGATCACCTGATCCAGGAAGCGGGCCAGATCCGGGGTCAGGCCGCGCAGCACCATGACATTGCCGGCACCACTGATCGTGCCGGGCGGATTCCACTGGAAGCAGACCTGGACTTCGGCGGCGTTGCCATTGCTGTCGGTGAACAGATAGCGGTCTTCCTTGCCTTCGCCACGGCCCGGCGGCATGCGGATGCCGATGCGGTCCATCAACTCATGCAGGCCCTGGCCGGAAATACCCGGATCGCCCGGACCGACCGAGTTCTCGGCATAGCCCTGGCCGTGGCAGACGCGCTGGCCGGTATTGGAATAATTCTCCGGCAGTCCGGCCAGGGCACCGTTGAGGTTGCCCTGCCCTGCCGGCTGGCCGCCGATCAGGGTTTCATCGCCATTGACCATGTAGGTCGGGGCGATCTGCGAATCACCGATCACCACGCCGGTACGCTGGTAGTACTCGTCGTAGGCCTTCTTCCACTCGAACGCGTATTTGTTGGCGATCTTCTGGTATTCGGCGTTGCGCTGGACATCCTTGCCGATCATCAGCGCGCCCAGGATCAGGCCGATGATGACCAGCACCACCGCCATCTCAACCAGGGTAAAACCGTCCTGGGCGCGCGCACCGGCGCGCAGGTTCATCTGCGTGTTCATGTTCCTTCTCCCTATGGTGGTTGCCGTTGTCGCCGCTTACTGGTTCATCTTCAGGTGTGCGACCAGGGTGATGACATGGTCCTCATCCAGGTTCGCGCCCACGCCCGTTGCCGTGCCGGTTTCACCTTGGGCATAGGTGTTGTTGGCGCCCCACTCCACGCCGGGCGTGCCGGAGCTGTCGTTGCCGACGCCGGCCTGGCGCAACATGCCTTCGCGGGCGTCGGGCTTGCCGTCGATCATCTGGTCCAGGGCCCGGGCCAGGTCCGGCGTCAGGCCGGTCAGCACCATCACGTTGCCGGCGCCCGAGGGCGTACCCGGCGCATTCCACTGGAAGCAGACCTGCACTTCCTGCGGGTTGCCGTTGCTGTCCAGGTAGACGTAGCGGTCCTCGAAGCCTTCGGCACGCCCGGGCGGCATGCGCACGCCGGCCCGGTCCATCAGGCCGTGCAGGGAGAACTCATCGCCATCCTGGGCCTCGCCCATGCCCGGGCCGGCACTGCCGTGGCAGATCGCCGCCGGCGGCGCCGTGCCGGTCATGTCACCGCCTGAGATCGGTCCGGTGGCACTGACATGGTTGCTGCCGTTGACCATCAGGCGGGGCGCGGTCTGGCTGTCGCCCAGAGGGGCACCGACGCGGCTGTGGTAGGTGTTGTAGGCCACCACCCACTGGTCGACGAACTTCTGCTTGATCTTGGTGTATTCGGCGTTGCGCTGAACATCCTTGCCGATCATCACCGCGCCCAGGATCAGGCCGATGATGACCAGCACCACCGCCATCTCGACCAGGGTGAAACCTTGTTGCGAATTGCGTTGCCGCACGATGGAATCCTCCGCTTGGTTGGCTGCCCGCCCCCGGTGTGGGGATGCCTGTGCACACAGGCCGGGCCGGATGCGCCGATCCCATTCCCCTGTGGATCGGCAGCTCCTGTATCTCCTAGCGCAGGAAGTTGACGGGCCTTGTCAGCGCGTAACAATTGTTTGCAATTGCCTGCAGCGGAGCGTTGCCGCCGGGTCCGTCAGCGCCGGTCTGGCCGGCAGGCGAAGGGCGCGGGATGGACCGCCGCGCGTGCGTGGCTGCTGTCCCGGCAATGGCCAAGACCTGCCACCGTGCGCGCAGGCGCAAGCCTCCTTCCAGACGGGCGGGACGGCGTGATTCGCGATCGGCGGGGGCCGCGGTTTGCGGCCATGGCGACAGTAGTGGCTGGCGGCTATCAGCCGCGCACGGCCTGCCACCGGCAAGGACACCGCTCCAGGGAACCGGGCGGAACAGCCCGGCGCGGACGGATGCTGCGCCAGCACCTGATCGGGCCGCGCGGGGGAGAGATCAGGCCGGCGGCGGACGGCGCCAATGGCGGGCGGCGACGGCGTACAGGAACAACCCGGCCAGCAGGCCGCCCAGGTGGGCGAAGTGGGCGATGCCCGGCACCCTGCCGGTGAAGCCGAGCACGGTGCTGGCGACGGCGAAGATCGCCACCAGCAGCCAGGCCGGCATTGGGATCGGCGGGATCAGCAGCATCACCCGGGCATTGGGAAAGCGCACGGCATAGGCTGCCAGAACGCCGAACACGCCGCCGGACGCGCCCAGGGTGACACTGACCTGCTGGCCTTCGGGCGGCGCCGTCAGCGCCCACTGCATCAGCCCGCCGCCGATGACGCAAAGAAGAAAGAACAGCACGAACCGGCGTCCGCCCCAGACCTGTTCCAGCACGCCGCCGAACATCAGCAGGGCCAGGCCGTTGAGCAGCAGGTGGCCCAGGCCGCCGTGCAGGAAGCCGTGGCTGAGGAATTGCCACAACTCGAACTGCGCATACAACGGCGGCGGCCCGCGCTCGAGCAGGATCGGCCCGACTTCCGGCCACAGGCCGAACTGGGCCAGCATCGGCGCCGGCCAAAGCTGCTGCAGGCCGTACACCGCCACCAGCAGGATCAGCAGGCCTCGGGTGGCCGGGGGCATCTGGGCAAACATGGACAGCTCCAGCAACAAGGAAAATACCGGCCGCCCGGTTGCGGCGACAGCGCGCCGGCGATGAGGGCACCCGCCGGCTTCAACTCAGGGTGATGGCAGGCGCCACAGGTGGGCATCCAGGTCGCTATCCGATTCGCCGGACAACTGGCTGACCATGCCAACCCGCCCGCGGTCAGTGACCAGGATGCCTTCGCGTTCGAGCAGGCGTCGTTGCCGGTTAAACGGATCGCTGCCGGGGGCAAAGGCGATCCGGCCATCGGTACGCAACACCCGGTGCCAGGGCAACCGCAGCGTCGCCGGTGCCTTGCCCAGGGCTTTGGACACCAGCCGGGCACATCGTGGCATGCCGGCGCGACGGGCGATCTGGCCATAGCTGGCGACCGTGCCCGGAGCCAGCCGCGCCACGGCGGCCCAGATCGCGACATGGGCCGGCGGAAAGTGCGCAGCCAGTTCCTGCTGCCGGGCCTGCGGCAGACCGGCCCCGGCCTGGGCGCCGCCCGGCGAACCCTTGTCGTGGCCTTGCTGCCGGCGCGGCATCGGCAGATCCGCAATCATGCCTGCTCTGGCCGACACACGGGACGCGGCAGCGACCGGCCGCTCAGCCGGCCCGGTCCCCGTGCCCGGCCGACGGCTCATCGTCCGCCGTTGCCGGCGGGCTGGTGGCCGCCGCGCCGGTGCCGATGAACTCCTGCAGCCAGTCGCGTACTTCCTGGTACCAGCGCAACGAATTGTTGTGCTTGAGGATCCAGTGGTTCTCGTCGGGGTAGTACAGGAAGCGGCTGCGCACGCCCCGATTCTGCAGGGTATTGAACAGCTCGATGCCGTGATTGACCGGCACCCGGTAATCCAGCTCGCCATGGATCACCAGGGTCGGGGTATCGAAGTTGCCGGCCTGGTAATGCGGCGAGATCGCCCGGAACTGCTCCGGATCGTCCCAGAACTCGCCGTGGCGGCGCTTGCTGCCGCCGTAGTCGGAGGCGTACTGGGTATACAGGTTGTAGACCGCCGCGTGCGCGACCAGGGTCTTGAACGGGTGTTCACGGCCCAGGATCAGCGACGACAGGTAGCCGCCATAGCTGCCGCCGCCGGCGGCCATGCGCGTTTCATCGATCCACGGCTGACCGGCGAACCACTGCGCGGCCTTGATCGTGTCGGTATAGGGCAGGCTGGCCCAGTCAGGATTGATCGAATCGGTGAACTCCTGGCCAAAGCCCGAAGAACCATGGAAATTGTGCCAGGCGGTGACCTGGCCCCAGCCGCTGAACACCTGCGCGTTCCAGCGCCAGTGGAAGCCGTCGCCGATGGCACTGTGCGGGCCACCATGGATGAGCAGGAACAAAGGATACGGGCGGCTGCGGTCAAAGCCCGGCGGATAGTTGACCCACATCTGGATCGGCTCGCCGTTGGCGCCTTCGTAGGTGACCGACTCGTAGCTGCCGAAATCGATCGTGCCCAGAATCTCATCGTTGAAGCTGGACAGCTGCATCACCTGGCCATTGCGCGGGTTGACCCGCACCAGGGTCGGCGGCATCAGGAAGCTTTCGTTCAGGGCCACCAGCACCCGGCCATCGCTGGACACCGAGGGCGAGCCGTAGCTGGTTTCGGCGGTGATGGCGGTGAAGCGGCCGGAGGGAACCTCCAGCCGGTACAGGCGGCGGGTGCCGGCATCGTCGACCGACACGATCATGCTGCGGCTGTCGCCCAGCCACAGCGGCTGGCTGATCGAGCGGTCGATATCGGCGCTGAGCACCTGCTCTTCGCCACTGCGCAGATCATGCAGCACCAGTTGCTGGCGGTCGGCATAGAAGCCGGGAATCTCCTGCCGCGAATACGCCAGCCAACGGCCGTCCGGACTGAAGCGCGGGCCGGTGTCGTTGGCCGGGTTGTCGGCGGTGAGGTTGCGCACCGGGCCGCCGGCCACCGGCAGCAGGTAGATGTCGGCGTTGGACTGGACCCCGGTGCTGTCGCTGTCCACGGTCAGCGCGATCAGGCTGCCATCGGGCGAGATGTCATAGCTGCCGGCACCGCCCTGGCCCATCAGCTTGACGCCGCTGTCCGGGGTCAGTGGGATGGGGTCACCGCCGTCCACGGAGATCCGGTACAGATGCGCCTCGCGCTCATCCAGCCAGGTCGCCCAGTAGCGGATCGGCGCCCGGTCCCAGGCCCGCGCCGAGACCTTGGAATCACGCCGCTCCTGCTGCCGCTCGCCCTGTTCATCCCAGGTCTCAAGATCCGGCCAGACCCGGCCGACGAAGGCCAGTTGCCGGCCATCGGGGAACCATTTGGCGCCGCTGGCGCCGGGCGGCAGGTCGGTCAGACGCCGGGCCTCGCCACCGGCCAGCGAGATCACATACAGCTGGTTGACCTCGTCGTCGGCGCGCTTGGATTCAAACGCGATCTGGCGGCTGTCCGGCGACCAGACCGGATTGGCGCTGCTGACGCCTTCGGCGGTCAGCGGCCGGCCCTGGCCCTGACGGGCATCGAACAGCCACAGGCGCGTGCTGGACTGGTCGGCTTCCTTGTCATTGGCCGTCACCGCGACCACGACATGGCTGCCATCGGGGGAAACGGCCGGGCTCGACAACCGCTTGAGCTGCCACATGGTTTCGGCATCCAGCGGACGCAATGCGCTGCCGGCAGCATCGCTCTGGGCCGGCGCCGCCATCGGCAGCGCCAGGGTCAGCAACAGGCCGGCCAGGGCCGGAATCTTCCAGTTCATCAGCACGCTCCCAAGTGATTTCACCATTATCGCCGCGCTGGTCTGCGCAGCATCGGCCCGACAGGGCAAGTTAACCGGTCCGGCCCGGATCGCCAACCCGGCCACCGCCACCGGCTGGCGGCAGCGAGTCGGCGCTTGACCGATCCGGGCGCATGCACCGGCGCCCACGGCAGCACCCGGGGCCGCCACGCCCGCCCGGCAGCGGTCGGCTTCGCGCCTGGCGGCTTGTTGTTGCCGGCCATCCAGCGCACTATGGCGACTTGTAACGAGCGGCCACGAGGATGACGACATTGAGCGTATTGAACCGTCTGAAAGGGATGTTCAAGGACAAACCCGCCGACGGGCCGGCCGGCGATGGGTCGGCCTCGGAAGCGTGGTCCGACCTGCGGCTGCGCGGCAGCCGCGGCCTGAGGGTGCTGGTGGTCGATGATTCGCCGACAGTGGCGGCGGTGCTGGGCCGGATGCTCAGCGATGACGGCTACGAAGTCGCCACCTTGAACAACGGCGAGGAGGCACTGGTCGCTGCCAAAGATATCCCCGACCTGATCGTGCTCGATATCGTCATGCCCGGCATGAGCGGTTTTGCCGTGCTGCGGGCATTGCGCCGGGATCCGGCCACCAGCGCGATTCCGGTGATCATGATCAGCGGCAACCTGAAGGCCACCGAGCAGTTCTACGGCGAGCGCATCGGCGCCGATGATTTCATCCGCAAGCCGTTCGGGCGCGCCGAGGTCATGGCCAGCATCCAGCGCCTGATCGACAGCGGCCGCCTGCCCTCGCACCGGATCGACACCGACACCGGCCGCGACAGCGAATCGGTGCCGGCCGACAACGGCAACGGCCCGGACCTGCTGCTGCTCGACGAACCGGACGAGAACGCGGCCACCGGTCCGGCAGCCGACCCGGCCAGTCCGGGTGCCGATCCGGGTGCCGGCAGTGGCGCCGACACCGGTGAGGTTCCTGCCGGCAGACGCGACTGAGGGCGCGCGCCGACGCCCTGCCGTCGACGCACTTATAATCGCCGCTTTTGAGCCCACCGGCTGCCGTCAACGACGGCTGTTCGGCGGGGTCCGGAAGGTGTCGGTATCCGCGCAGTGCCTTCGGCTTGGCGAGCCCGCCCGGCGGATGCGCTGGACGGTGGCAGATGGCACCGAAGGCCGGTGCACAACCCGACCCGCTCTCCCGCGTCGCCCCGGCCTGATCGCCGGTGACGGCCACGCCCGGCCCGGCAGCGCACGATTGCAAGGAATCCCATGGCAAGCCCCCGAATCCTGATCATCGGAGCCAACGGCCAGATCGGCACCGAACTGGCACTGGCCCTGGCCAGCCGCCATGGCGACCAGGCGGTGATCACCAGTGACATCGTCGCCACCGGCCCGCATCCGCAACTGCACCATGAAACCCTGGACGCGATCGATGCCGCGGCGTTGGCGGCGATCGTCCAGCGCCATGGCATCACGCAGGTCTACCAACTGGTGGCCGCGCTGTCGGCACGCGGTGAGCAGAAACCCGGCTGGGCCTGGCAGTTGAACATGACCAGCCTGCTCAACGTGCTGGAACTGGCCGCCGCCGGCACCATCGAGCGCGTGTTCTGGCCCAGTTCGATCGCCGCCTTCGGCCCCAGCACGCCACGCGAGGACACGCCCCAGACCACGGTCATGGAGCCGACCACGGTCTATGGCATTTCCAAACTCGCCGGTGAGGGCTGGTGCCGCTGGTATCACGCCAACCGCGGCGTCGATGTGCGCAGCCTGCGCTACCCCGGCCTGATCAGCCACCGCACCGCGCCGGGCGGCGGCACCACCGATTACGCGGTGGAGATCTTCCACGCCGCCCTGCGCGAGCGCCGCTACACCTGTTTCCTGGAAGCCGACCAGCGCCTGCCGATGATGTACATGGATGATGCCGTGCGCGCGAGCATCGAGTTGATGGCGGCGCCGGCATCGGCGATCAGCGAACGTGGCAGCTACAACCTGGCGGCGATGAGCTTCAGCCCGACCGAAATCGCCGAGCAGATCGCCGCGAAGATTGCCGGCTTCCAGTTTGACTGCGAACCGGACTTCCGCCAGGCCATCGCCGCCGCCTGGCCGTGCTCGATCGATGACTCGCGCGCCCGGCGTGACTGGGGCTGGGCGCCACGCTTTGATCTGCCGGCCATGGTCGCCGAGATGCTCGAGCAACTGCGGCCGCGCTACCGGGAAAGCTGAGCCAGCCGGGAAACCGGCGGCCGGGCCATCGTCCCTGCCAAGCCGCCACCTGTCGGTGTCGGTGCCGGCATCTGCCCGGGCTCAACGCGGCGGCGGCAATCGCAACTGCGCGGTCAGACCGCGCCAGCGCCAGGCAAACAGGGCAAACATCGCCGTCAGCCAGATTCCCAGCTGCCATTCCAGGACATTCTCCCAGCGGTAGCTGACCGCCTCGTCCACCACCAGCGCCGAGACCGCCACCGTGGCCAGGCCCAGCCCCAGCTTGACCAGGGCAACGATCAACAACGGCCGGTGCAGGCGGTCGGCCGGATCCCCGGCCAATTGCCGTAGCACCAGCAGCAGGGCCAGGTAGGTGGCGGCGAAATAGACCACCACGCCATAACGGCGCAGCAACTGGTAGATCGACCCTTCAGTGCCCAGGAAGGTGGCATACAGCACCAGGAAGGCACCGGCGATCAGGCCAAGCGCCGATAAGGCCGGTCCCGCTGACCTGCCCTCGGCCAGCAACCAGCGCCGACACAGCCACCAGAACAGGATCTGCAACATCGCGCACGGCAGCATCAGCGCCCGGAACAGGTGGTTGCCCAAACCATGACGGGCGGCCCGGCTGATCGAGGTGCAGCCGTCCCAGAACGGGTTGCACGGCTCGATATGGCCGTGCGCCACGGACAGGCTCCAGGCCACGGTGGTGGCCAGCACCGGCAACGCGGCGGCCGCGGCCGGCAGCCAGAACAGCGGCAACGATCCCGGCGGCGGCACCGTCGCCACTACCTTGACCCGTACTCCCGCGACGACCTGCCGCGGCCACTGGGCGCGAAAACCGCCAGTGCGCGCCAAAGGCCGCCGCTGCCGACCAGCGGCGCCAGCAACAGGCCGGCGGCCAGCCAAAGGCCATGGGCCGGCGACAGCAGGCCGGCCAGCACATCACGGGCAAAGGCGTAGCCGGTCTCCGCCAGCGCCGTCAGCGGCGCCATGCCCAGCACCCGGGCCACGTGGAAGGCGGCCTGGGCATAGAGCACCAGGACAACCGTCGCCGCGGTCAGCAACAGCGCCAGCAGCGCGGACCGCCAGCCACCGCCGGTGACGGTCTGCGTGCCGACACCGAAGGTCAGGCCCACGGCCAGGGCCACCGGCGCGCACGGCGAGCCGAAGCGCAGTGACAGCAATAGCCATAAAATGGCTTCAAGCAGGAGCAGAACCAGCCAGAATGGCCACAGGCGCAACAGCCCGGGCCAATTCCGGCCGGGGGCGCGGCCTTGGAATTCCACGTTCAACTCATAGATCAAGGGCATGAGACCTTACAGTAACAGCAGCGAACCGATCACCCTCCTGCGCGACTGCCCGGCAGTCCTGGTACCCCTGGGCGAGGAAGTGATTTTGCCGGCCGGCCAGGTCGGCTATATCACCCAGGCCCTGGGCGGCAGTTTCACCGTGTATATGGAGGGCAACCTGTTCCGCATTGCCGGCGCCGATGCCGATGCCCTCGGCAAGGATGTCCCGCCGCTGCCGGAACTGCCCGCCAACGCCGCCGACGAAGATGTCGAAAAAGTGCTCTGGGACCAGCTGCGCACCTGTTTTGATCCGGAAATCCCGATCAATATCGTCGACCTGGGCCTGGTCTACGAATGCAACCTGCTGCACGACGAGGACGGCAAGCGCCGGGTCGAGGTCAAGATGACCCTGACTGCGCCAGGTTGCGGCATGGGCGAGTTCCTGGCCGAGGATGTCCGCACCAAGCTGGAGTTGGTGCCGACGATCACTCAAGCCGATGTCGCGCTGGTTTTTGACCCGCCCTGGAGCCGGCACATGATGTCCGAGGCGGCCAAGCTGCAGACCGGCATGTTCTGATCCGGCGACCGGCCGGCAAAAGCCGGCCCGCCTGAGACCGCCGCACCTTGTCCGGCCGGCAGCACGGGCGTATCGTGCCCCCTCCGGTGTTGCGGGCCTGCCCGCGCACCGGACCACCGCCGGGGGTGCCGGGCCAGGATGGCCGGCTGAGACAGTCCCCTCGAACCTGATCCGGTTAATGCCGGCGTAGGGAAGGCGGGACAGCCCCAAAGCTGACGCACAAACCGCCGGCGCTTGCTGCGCCGCCGGCCAGCGATCATCGCCCGGCGCCCGCGCCGGTGGCATTGGCCCGTGCCTGCGGCCGTGCCAGGCTGCGCCCACGCTTTCCCGATGCCGCACGCAACGAGGAAACGCCCATGCAAGCCATCGCCACCGAACTGGTCCTCAAGGCCGCCGAGCTTTCCAGCGAGGTCCGCCGTCCCCTGCCCGGCAGCCGCCGCATCCATGTCGAAGGCGGCCAGGGCATCCGCGTACCGATGCGTGAAATCGCGCTGTCGCCCACCCGGCGGCGGGATGGCAGCCTGGAGCCGAATGCACCGGTCACCGTCTACGACACCTCCGGTCCCTACACCGATCCGGACGTGAGGATCGACCTGCTGACCGGCCTGCCGGCGCAGCGCACGGCCTGGATCCAGGCCCGCGGCGACACCCGGACCCTGCCAGGGCCGAGCAGTGACTGCGGCCGTCAGCGCGCCGAAGACCCGAAAACCGCGCATCTGCGCTTTCCGCATCAGCGCCCGCCACGCCGTGCGCTGGCCAGCGCCAACGTCAGCCAGATGCACTACGCACGCCGCGGCACCATCACCCCGGAAATGGAGTTCATCGCGATCCGCGAGAACGCCCGCCTGGCGCAGCTGCGCGACAGCTACGAGCAGGCCGGCTACCTGCGCCGCATGCACGCCGGGCAAGCGTTCGGAGCGCAGTTGCCGGCCCAGGTCACGCCGGAGTTCGTGCGCGCCGAAGTCGCCGCCGGCCGCGCCATCATTCCCGCCAACATCAACCATCCGGAGCTGGAGCCGATGATCATCGGCCGCAACTTCCGGGTGAAGGTCAACGCCAACATCGGCAACTCGGCCGTAACCAGCGCCATCGCCGAAGAGGTGGAGAAAATGGTCTGGGCGGCGCGCTGGGGCGCCGACACGATCATGGACCTGTCCACCGGCAAGCACATCCACGAAACGCGCGAGTGGATCCTGCGCAACTCGCCGGTGCCGGTCGGCACCGTCCCCATCTACCAGGCACTGGAGAAGGTCGGCGGCAAGGCCGAGGAACTGACCTGGGAGATCTTCCGCGACACCCTGATCGAGCAGGCCGAACAGGGCGTGGACTACTTCACCATCCACGCCGGGGTGC
>CAZUZT010000014.1:24668-29368 GCA_964624575.1 uncultured Rhodanobacteraceae bacterium | reverse complement strand
TCGAAGCCGTCCATCTCGACGAGGAGCTGGTTGAGCGTCTGCTCGCGCTCGTCGTTCGAGTTGCCGAGGCCGTGGCCGCGGTGGCGCCCGACCGCGTCGATTTCGTCGATGAAGACGATGCAGGGCGCGTTTTTCTTCGCCTGCTCGAACATGTCGCGCACGCGGCTGGCACCGACGCCGACGAACATCTCGACGAAGTCCGAGCCGGAAATGGAAAAGAACGGCACCTTGGCCTCGCCGGCAATGGCCCGGGCCAGCAGGGTCTTGCCGGTACCCGGCGGACCGACCATCAGAACGCCGCGCGGGATCTTGCCGCCCAGCTTCTGGAACCGGCTGGGATCGCGCAGGAATTCGACCAGCTCGCCGACATCCTCCTTGGCCTCGTCGCAACCGGCGACATCGGCAAAGGTGACCTTGACCTGGTCCTCGCCCTGCATCTTGGCCCGCGACTTGCCAAAGCTCATCGCGCCGCGGCCGCCACCGCCGCCCTGCATCTGGCGCATGAAGAAGATCAGCAGGCCGATGAACAGGATGAACGGGAACCAGTTGAGCAAAATATCGAACAGGCCGGGACCCGAATCAGGAGTCTCGCGGGTGACCTCGATGCGGCTGTTGTCGGCCAGCAGGTCGTCCATCAGCTTCTGGTCGCGCCGCGGCGCGTTGACCCGGTAGCGGCTGCCGTCCTGGCGCGTCACCTGCAGGGACACTTCGTCCTGACCGATGTGTACCTTGTCGACGCGGCCGGCATGGACCTCCTGGATGAAGGCCGAATAGGCGACCTCGCCGATCGCCCCGTCCGGCGGCGTGAAGCTGCGGAACACCGCCATCAGCACGACGGCGACGACAACCCACAGCAGCAGGTTCTTGCTCATGTCATTCATAGTTGAATTGCAACCGCTTGAGTATCCGTTGTTGGACAGCTTAACCAGACCACCCGCCAGGCCCAAGCCATTCAGGCCGACGGTTTGGCGCCGGTAAAGCCGGTCGCCAGCGCGTAGACCTCGGAGCTTCGGGCCCGCGAAGCCTTGGGCTTGCGCACCACCACCTTGTCGTAGTCTGGCCGCAGCTGCCGGATGAATTCGTCAAAGCCGGGGCCGTGGAACAGCTTGACCAGGAAATCGCCACCCGGCCGCAACCAGTCGAAGGCAAAATCCCTGGCCAGCTCGGCCAGGTACAGGGCACGCGCCCGGTCCACTGAGGTGACACCACTCATATTGGGGGCCATGTCGGACAGGACAAGGTCGACCCGGGCGCCATCCAGAGCGGCCGCCAGCGCCGCCAGGGCTTCGGGTTCGCGGAAGTCACCTTCCAGCACCTCCACGCCGGCGATCGATGGCATCGGCAGGATGTCCAGTGCCAGCACCCGGCCCCGTCCGTCCAGCGCCCGTGCCGCCACCTGCGACCAGCCGCCGGGCGCGGCGCCCAGGTCGACAATCACCATGCCCGGGCGGATCAGCCGGTCGCGGTCGAGCAGCTCTTCCAGCTTGAACGCCGCGCGCGAGCGCATGCCGCTGGCCTTGGCTTGCTTGACGTAGGGGTCGCCGAAATGTTCGCGCAACCAGCGTTTGGAGCTGCGGGACCGGTTCATCGGGACGATTGTAGCCGTTGCCGGCGCTGGCGCCGGAAAAGTTCGGCCACGGGCGGCAAGCGTGAATAGGATTGTGTATGGGAACGATTCTCACCTACAATCCGCGCCCCGACGCCGGCAGGCCAGCGGCCCCCAGGGCCGGCCGCCAGGCGCACGACGACAACCTCATCCAATCCCACCAAGGAAGCCCCAAATGTACGACCCGCGCGCATGCTGCCCCGCGCCTGCCACCGGTGCCCATGACCGGCACCGGCGATCCTGCGCCACCGGATGCCGGATGGCCTGTGGCCTGGTCCTGACCCTGGCCGCCGGCCTGCTGGCGGCACAGACCACGCCGGACTCCGACGAGCCTATGCTGTCGCGCGTGGTGGTGACCGCCGCCGGCTTCGAGCAGAAGCTGACCCAGGCACCGGCCAGCATCAGCGTGATCGAGCGCACCGAACTGGAACGCAAGGGCTTTGCCAATCTGGCCGAGGCGCTGGCCGACGTGGAAGGGCTGGATGTGCTGCAAGGCACCGGCAAGACCGGCGGCCTGAACATCTCCATCCGCGGCATGCCCAGCAGCTACACGCTGATCCTGATCGATGGCCGGCGCCAGAACAATTCCGGTGACGTCGCCCCGAACGGCTTCGGCGAGACCGCGACCAGTTTCATGCCGCCGCTGTCGGCGATCGAGCGCATCGAGGTGATCCGCGGGCCGATGTCGACCCTGTACGGCTCCGACGCGATGGGCGGCGTGGTCAACATCATCACCCGCGCAGTGGCACCGGTCTGGGGCACCTCGCTGGGAGTCAATGCCACCTGGCACCAGGACAGCGATTACGGCGCCAGCCATGGCTTGAACATCTACTCATCCGGCCCGCTCAGGGACGAGTTGCTGGGCCTGGCCGTACGCGGCAATTTCCACCACCGCGATGATTCCAGCCTGACCTTTGCCGATGGTTCGACAGTGAGCCGGCGCGGTGCCGCCGCGGTCGCCGGCGAGAATTTCGATATCGGTGCCCGCCTCACCTTCACGCCCGGCCAGGCCCATGAGTTTTACCTGGATGCCAGCCGCAGCCTGCAGACCTACGACAACGACGACTGCCAACTGGGCACCCTGGACGGCTGGTCCGGCAACGCCGTCAGCGGCTGCACAACGCCTTCGGACCAGGCCGCCGGCTATGCCGGACAACTGCGTTTTTCGCGCAACCAGACCGTGCTCGCGCACGCCTCCAGGCTGGCCGTTGGCGTGTGGGAAAACAGCCTCACCCATCGCGACACGCGCACCCTGGGCCGGACCATCCCGGGCCGCATCGGCCAGGCCTGGAACGGCCTTCCCGGCCGCGTTGGCGGCGCTCCGCGCACCCTCAAATCAACCGATCTGGTCTTCGACACCCGCCTGATCACCGATATCGGCGATGCCCACATGCTGACCCTGGGCGGGCAGTACATGGATGCCGAAACCGAGGACGGGATCGCCGGCGGCGTGTTCCAACGCAGCTCCTGGACGGTGTTCGTCGAAGATGAGTGGAGCCTGTCCCACGCCTTGGCGCTGACCCTGGGCGGGCGCTGGGAAAACCATGACGCCTTCGGCGGTCATTTCAGCCCGCGTGCATACCTGGTCTGGAATGCCGGCGACCGCTGGACCCTCAAGGGCGGGGTCAGCAACGGTTACCGGGCACCGACCGTCAACCAGTTGCATGACGGCATCAATGGTGCCACCGCCCAGGGTGCGACCATCACCATCGGCAGCCCGCACCTGAAACCGGAAACCAGCCGCAATCTGGAGATCGGCCTGTACTTCGATACGCTGGCCGGCTTCAACGCCAATCTCACCGTGTTCCAGACCCGGTTCCAGGACATGATCAGCGCCGGCACGCCGGTACCCAATTGCCACGCCGCCGGCCAGCCCGGCCTGCCCGGCTGCCTGGATCTGGGCAGCGGCTTCGGCCAGGACAGCTTCGCCCAGAGCGTCAACATCGGCGAAGCCCGCTCGCAGGGCGCGGAACTGGCCGCGCGCTGGGAATTCCTGCCCGACTGGACCCTGGCCGGCAACTACACCTTCACCGATACCGAGCAGCGCAGCGGCGCCGATGCCGGCGCCCCGTTCACCAACCAGGCACGGCACATCGTCAATGCCAGTCTCAACTGGGCCGCCAGCGAGCGTCTTGACCTGTGGCTGCGCGGCGAATACTTCGGTGACCGCGAGCGTTTTACCCACCTGTATGACAACCTCAGTGCCAGCAACCAGGCCATCGTCGACGGTCTGGGGCCATTGCGCGCCTACAGCCAGTTCCATCTGGGTGGCAGTGTCCGCCTGCGCCCGCAGCTGACCCTCAACGCCACCCTCTACAACCTGCTGGACAAGGATTTCCTGGCCGGCCAGCCGTACACGACCGCCGATGGCAACCCGGCTTGGGGTTCGCACTACACCCAGATCGCCCAGGGCACCACCGGCACGATCCAGGAAGGCCGCCGCCTGTGGTTGTCGCTCAACTACCAGTTCTGAAAGCCGCTGACGGCACCCGCCCGGAGCGATCCGGGCGGGCTGGCCGATGAACACGGTGGCGGCCTGCGGCTGTGCCGCCGCCGCGAGGGCGGATATCATGCGCGGATGACACTCAAAGCCCCCCAGAAACGCTACCTGCGCAGCCAGGCGCATCACCTGAAAGCCTTCATGCACAGCGGCAACAAGGGCATCACCGATGCCTTCCTCGCCGAGCTGGACCAGGTGCTTGACCAGCACGAACTGGTCAAAGTGAAGCTGACCGCCGCCGACCGCGCCCAACGCAGCGCCCTGATCGAGCAGCTGGCGCAGGCCAGCGGCGCCGATATCGTCCAGACCATCGGCCACACCGTGACCCTGTTCCGGCGCAATGCTTCGGAGCCGAAAATCGCCCTGCCCGCATGAGCGGACTGGTTCGCGATCCCGGCGACGGCAGCCAGCTGATCCGCTGGTACCGGACCGATGCCATTGCCGTGGGTGACCAGGAACTGCGGCACAGCTTCGCGGTGATCGGTGACCGGTTGCTGCGCGACTGGCCAGTGACCGATGTCAGTGCCATGGTCACGGCAGACCTGGACCTGCTGCTGGCCGCCGGGCCGGAACTGATCCTGATCGGCAGCGGCC
>CAZUZT010000014.1:14185-24568 GCA_964624575.1 uncultured Rhodanobacteraceae bacterium | reverse complement strand
CCGGAAGCGGCCCTGACCAGTTGCCGCTTCAGCGGCGGCGCGCGGTCCAGCAGGCCGATCACCAGATCGCGCAGGCCGTCCAGGCGGTGGCCGGCCAATGCGTAACTGCCGGCAATGACATCGAAACCGTGCGCGGCCAGCGCGTTCTCACCCTGCCGCTCACGTGCATAACGGGCCAGCAGCGCCGGCAGACCCGGATCCAGCCCGCGCCGAGCCGCCGCTCCCAGAATCCGCGCCAGGGCAGCAACATCCAGGAAACCCAGGTTCAAGCCCTGCCCGGCCAACGGGTGCACGGCATGGGCGGCGTCGGCCAGCAGCACCACCCGGTTGTGGTGATAGCGGTCCGCCAACTGGCGTGCGAGCGGGAACATCGCCCGGGCGCCGAGCAGCTCGACCGGCCCCAGCCAACCATCCATGGCGGCGGCCAAGGCCTTCTGGAACTGTGCCACCGGCGCATCGCGCCAATGCCGGGCCTCATCGTGCGGCTGGCTCCAGACAATCGAGCAGTCGCGCGGACCCGATGCCAGGGGCAGGAAGGCCAGGGGCCCGTCGGGCAGAAAGCGCTGCCGGCAGGTTCCCTGGTGCGGCTCCCGGCAACGGACGTTGGCGACCAGTCCGGCCTGGCCATAGTCATGGCGGCGCACACCCAGGCCAGCCAGGGCGCGCAGCGGCGATCCGGCGCCATCGGCGGCCACGGCCAGCGCCACCGTCAGCTTCTGGCCATCGGCCAGTTGCAGGGTCACGGTGTCATCAGCCGGGTCAAGCGCCTGCACCCGCGCCTGCCAATGGCACCGGATCGACGGGGTCGCAGCGATGGCGCAGGCCAGCGCGTGCTGCAGCACGCCGTGCTCGACGATGCATCCCAGCTCCGCCCAGCCCAGGCTGGCGGCATCGAACTCCAGGCCGCCCGCGGGATCCTGCTGCCAGATGTGCATGCGCCGATACGGGGAGATCCGCTCCGGCTGCGGTGGCGGCCATGCCTGCAGTTGCGCCAGCAGCGACAGCGAGGCCGGTGACAGCGCGAACACGCGCAGGTCGGCGGCCTCGGGCGCCGGCGCCGGACCCGGGCCGGCATCGACCAGATGCACCGGGTAACCGGCGCCGGCCAGCGCCAGTGCCGCTGCCTGTCCGGCCGGCCCGGCGCCGACGACCGCGATCGGCCAAGTCGCGCCGGCAGTACTGTGCGCGGGGCTGCTTCGGTTCACGGTCGGCTCCAGGCGCTGCGCTCCAGCACCGCTGCCGGGGCCTGCTCGGCAAAACCCATCGCCGTCAGCATCAGCGATTGCCGCAGGCCGGGGCTGGCATTGAACGCGGCAAATCCCAGGCTGCGCAGCAGGCCCAGACCGGGCACGACCAGCTTCGGCCAGCGCGCCAGGGCGTGGCTGAGGCTGGCGATACGCTGCCGATCGTGCATCCGCCGGGCCTGGTAGTCGGCCAGCGCGGCGACCGGGTCCGGCGTCGCAGCCAAGGCTTCGGCCAGCACCAGCGCATCGCGCAAACCCAGATTGAAGCCCTGCGCGGCAATCGGATGCAGGCTCTGGGCGGCGTTGCCGACCAGGGCGATACGACCGCGGACGGTGTCGGCAGCCGTGCGCCGCAGCAGCGGAAACACCGCGCACGGTCCGGGCGTGTGCAGCCGGCCCAGCCGGTATCCAAACCGTGCCTGCACCTGCGCCAGGACCGCTTCCGGATCCAGGGCCGGACGCTCGGCATCGGCCGGCGCAAGCCCCACATCGGAGACATCAGGCTCGCGGTTGCGGCTCCAGACCAGGCCGATGCGGCGACCGGGCAGCGGCAATGCCGCCAACGCGCCGTCATCGGTGAACCGCTCGTAGGCGACGCCCTGGTGCGGGCGATTGCAGGACGCCGACAAGACCACCGCTTCCTGCCCGTAATCGTGCTCGTCCACCACCAGGCCGGCCTGGGCGGCAACCATGGACCGGGCGCCATCGGCGCCGACCACGATGCCGGCGCGCAGCAGCTGCCGGCCCTGGTCCGTTTCGATCGTGGCTTCGACCCAGTCCGTGTTGCTGGCCAGGGCCAGCAGGCGCGCTGGTGCCCGATGCGCCAGCCCGGAGGCTGTGCCTGTGCTGGCGGCGGCGTCGGCCGTCGCGCGGCCGGTCTGGTCCGATGCCTGCAGGGCCAACGATTTCGGGGTGGCCGCCAGTTGCTCCCGCAGGGCGGTGGCCAAGGCCTGTCCCAGACGGCTGGCCGGCAGCACCGCGCCGAAATCATCCAGGCCGGTCTCTTTGGCCGACAACAGGACGCGGCCGAAATCGCCACGGCGGCTGACATGCACTGCCCGGATCGGCTCGGGATCGTTGGCCAGCAACCGGCGCACCGCCAGGTGTTCCAGGGCGTTCATGCTGGCCCGCGACAGGGCCAGATAGCGCTCACCAGGCCGGCCTGCCGGCGCGGGTGAATCCGCCGCGGCTGCCAGGCCGGCTGCGTCGGCCGCAGGGGCCGCCTTGGCTTCGATCAGCAGTGTGCGCATCGGCGCGCGCGCCAGTGCCAGCGCCAGGCTGGTACCAACCAGGCCGCCACCGACGATCAGGACATCGCAATCGGTGTTCATGGCCGCGATGATACCGGCAGCCGGGAACAGTGGCGCGGCTGGCGGCAGCGCCTGGGCGCGCCAATGGCCGGGACCGGGACCGGCGCCGATAACCCGCTGGCCGGCCGGTCGCCGACGCGGCCGGCACACGGCCGGCGCGGGCGCTTGGGTTATCCTAGGCGCCCCTCGCGACAACCCGCCGCGCACCTTGGCAACTCCCGGAGACCCACCCGCCATGACCAAGCCGAGCCAGTCCCTGCTCAGCCCCCACAACCTGACCATCGTTGCGATGATCGCCGTGGTGGCACTGACCCGGCTGCTGCCGCATCCGCCCAATTTCACGCCGGTGGAATCGATGGCCCTGTTCGCCGGTGCCTGCCTGCTTGACCGCCGCCTGGCGCTGCTGGTGCCGCTGCTGGCGATGGTCCTGTCCGACCTGGCCCTGGGCCTGGTCCATGGCGGCTTCTACATGGAGTACCTCTTCAGCCTCAGCCATCTGGCGGTCTATGCCTGCATCGGCCTGTGCGCGGTGGCCGGATTCGCCATGCGCGGGCGGATCAGCGCCGGCCGGGTCGTGGGCTGGTCGCTGGCCGGGGCAGTGATCTTCTTTATCGTCACCAACTTCGCCGTCTGGCTGGCCGCCTCGCCGCTGCCCGGCTACAACGCCTGTGCCGCCGGCCTGCTGCCCTGCTACGTCGCGGCCATCCCGTTCTTCAAGTGGACCGTGGCCAGCGCCCTGTTCTATTCGGCGTTGCTGTTCGGCGCCCGCCACCTGTTGCTGCAGCGCTGGCCGGCAATGGCCGGCGCGCACTGACCGGGAGCAAACACCATGGGCTACCGGCTTTCACGGATCTATACCCGCACCGGTGACGATGGCAGCACCGGCCTGGGCGATGGCAGCCGCACCGGCAAGGACAGCCTGCGCATGGAGGCCTGCGGCACCGTTGACGAGCTCAACAGCGCCCTGGGCATGCTCCTGGCCAACAACCTGCCCGAACCCCTGCCCCAGGTGCTGACCGCGATCCAGCACGACCTGTTCGACCTCGGTGGCGAGTTGTCCCTGCCCTCGGGCACCAGCCTGGTGACCGACGAGGACATCGACCGGCTGGAGCAGGCCATCGACAGCGCCAACCAGGACCTGCCGCCGCTGAAGGAATTCATCCTGCCCGGCGGTGGCCATGCCGCCGCCACCTGCCACCTGGCGCGGACCGTGTGCCGGCGCGCCGAACGCGTGGTGGTGGCCCTGGCCCGCACCGGCCTGGTGCACCCGCCGGCGCTCAAGTACCTGAACCGGCTATCGGATCTGCTGTTCGTTTATGCCCGCGTCCTGGCCCGGGCCAGCGGCGCCGGCGAAGTGCTGTGGGACAACCAGCACCGCCGGCCGCGTTGAGGCCGGCGTTGCCTGGCCGGGTCATGACTGGCCTGGCATTGACCGGCCCGATCGGCAAGCCTGTCGCGCACCGGGCACCACGATGACGGATCTGCTGCTGGTTACCCATCCGGCCTGCGCCGGTCACGACCCCAGCCCCGGCCACCCCGAACAGCCGGCGCGGCTGGCCGCCGCCCTGGCCGCCTTTGAGCACCCCGCCCTGGCCGGGTGCCCGGTGCAGCAGGCACCGCTGGCAAATCGGGCCCAGCTTTGCCTGGCCCATGATGAGCCGCACGTGGACCGGATCTGGAGCGCCGGGGAAAGCGGCGCGCGGGTCCAGCTGGATCCCGATACCGCGGTTGCCGCCGGTTCCCTCACCGCAGCCCGCCATGCCGCCGGTGCCGTCATCGCCGCTGTCGATGCCGTGCTCGACGGCAGCGCCCGGCGCGTATTCTGCGCGGTACGGCCGCCCGGACACCACGCCACCGCCGGCCAGGCCATGGGCTTTTGCCAGTTCAACAATATTGCCGTCGGCGCCCGCCACGGCCAGAGCCAACATGGCCTGGAGCGGATCGCGATCATCGATTTCGATGTCCACCACGGCAATGGCAGCCAGGCGATCTTCTGGCGTGACCCGGGCGTGCTGGTGGTCTCCAGCCATCAGTGGCCGCTGTATCCGGGCAGCGGCCGCAGCGAGGAAACCGGTGATCACGACAACATCCTCAACCTCACCCTGCCCGCCGGCACCGCTGGCCAGGCCTTCCGCGACGCCTGGCGGCAACAGGCGCTGCCGCGCATCGATGCCTTCGCACCGCAGCTGATCCTGATCTCGGCCGGTTTCGACGGCCATCGGGACGATCCGCTGGGCGGGATGGCGCTGCTGGAAGAAGATTTCCACTGGCTCACCGGCGAACTGGCGGCATTGGCCAAGCGCCACGCCGGTGGCCGGATCGTGTCGGCACTGGAAGGCGGCTATCACCTGCCGGCGCTGACCGGCTGCGTGCAGGCGCACGCCCTGGCCCTGATCGGCCAGCCCTGGTCACCAGTGCATTTGCAGCCGGGCGACCAGGGCCCGGGGTGATTGTCCATTGCGGTCGGGCCGTCGGACATCGGCACGGACGTGGTTCAGTGACAGTTTCAGGTGCTCGCGCCAGTACCAGTTGCCGCCCACGGTCAACACCCGGGCATGGCCGCCGACGCTGCCGCCATCATCCAGATCCAGCCCTTCGATGCGCGCCGCCAGCTGCCAGCGCCCGGCATCATTGCCGGCATCGCCGGCCTGGCCGGGACTGAAGACACCGTTGCGATAGCGCCACGGCTCGCCGGTCAGGTTCCAGATGCCGGACAGGTACCAGCCATGGGCATTGAAATCGCGTCCGGGCGCGACATCGGGGTCGCTGGCCTGATGCCGGCGCCGGAGGCTGCTGTCCAGATACTCACCCTGGAATTTCACCGGCCCGGTGACCCAGGCCGCTTCCAGCCCGAGGGTCCGGATCCGATCGACGGCGGTGAAGGTGCCGGTGTCGACCAGCCGGGGCACCGAAGCCGGCTCGAAGCCGGTGCGTGCGCGCAGCCGGACGCTGTCATCGTCGGTAGCCCGGTGCAGGCCGGACAGGCCCAGGTGCACGATGTGGCCATCGCCTTGCACCGGCGCCCAGACACCACGCAGGCTGTAGCCGCCGCCCCGGGCACCGCCGCTGCCCAGCTCGCGGCCGAAGCCGCTGCCGGCCAGCGACCACGGTCCCGATGACCAGGTCGCCCCGGCACCCAGGCGCCGGCCAATGGCGAAGGTACTGGTGGCCATGGCCTTGGCGATGAAATCGTTGTGGCGGCTGCTGGTCAGCTCTTCCATGCCGAGGTAATGCTTGAACTGGCCGAGCGTCAGCTGGCCCTCGCCGCTGCCGGATGTGGCCTGGGATGACCGTTCACCGATCAGCTTCAGGCGCAGATTCAGATCCAGCCATTTGTCGTTGCGGCTGGCCAGGTCATAGCCGGCGGTCCAATCCCACCGGCCCCGGCTGCCCTTGAGCACCATCTCGGCCCGACGCAACTCGCTGTCGTCACGCAGGCCCTCGGCACCAGAGTCAAAGGCGGTGTGGTCACCCTGCAGCAGGCCCTGGAACTGCCATTGGGCGGCGACACCCAGGCACGGCCACAGCAGCCACAGCAGGCACGCGGGCAGCAACGCGCTGGCAAGCCGGGGACGACGCGGCGCAGTCGGCCGGGAACTGTTCATGCGGGACGGATCGCTGCGCACGGGCTGGCGTTCCCGGTAAGAAAAGCGGTCACCGGCATCCAGTCACCATGACCGGTCGAAGCACGCTCGGTCCGCTGCCGGCCGGCCCGGCAGCCGATCCTCACAGCAGCCAGCGCACGCCTGGATGACTGCGCACCGACTCGTGCACGGCGTCCAGTTGCGCCCGGTCGGCGGCCAGGAAGCTGGCGCGCACGGCAACATACTTGCCGCCACGGCTTTGCCGGACGTTGATCGAGCCGGTCAGCACCTTGCCGCCCGCGGCCTCGATCAGGTCGGGCAACTGCTCGGCGATGCCGGCGTCGATCGCGCCCATCGCCGAGACCTCGAAGACGCCGGGAAATTCGTAGGCAAACCCTTCCAGCGTGGTCATCGGGGCGTCCTCATTCAAACAGCAACAGGATGTCGTGCCAGACGCGGCGGAAGAAGCCGGCGCCGGCATGCTCGGCCAGGCTCACCAGCGGCACCCGGGCAAGCTCTTCATCGGCCAGGGTCACTGATACCACACCCACTTCCTGGCCGGCCTGCAACGGCCCGATCAGCACCGGCGGCATCACCATTTCGGCCTGCAGCTCATCGTAGCGGCCACGCGGAATGGTCACGTGCAGATCCCGGGCCACGGTCAGCGGCGCGGCATCATCGGCCGAGCGCCACAGTTCCGGCGTCGCCACAGCCTGCCCGGCCTGGTACAGGCGATGGGTTTCAAAAGCGCGGAAACCATAGGCCAGCAGCGCCTGGTTGGCTTCCTCGCGCTGGCGGAAACCTTCGTTGCGGCTGCCTTCAATGCCGACCACCACCGAAATCAGACGCTGGTCGCCGCGCTTGGCCGAGACCGCCAGGCAGTAGCCGGCCGCCGAGGTATGCCCGGTCTTGATGCCATCGACGGTGCTGTCGCGCCAAAGCAGGCCGTTGCGGTTGTACTGGCGGATGCCGCCGTAGGTGTATTCCTTGATCGAGTACAGCTGGTAGTGCTCGGGATGATCGCGGATCAGCGCCTGGGACAGGGTGGCAATATCGCGCACGCTCATCATGTGGCCCTCGGCGGTCAGGCCGCTGGCATTGACGAAGTGACTGTTGCTCATGCCCAGCCGCTGCGCGTACTGGTTCATCAGGTCGGCGAAAGCTTCCTCGCTGCCGGCGATGTGTTCGGCCAGGGCAATCGAGGCGTCATTGCCCGACTGCACCACCAGCCCCCGGAGCACATCCTCCAGCGGCACACTGTCGTTGACCTTGAGGGCGGTGAACGAGCCATCGGTGCCGGCACCGCCCTGGCGCCAGGCGCGCTCACTGACGAACACCGGATCGTCGTTGCTGACCCGGCCATGGGCCAAATGATCGGCGACGACGTAGGAGGTCATCACCTTGGTGATGCTGGCCGGATGCACCGGCGTATCGATGTTGTGGCCGGCCAGGACCTGGCCGCTGTCGTGATCGATCAGGATCCAGGCGCTGCCGGGAACATTGGGCGGAGTCAGTATCTCGGCCCGCGGCACCGGCAGCTCCGCGGTCGGCGTTGCGGGTGCATCCGGTGCCGGCAACGACGGTGGTTGCGCGCGCAGCACCGGCGGCATCAGGGCCAGCGCGCCGGCAAGCGCCAGGGAAATCATGAAGTTGGTTCTCACGGGGTACTCCAGATGGGATCTCACGCCTGCCGGCAACAGATGCTGCCGGCGCGGCCAGGAAGGCAGGGTAGTCAATGGCTGCAGCGCGGTCACGCCCGCGTTACGGGCGGTATTCAGTCACCGATCACGATGGCCGCGGCAGGAAAGCCGGCACGCCGGACCCGTTCGCGCGCGGCCTCGGCCAGGGCGGTGGCACGGTACGGGCCCAGGCGCACGCGATACATCCGCCGGCCAGCGTTGTAGACGCGCTCGATCCGGGCCGGTTCACCATCACGGCGCAACTGCCGGTGCAGGATGCGGGCATTGCCCTGGTCACTGAACGCGCCCACCTGGACATAGAGCTTGCCACCGCCAGCCAGGGTGCCGGCAGGAGCGGGCGCGGCCGACGGTACCTGTGCGCTGACGCTGGCCGGTGCCGTCCCGTCCGGCACGATCGCCTCGACCTCGACCATGGCCGTCCCGGTCTGGTAGACGCCCAGGGCCAGCGCCGCGACATAGCTCAGGTCGATCACCCGGCCGTCGTGAAAAGGCCCACGGTCATTGACCCGCACGACGATGCTGCGGCCATTGCCCAGATGCGTGACCCGGGCATAGCTGGGCAGCGGCAGGCTCTTGTGCGCGGCACTGAAGGCGCACATGTCATAGGGCTCCATGCTGGACGTGGCCCGGCCATGGAACTTGGCGCCGTACCAGGACGCGATGCCGCGCTCGCGATAGCCACGGGCATCGCCCAGTACCCGGTAGTTGCGGCCAAGCACGCGATAAGGGCTGCGGTTGCCGTAGGCACTTAGCGGCTCGGGTCTGGGCTCGGGCTGGGCAATCCGCTGCCAGTCCGGTTGCCCGCCCGGGGCATGGTCGGCCTGGCCCGGCCGGTACAGGCCACCGGGGGTGTAATCGGCATCGGAATGGCTGTAGAGCACGGCGCACGGGTCCGGGCCGGCCAGCGGCTGCTCGGTCGCCGGCACCGGTGGGGCTCCGGCTCCGGCACCGGACGTGACCGGTTTGCCGCGGCTGGCACAGGCGCTGAGCGCAGCCGCCAGCAACAACAGCACAAGCAGATCTGCGATGGATCGGGTCCGGCCGGGTTTCCCAAGCCAGGTCATCGGCATCGCCGGCATCCAGGCGGTGTCGCAGCCGGTGGGCAAGCGCAGCTTTTGGGCACCGGCCACGCCCATGGCATCAACGCCGGATCATGCCCGTGGCCTGGTTCACCGCCAGTTCCTGGGCAAGCTGGTGCACGGCCATCGAATACAGCGCGCTGCGGTTGTAGCGGCTGATGACATAGAAATTGTTGAACACCACCCAGTACTCATCGCCATGGACACCCTCAAGCTGCAGCAGGGTGGCCGGCAACTCGTCATCGCCGTCGTGCTCGACCCGGTAGCCCATCGTGCGCAGCGCACCCAGGGTGGTGGTCAGGTTCAGGCCGTCGCGCTGGAATGGCTCGGCACCCGGTTGCGCCCGTGCCGGTAAGGCCACCAGGCCACCCTCGGCCCAACCGTGCTCGACGAAATAGTTGGCGATGCTGGCGACGATATCGGGCATCGAATTCCACAGGTCGCGGCGGCCGTCGCCATCGCCATCGACGGCGTAATGGCGGTAGCTGGAGGGAATGAACTGGCCCCAGCCCATGGCGCCGGCGTAGGAGCCGTACAACTGGTCGATCTGCAGATTCTCTTCCTGCGCCAGATGGAACAGGTGGCGCAACTCGCCGCGGAAGAAGTCGGCGCGCGGCGGGTAGTGGAAGCCCAGCGTGGCCAGGGCATCGAGCACCCGATAGCGGCCGGTGACCGTGCCGTACTGGGTCTCGACACCGATGATCGCGGTGATCATCGCCGCCGGCACGCCGGTATCGCGCTCGATGCGCTCCAGCAACTGGGCGTGCTCGGCCATGAAACGCAGGCCGCCATCGATGCGCGGCTGGTTGAGGAAGATCGGGCGGTAATCGCGCCAGGGCTTGGCCTCGGCCGGACGGGAGATCGCATCCAGGATCGACTGCCTGCGCTGGGCACCGGCGAGCACGGTTTCGATGGCGGCTTCACTCCGGCCGGTTTCCCGCGCCACCTGTTCGATGAATTCGGCCTGCCCGGGGAACCCGTCCGCCCAGACCGGCAAAGACACCGGCAACGCCAGCAGCAGCGCCACCAGCACGCCCAACACGATTTGTCCTGTGCCACTTGCCTTGCTCATGCCTGCTCCTTGGGGTCCGCGTCACGCCGAAAGAATGTTAACCGACCGCTGCCGGTAGCCGGCAGTTCCCCGGGTCTGGCACGGACCCGGATCATTCACCGGGACCGCGACGATAGCGGTTGACCGACATGATCAGCCCGAATCCGGCCAGCAGGGTCACCGCCGAGGTGCCGCCGTAGCTGATCAGCGGCATCGGCATCCCGACCACCGGCAGGACGCCGGCGACCATGGCGCCATTGACCGCGACATAGACGAAGACGGTCAGGGCGATGGCGCCCGCCAGCAGCCGGCCATAGGTGTGACGCGAGCGGGCGGCGATGACCAACCCGCGGCTGATGATCACCGCATAGAGCGCCAGCATCGCGATCACGCCAATGAAACCGAACTCTTCGGC
>CAZUZT010000014.1:2574-14085 GCA_964624575.1 uncultured Rhodanobacteraceae bacterium | reverse complement strand
CCCAGGCTCGGCGGCAGCGGCCGGGTGTGCAGCACCCAGGCCAGCATCATCGGCAGGCCGAGTTTGGCGATTTCCGATGGCTGGAAACGCACCAGGCCCAGATCCAGCCAGCGGTGTGCGCCGCGGCCAACGCCCATCACCGCCACCGCCACCAGCAACACCAGCGCCAGCAGATAAACCCAGGGCGACCAGCTCATCAGCCACGGCGTGGGAATGCGCGACAGCACCACCATCAATACCAGACCCAGGCCGAAGCGCGCGGCCTGGTTCAGCACCAGCTCCTGATCGCCGCCGCTGGCGCCGTACAGGATCGCCAGGCCGGAACCGGCCAGCAGCAACACCGCCGACAACAGCCAGGGATCAAAGCCCAGCCAGGTTCCCTTGCGGCGCCGGGTCATGGCTCGTGCTCCTGGGTCTGCCACCAGCCGTCCAGGATCCGGCGTGCCAACGGTGCCGCGGTGCGCGAACCGCTGCCGCCGCCCTCGACCACGACGGCGATCGCGATCCGCGGATCATCGGCCGGCGCAAAGCCCACGAACAGGGCCTGGTGGCGCAGATGGCTGGCCAGGTCGCCAGGGTCCCGGCCTTCGCGACGGGACACCCGTTGCGCCGTGCCGGTCTTGCCGGCAATCGTGTACGGACTGTCGGCACCGACCGCGCGCGCCGTCCCGGTGTCGCCATGGACCACGTCGGTCATGCCGTCGATGACCAGTTGCCAGTGGCCGGAGTCGACCACCGGCACCTGCCCGGCGGGACCGGGATCATGCATTTGCACAGGGGTATCGACCCCCGCCGCGACCGCCCGCAGCAGATGCAGCCGGGGATCACGCCCGCCACTGGCCAGGATGGCCAGCGCCCGTGCCAGTTGCGGCATGGTGGTTACCCAATAGCCCTGGCCGATGCCGGCAATCACGGTTTCACCCAGGTACCAGGGCTGGTTCAGTTGCGCACGCTTCCATTCCCGGGACGGCAGCACGCCTTCGCCCTCGCCGAGCAGATCCAGGCCGGTGGGCCGGCCGAAGCCGAAATCGGCCAGGTAACTGCTCATCCGGTCGACACCGGCATCCACGGCCAGCTGGTAGAAATAGGTATTGACCGATTCGGCAATCGCGCGCCGGGCATCTGCGCGACCGTGGCCACCGCTGCGCCAGTCGCGGTAGACCTGCTCATGGCCGGGCAGGCGGAACTGGCCGGTGGACAACACGGTATCGCCGGGCCGGCGCAGGCCCAGTTCCAGGCCCATCAGCACCATCAGCGGCTTCAGGGTCGAACCGGGCTCATAGCCGCCCTGCACGGCGCGATTGAACAGCGGCCGATCAGGGGATTCCAGCAAGGCGGCGTAATTGGCCCGGCTGATGCCGGAGACAAACAGGTTGGCATCAAAGGCCGGCAGGCTGACCATGGCCAGCACCTCGCCATTGCGCGGATCCACCGCAATGGCGGCACCGCTCTGGCCTTCAAAGGCGCGGATCGCCGCTTCCTGCAGACGATGGTCGACGGCCAGGTACAGGTGCTGGCCCGGCTGTGGCGGCGTGCTCGACAGCACCCGCAGCGGCCGGCCATTGGCATGGGTCTCGACCCGCTCCAGGCCAGCTGCGCCGTGCAGGAAATCCTCGTAATAGCGTTCCAGGCCGGTCTTGCCGACATGCGTGGTACCGGCATACCGGGCCCGGTCCAGGCGCGCCTGGTCGGCCTCGTCGATGCGCCCGACATAGCCGACCAGGTGCGCATACATCGGCCCATACACGTAATGCCGGCTCTGGTACGGCGTCACCTGCACCGCCGGGAAGCGATGCTGGTCAATGGCCAGGCGGGCGATCTCAAGTTCGCTCAGGCGGAACTTCAAGGGCACCGGCTGGTAACGGCGGGCACCGGCCCAGGCCTGGTGGAATTTCTCCAGGTCCAGCTCGTCCAGTTGCACCCGTTGCGCCAGCGCGGCCAGCACCTGCTCCAGGTCGTCGACCCGCTCGGGCACCAGTTCCAGACGGAACGCGGGCCGGTTCTCGGCCAGCAGCACGCCGTTGCGATCGTGGATCAGGCCGCGTGCCGGCGCCACCGGCTGCAGGCGAACGCGGTTGCTTTCCGAGCGGGTCGCATATTCCTCGTATTTGAACAGCTGCAGCCAGGCATAGCGTCCGGCCAATGCCAGCAGGCACAGCAGTACGAAGGCGAAGCCCTGCACGGCACGGTTGCGGAACATGCGCGCCTCGGTGCCGCCATCCTTGATCCGGCGTTCGGCCGCGGCCGGCATCCTCACCGCTGCGTCCTCATCGCTGAATCAGGCCCACGGCAACCCGCCCGCTCACCGGTCCGGCCGGGACCGCAGACGCCGGCCCAGATCGTCCACGACCAGGAACAGCAGCGGCCACAGCAGCATGCCCGACAGGGCCGGCAGCCAGAAGCTCCATTCGGGCACCATCGGCGAAACGAAACTGCGCAGCATGACGATCACTACCCGGTCATTGAGCAGCAGCGCGCCGACCGCCAGCGATTGTTGCCAGAGCGGAAAGAAGCGCAGCCGGGAGCGGAACCGGCGCACGATGAAGGCGATCACCAGCAGGCGCAGCGCGTGCTCGCCGAACCAGGTGCCCAGCAACAAATCCGCGCCCAGGCCAACCAGAAAAACAAAGCCCAGGGTGCCCCGTGCCGGATGCTCCAGCGCCAGCCAGATCACCAGCAGGCCCAGCCAGAACGGCTTCAGGGCCACGAACAGGGCTGGACCCGGCAACAGGGTCAACAGATAGGCCAGGGCCAGCACCAGCCCCATGCGCCAGCCGGGTGATGCCAGCCAGTTCATGGGGCCGGCCCTGTCAATGACGCACCGGCCTGCCCGGCTGGCGTCGGATCGACCACGCCGCCATCGGCGTCTTCCAGATCCTGGGCGGGCACCGGCGGGCCGATGCCATCGCCCGGCCCGAGCCGACCGGCGGCGTCCACGGCCTGTTCGTCCAGCAGCAAAAGTTGCGTGCTCTGGCGCAGGCGGGCCACCGGTTCGGCCCAGGCCTGGGCAAACGAGCCGCTGGCATCGACCTCGAACTCGCGCACCACAGCCACCGGAAACCCGGCCGGGAAGCGGCCGCCCAGGCCGGAGCTGACCAGTTCATCGCCAGGCTGGATATCGCTGTTGATCGGCAGCGTGGACAGTTGCAGCCGGTCATCCCGGCCGATCCCCCGCGCGATCGCCCGCTGCCCGGTGCGGGTATTGGTCACCGGCACGGCGTGCAGCGGATCGACCAGCATCATCACCGTCGCCGTCGCCGTGGTCGTCGCCACCACCTGCCCGACCAGGCCGAAGGCATCGATCACCGGCTGCCCGATGCGGACATCGGCCAGGCTGCCGGCATCCAGCAGCAGGCGCTGGCGGGTGGCATCGATATCGATGTCGAACACATCGACCATGCGTCCGGTCAGCTGGTGGCGGCGTCCGGCCTCGGCCAGGCCACTGGCCAGGCGGCCGCGCTCGGCTTCAAACCAGGCCGCATTCAGACGCGCCTGGGCCAGCAACAATTCGGTGCGCAAGGCATCGTTCTCACGCTTCAGGGCCACCTGTTCGCCGCTGGCGGCATACAGCCAGCGCAGCCCGACCGCAGGCGCCTGGGCGATGCGGTACATCGGCACCGCCGCGGCACCCAGCCAGGCCCGGGCCCGGTCCAGGTAGCCGCTGTGGTAGTCGGTGACCATCAGCGCCACGGCCACGATCAGATAGGCGATCAGGCGCAGGGTGTCGCCCTGCCCGGCCGTGAACAATGGATTGGCGGTGCCCGGAACTGCCATCCGGGTCAGCCGTGCACGGCGCGGGCGCCGGTATCGGCCACCGGCCGCCGGGGCCGGGCCGACATGCCGGTGGCTTGCGGCGCCAGCACCCTGGCCCGTGGCCTGCTGAAGGCGCCGTGGATTGTCCGGACCGGCACCTGCTGGCGGGCCTGGGCCTGGGCTTTGTGCGCGGACATGTCATCCAGTTGCATGGCTACGCACCGGCGGGCTTGCGCCCGCTGTCAGTCGGCAGCGAAGAAATCGTTGCCGTAGCCCTGGTCGATCAGGTCCAGGGCGCGACCGCCGCCCCGTGCGACACAGGTCAAGGGATGTTCGGCGACCTGGACATGCAAGCCGGTCTCCTCGGAAATCAACCGGTCCAGGTCGCGCAACAGGGCGCTGCCGCCGGTCAGAACGATGCCGCGCTCGGCCACGTCCGAACACAGCTCCGGTGGCGTCTGCTCCAGCGCCGACTTCACCGCCATGGTGATGCCGGCCAAAGGTTCATGCAGGGCTTCGAGGATTTCGTTGCTGTTGACCGTGATCATCCGCGGCACGCCTTCGGCCAGATTCCGTCCGGAAATCTCGATCTCGCGCACTTCCTGCTGCGGATAGGCGCAACCGATCTCGACCTTGATCCGCTCGGCCGTGGTCTCGCCGATCAGGGTGCCGTGATTGCGCCGGACATAACTGATGATCGCCTCGTCGAAGCGGTCGCCGCCGACCCGCACCGATTGCGCGTAGACGATGCCATTGAGCGAGATCACCGCGACCTCGGACGTGCCGCCGCCGATGTCCAGCACCATCGAGCCGCGCGCCTCTGCCACGGGAATTCCGGCACCGATCGCCGCCGCCATCGGCTCCTCGATCAGGAACACGTCGCGGGCGCCGGCACTTTCGGCCGATTCCTTGATCGCGCGGCGCTCGACCTGGGTCGAACCGCAGGGCACGCAGACCAGCACCCGCGGGCTGGGGCGCAGGAAGCGCGCCTTGTGCACCTTCTTGATGAAGGTCTGCAGCATCTGCTCGGTCATGGTGAAGTCGGCGATGACGCCGTCCTTCATCGGCCGGATGGTGACGATGTTGCCGGGTGTGCGGCCGAGCATGCGCTTGGCTTCGCTGCCGACCGCGGCCACCGAACGCGGGCCGCCGGGGCCACGGTCCTGGCGGATCGCCACCACGGAGGGTTCGTCCAGGACGATGCCCTGGCCGCGCACGTAGATCAGGGTATTGGCCGTGCCCAGGTCAATGGACAGGTCGTTGGAAAAGAAGCCACGCAGGGTTTTGAACATGAGGGAGGTGATCGTCTGGGATGAGGCCGGCAAAGGTGCGACAATGTAAAGGCCGCTGCCACCGGCGGCAAGCAACGCCCCTGCCCCGCCAGGCGCTGAAACACGGCCGCGCCGGCGTTGCTGCGGGTTCAAAACAGCAGTCAAACAGGAAATTACCAGCCATGCCGGCACTTATCTGCGGTTCGCTTGCCTACGACACCATCATGGTCTTCGAGGACCGCTTCCGCAACCACATCCTGCCGGACAAGGTGCACATGCTGAACGTGTCGTTCTTCGCCCCGGCGATGCGACGCGAGTTCGGCGGCTGCGCTGGAAACATCGCCTACAACCTGAAGCTGCTGGGCGAGGATCCGGTGCCGATGGCCACCGTCGGCCAGGATTTCGCCCCCTATCGGGCGCACTTCCAGGCACTGGACATCCGCCTGGACCAGGTCCGCGAGCTGGCCGAGTACTACACCGCCCAGGCCTTCATCACCACCGATCTGGACGACAACCAGATCACCGCCTTCCATCCAGGCGCGATGATGCTCTCGCACCACAACCAGGTGCGCGAGGTCGACGGCATCGATTTCGGCATCGTCGCCCCGGACAGCCACGACGGCATGCTCCAGCACGCCGAGCAATTCGCTGAACGCGGCATCCCGTTCATCTTCGATCCCGGCCAGGCGATGCCGCTGTTCAACAGCCCGCAGTTCCGCCACTTCATCGAGCTGGCCGACTATGTCACCGTCAACGATTACGAATCCGAGCTGCTGCAGGAACGGACCGGCTGGCGCCTGTCGGAGATGGCGCAGCGGGTCAAGGCGGTGATCGTCACCCACGGCGGCAAGGGCTCGCACATCCACACCCGCGAAGGCACGATCGAAATCCCGCCGGCCCGGGCCAAGGCCGTAGTCGACCCGACCGGCTGCGGCGATGCCTACCGGGCCGGCCTGATCTTTGGCCTGACCCGCGACATGGACCTGGCCACCACCGGCCGCATCGCCTCGGTGATGGGCGCGCTGAAGATCGCCCACGCCGGCACCCAGAACCAGAAGTTCACCCTGGACGAGCTGCGCGGCCACTTCCGCGAGCATTACGGCTACGAGTTCTGACCGCCTTGGCGGTCGGCCACCAGCCTCTGGTGCCGACCGGGAAACGGCCGTGCCAGGAGCCTGCGCGGCAGAAACGTTCGCGGCGAAAAGTCGCCGGCGCGAAGACAGATTTTCGCCGGTTCGCCGCCCCATAGCACCGCTATGGGGCAAGAATCGGAGGGAATATGGACCGCGTCCGGCGGCTTTGCAGCCCGGACGGCTTCTGTCGCGCAGGCTCCTAGTGTCCCGGGTCCCCGGTAGGGACCGCATGTGGTAGCGGGAGGGCAGCGCTTCGGGCGCGCGCCTGTTGATGTGGGTTCGACTCCCACCGCCGGGGACTTTTTCCGTTCGTCACTACCGGCGCGCTTGCAGCATTCGTGGCGCTGCTCAAGGCATCGCTCGACCGGCGCCGGCATCCTCGGGATCGGCACCGGCGTCGCTTTCGGCATCCGGGTTGGCATCGCCGCCATGCTCTGCGTCCGCCTTGCTGGCACGATCCGCGCCCGCACCTTCAGCGTCCTCACCATTGGTTCCGGTCGACGCCGTGGCCCGGGCGGCGGCGGCCTGCGGGCCGATCGCCTTGTCGAAGAAGGCCAGCAGCTGTCCGTACAGCTCACGCTGGTGCTCCATGCGATAGAAGCCGTGGCCCTCATTGCGCTTGACCAGCCATTGCGGCTCGTTGCCGGCCGCGCGCAGGGCCGAGCGCATGCGGTTGGCGTGGCTGATCGGCACGCGCAGGTCCTGGCCGCCATGGATCAGGAACACCGGCATGGTGATCTTGTCGGCATAGGCCACCGGCGAGAAGCCGGCCATGTCCTCACCCCGGCCCAGCACTTCCTCCAGATACTTGCGCCCGAACAGCGCGGTGCGGATGTCGCCATCGCGATACATCAGGTCCAGGTCGTAGACGCCGACATAACCGGCCGTGCAGCGGTACAGCTCCGGATAGCGGCCGGCGTTGATCAGCGCCGAATAGCCGCCATAGCTGGCGCCGTAGATGCAGACCCGGTCCTTGTCGACGAAGCCCTGACTGATGGTCCAGCGCACGGCATCGGCGATGTCGTCCTGCATCGCCCCGCCCCACTGCCGGTAACCGGCGTATTCAAAAGCGCGGCCATAGCCGCCGGAACCGCGGAAGTTGATCTTGAGCACGGCATAACCGCGGCTGGCCAGCAATTGCGCTTCCTGGTCAAAACCCCAGGCATCGCGGATGCCATGCGGGCCACCATGGGGATTGACCACCAGCGGCAGTCCACGTGGCTCGGTGACTCCCGGCGGCAGCTGCAGGTAACCATGCAGCGGCGTGCCGTCGCGGGCGGTGAGCTGCACCGGCCGCATCTCGCCCAGCTGGTCGGGCGTCAGCCACTCCCGGACACTGGCCAGATAGCTGGCCTGCATGGCCTCCAGATCGAACAGGAAGAACTCGCCCGGATTGCGGTCCGAACTCGCCGCCACCAGGGCCTTCTTGCCATCCCGGGTGAAGCTGGTTATGTAGGCCGACTGGCCGGGAAAGGCGCCGGCCACGGCTCGGGCCATGCGTACCAGGCGCTCGTCGTCGGGTTCGAAAAAGCCCAGTTCGGACAGCCCCGGATGGTAGATGGCCCCGTACAGCTGGCCCGGGTCGGGGCCGCGCAGGTACTGGATCGGATCAACCTGCGGGTTGCGGTGCAGCAGGGTCATGCTGCCATCGGCCAGGGACATCCGGTAGACGCCGCCGGCGCCTTCGGCATGGTCGCGCAGCACCAGCAGGTGTTCGTTGTCGGCGCTGAACGCCAGGGGCTGGATCTTGAAGCCGGCCGTGTCCTCGTCATGCAGCAGCTGCCATTCGCCGCCGTCGGCCGGCCGCTGGTGCACCTGGCGCAGGCCCTCCACGGTATCGCCCCAGGTGATGCGGACCTGGCTCTGGCGATCGACCACGAACTGGCCGCGGCGCAGTGCCGAACGCGCCACCCGCGCCATCCGGCCACTGCCGGTATGCATGCGCCGGACCTCATGGAATGAACCGTCCGGCCCGGACCAGGGCGCGACCATGACCAGCACATGGTTATCCTGATCGGGCAGCATGTGCAGCGGATAGGCCGAGGCCCGTTCCGCTTGGCGACCGGTGCGGGTGCCGCTCTGCGCCACCCGGTAACCGAACAGCAGCTCGTTGCCACTGCCGTCGGCGTTCATCGCGAACAGCTCACCAGTCGGGACCGGCCGATCCAGCGAGCCTTCCATCTTGGCCACGGTCAGCAGCAGGCGCTCATCGTTGACCCAATGGAAGGAATCGACATGATGCCGTTCGCCCAGGGTCATGGCCGCGGTGGTGCGCATCGATTCGTGGTCGATCACCACCAGGCCGGTGGAATCGTCCGACAGCGGCACGGTGGCCGCCAGGTAGCGGCCATCCGGGGAAATCTTCATGCTGGTGAATGCCGAGCGCTTCAGGTAGTGCTCGATCGGTGCCGGTGTCGCCGGCGTCGCCGGTTCGGCTGCCACAGTTGCCACGGCCGTCGTGGCCACCGCCATCATCATCATCAGCGCCAGCATGATCAGGCCGCACAGCGCCAGCGTGCTGCGTGACGGCTTACGTCCGGACCGCAAAGCAACAGGTTCCACTTGAATCATCGCTATTTCTCCCCCTGGGGCAATACCAAAGGCTAACCTGAATCGACCCGCCACGCAGCCCCGGGCCGACGGCCTATCGGCCACGCGGCCACGGCGGTGTGCCGCTGGCGCCTTGCCGGCGAGGACCTGCTGAGCCCCGGAAAGTCCGGGCCGGGCCCGGAAGCCGGCGCCGCGCTAGACTGGCCACTGGCAGATTGGCCAACGCCCATCACCATTGCCGCCATGACGGCGGTCCCGATCGGCCCGGCCCCTCCGATCAGCCGCACTGCAGGCGCGTTCATTGCCTGCCCCACCCTGCCCACCAGAACCCGTGACTGCACCGGACGACACGACCCAACAGATCCGCCGCCTGGCCAAGGAGCTGGCTCCGATCCTGCTCGATGAGCTGCGCGGCCGTGCCCGCTATGAACGGCGCCGGGTCCGGGCCGGCCACACCCTGCAGACCACCGCCCTGGTGCACGAGGCCTACCTGCGCCTGGACCGACAGCCGGCCTGGCAGGATGAAACCCATTTCATGCGCGCCGCCGCCATGGCCATGCGCCAGATCCTGGTCGATCATGCCCGCTACAAGGTCGCCGCCAAACGCGGTGGCGGTGCCGTGCAATCACTGGACGACCTGCCATTCGAGCCGTTCTGGCAGGAAGACGAACAGCTGGTGGCCCTGGACGAGGCACTGACCCGCCTGTCGGCACTCAACCCGCGCCTGACCCACATCATCGAATGCCGCTTCTTTGCCGGCTACTCCGACGAGGAGACCGCGCGCATCCTGGACATCTCCGGCCGCACCGTGCGCCGTGACTGGGTCAAGGCAAAGGCGTGGCTGTACCGGGAACTGGCCCAGACGCCGGCAGCCGGTAACGATCCCTGAGGCGCCGGGCCTGCTCGCCCAGACGCTGCCCGACGGCGTCATTGGAGGCATGCCGGGCGACCTCGTCCAGATAAGCCGCCGCCTGCAGCGGCGCACCCAGCTCGGCCTTTGCCTGGGCCATGACCAGCCGCACCATGCCGCTGGCGGGATGCGCTGGACCCAGGTGGGCCAGGCTCAGCGCCAGCGCCTCATCGGCCAGATCCCGGCCTGACTGCACCTGGCCCAGCTCGATCCGGGCCTCGGCCAGCCCGGCCAGCGCGGCGACATGATGCAGGCTGCCCTGGCCGGCATAGCGCTCCGCCATGGTCACCGCTTCAGCCAGTACCGGCAGCGCGTCGGCAAACCGTTCCAGGCGCAGCAGCAGCTTGCCGTAGTTGTTGAGCAGTGCGGCGGTGGCGGCCGAGGCGCCGAAATGTTCCCGGCGCAGGACCAGGGCCTGGTGCAACAGCGGCTCGGCGGCTTCCAGGTTGTTGGCCGACAATTCCACCGCGCCCCAGTTGTTCAAGGTGTTGAGCGCGTCGGGTGAATGCTGCAGGTCCAGCGCCGACCAGACCAGCTCGGCGGCAGCGAAGGCAGCCCGCGCCCGATCGCTGTCGCCGATGCCGAAGAACATCACGCCCAGGTTGTTCTGCACCACGCCGGCCATCCGGTCCAATGGCCCCAGGCCGGCCACATCGTTGATCGCCTGTTCCAGCACGGTCACCGCGGCATGCGGATCGCCGTGCGCGCGCAGAAGCTGCGCCTCCAGCAAACGGCTTTCCACCAGTTTCCAGCGCCAGCGCACCGGCTGCTGCAACCAGAATTGCTGGGCCTGCGCCAACAACTCACCGGCTTCGTCGATGGCGCCCTGGCGCAGCTTGATCTGCGCCAGGTCGTGGCTGGCGGCCATCACCAGGGCCGGATCCACCTGGTTGATGTCGGCGGCGGCGACCCGCGCCAGCAACGGCGTAGCGGCCTCGTAATCGGTCAGCAAAAAGTACAGCTCGCCGAGCATGTGCAGCACCGGCGCACCGGCGGCAGGATCGCGGGTGAATTCGTTCTGCACCCGCTGGGCGGCGGTATCCAGCACCTGGGCGGCGCTGATGTCGCCGCCACCGCTCTCGCCGGCGCTGCGGAACATGTGCAGGATCGCCTGCTGCACCGCTTCCAGGCGCCCCCGTTCGCTGATCGCCTGGTCGCGCTGGTGGGCCGCTTCCCGGCCCTGCCAAAGGGCCGCGCCCAGGCCCAGCGCCAAACTCACGATGACCGCGGCGGCGGCCGTGACCGGCACCTTGTTGCGCTGCAACCAGCGGCTCAGGCGGTGCCGGCGCTGGTGGCTCCGGGCCTGCACCACGCGCAGTTCCAGCGCCCGCTGCAGATCCTCGCAGAAAGCGTCGACACCGCGGTAGCGCTGTTCGGGATCCGGTGCCAGCGCCCGGGCCAGGATCGCGTCCAGATCATGCAGCAGACGCCGTTCGGCCGGCCGCTTCAGCCAGCGCCTCACGCCCTGGGTGGTTGCCGCCGGCGCGATGTCGCTGTCGGCAATGCGCCGGGCGATCACCGCCGTCGGCAAGCCCGCGGTACGGCGCACTGGCTGGCCGGTGACCAGCCGGTACAGCACCGCGGCCAGGCCATGGACATCGGTCAGCGTGGTGATGTCATGGCTGACCAGTTGTTCGGGCGCCGCGTAATCGGGAGACAGCGGCGCGTGCCGGGCCCGGCTGCCGTCCTGGTCGGCCAGGCGGGCGACACCGAAATCAATCAACCGCGGCCGCCCTTCCTGGTCGACCAGGACATTGGACGGCTTGATGTCACCGTGCACCACCAGCCGGCTGTGGGCATGGGTCAGGGCCGGCGCAAGTTCGGTGATCAGTCTGACCCGGTCGCGCAGGTCCAGGTCGTGGCGCTGGCACCAGCGGTCGATCGGTTCGCCCTG
>CAZUZT010000014.1:0-2474 GCA_964624575.1 uncultured Rhodanobacteraceae bacterium | reverse complement strand
GGCGGCACCGCCTGCGATCGCAGCCACGCCAAGCGCCGCGCCGGCGGCTGCTCCCAGGCCTGATCGAACAGCGCCTCGACCTGGGACCAGGTCTGCGGGTCCGTGTCGGTCAAGGCGTTGTCTGCCGCCAGATCGTGATTGTCGCCAGCCGTCATCGTGTTCCCGGTCAACCGTGCGGCAGGCACGCAGCCTGATGCGTGGATGAGATCGGGATACCGGGCGATACTCTCGGCGCGATGCCAGCCGGCGCGTCGGAAAATCGTTGCTTCATTGTCCGCATCCCCTTTGCCATCGATAGCCGACTTCGCCACTGGCCGGCATTTCCCAACCGTGGCATTCCGGGCGGGCCGCCCAGCCTGATTCCGGCCCTGGGTAAGGAGTGTGCCAGCGCCGGCACCCGGTTGCAGCGTTCGGGAACCGCGCAGCCGGGTGTGAGACACTTGGCCGAGCAGAAACCTGTGCAGGATCCGACCCATGTTTGAAGGACTTCGCCCCCGACATTGCCAGGCCAGCGTGCAGCCGGACGGCATTGTCGTCATTACCCTGGACCGTGCCGACAAGCCGGTCAATGCCCTGGCCCGGGCGCTGATCGATGAGCTGGGCCAACTGGTCGAGCGGCTGGCGATCGAACCGCCGCGCGGCGTCATCTTCCGCTCCGCCAAGGCCGGCGGCTTCTCGCCCGGCGCCGACATCGGCGAGTTCCAGCAATTCTTTGCCGACGGCAACACGGCCGATGCCATCGACCGCGGCCACCAGGTGTTCTCGGCCCTCGCCGCCCTGCCCTGTCCGACCGTTGCCGCCATCCATGGCCACTGCTTCGGCGGCGGCACCGAGCTGGCCCTGGCCTGCCGCTACCGCGTCGCTGCCGATACGCCGGAAACCCGCATCGGCTTGCCCGAAGTGCGCCTGGGCATCCATCCCGGCTGGGGTGGCCTGGCGCGCCTGCCGCACCTGATCGGTGCCCCCGAGGCGATGAAGATGATGCTGGCCGGCGGTTCGGTCAGCGCCGCCCGCGCCCGCATGCTCGGCCTGGTGGATGCCGTGGCACCGGCCGACGAACTGCTCGCCCGGGCCCAGAAAATCATCGGGCGGCCGCCATCACGGCCGCTGCCGCAGCGCGCCCTGGCCTGGCTCACCAATACCTGGCCGGCGCGGCAGATCCTGGCACCGGTGATGCGCAAGACGGTCGCGCGCAAGGCGCCGCGCAAGCATTACCCGGCGCCCTACGCCATGCTCGAAGTCTGGCGTCGCCACGGCGGCAGCGTCGCCTCGGCGCTGAAACCCGAAGCGCGCTCGGTCATACGCCTGGCCGAAACCCCCACCGCCCACAACCTTGTCCGCGTGTATTTCCTGCAGGAAGCGCTGAAGGCGCGGGCCGGCCAGGGCGAGCACGGCATCGAGCGTGTGCATGTCATCGGTGCCGGCGTCATGGGCGGCGACATCGCCGCCTGGGCCGCCTTGCAAGGGTTCCAAGTCAGCCTGCAGGATCGCGATCCGGCCGCCATCGACGCCGCCCTGGCGCGCGCCGCCACCCTGTTCGAAAAACGCCTGAAGACCCCAGAACGGGTAGCACCGGTGCGCCAGCGCCTGGTCGCCGACGCCGCCGGCAGCGGCACCGCCCAGGCCGACCTGGTGATCGAGGCCATCGTCGAAACCGTGGCCGCCAAGCGCGACCTGTTCGCACAGGTCGAACCGGCCATGAAGGCCGACGCCCTGCTCGCCACCAACACCTCCAGCATCGTGCTGGAAGAACTGCGCGAAGACCTGGCCCGGCCGCAGCAGTTCCTGGGCCTGCACTACTTCAACCCCGTGGCCAAACTGCCGCTGGTGGAAGTGGTGCGCCACGACGGCACCGACGCCGACGCCTTCCAGCGCGCCCTGGCCTTCGTCCGCAGCCAGGGCAAACTGCCGCTGGCCACCGCCAGCGCACCCGGCTTCCTGGTCAACCGCATCCTGTTCCCCTACCTGCTGGAAGCCTTCCGGCTCTACAACGAACAGGTGCCGCCGCGCGCCATCGACAAGGCCGCCACCGACTTCGGCATGCCCATGGGCCCAATCGAGCTGGCCGACCAGGTCGGCCTGGATGTCTGCGCCCACGTCGGCGCCGTCATCGCCCCCGGCCTGGGCATCGAACTGCCGCCCGGCCTGGCCGACAAGATCGCCGCCGGCAAACGCGGCCGCAAGGATGGCGAAGGCTTCTACACCTACCCGGAAGGCAAACCCGTCAAGCCGCCCCTGCCCGACAACTACGTGCCGCCACCGGACCTGGAAGACCGCCTGATCCTGCCCCTGCTCAACGAAGCCGTCACCTGCCTGCACGAAGGCATCGTCGACTCCGCCGACGAACTCGACGCCGGCGTCATCTTCGGCACCGGCTTCGCCCCCTTCCGCGGCGGCCCGATCAACCACATCCGCAGCGTCGGCAAAGACGCCATCCTCACCCGCCTGGCCGCCCTGGCCCAACGCCACGGCCC
>CAZUZT010000013.1:27505-29765 GCA_964624575.1 uncultured Rhodanobacteraceae bacterium | reverse complement strand
CGCCGGCGCGATCAACGACTGGCTGCGCGGCGGCTTCGGCATGCCGGCGGTGGGCAGTGGCGATCCCATCTTCACCGACGGCTTCGAGCCCTGATACGCCAGCACGCCTCCGGAAAGCCGCCAGTCGCAAGAGCGACTCAGCTGGCCGTAAACGGGTCCTGCCCGGCCACAGCACCACCACCCGTGACAACGACGCGAAAGTGCAGCCGCCACGGTGACCGCGGCCCCGACGGCTGCACTACCATGCACGCACTTTCTCCCGTTCCGGAGTCTTCCTCCCATGTCGCAGATTTTCCGCAGGAGCCCGCTCCTGCTTGCCGGCCTGGCCTGCCTGGCCGCCGGCACCGCCCTGGCTGACAGCGCCGTCTTCATCAACGAGCTGCATTACGACAACACCGGCACCGATGTCGGCGAGCGCATCGAGGTTGCCGGCCCGGCCGGCACTTCGCTGGCCGGCTGGAGCATCGTGCTCTACAACGGCTCGGACGGACGCCCGTACGACACCCTGCCCCTGGCCGGTGCCCTGCCCGACCACTGCGGCGGCCATGGCACGGCGGTGGTCGCGCCCAACCAGATCCAGAACGGCGACCCCGACGGTCTGGCGCTGGTCGACAACGGCACCGTGGTGCAATTCCTCAGCTACGAGGGCAGCTTCACCGCCGTCGCCGGCCCGGCCCAGGGCATGACCAGCGTCGACATCGGCGTCTATGAATCCAGCGGCACCCCGATCGGCCATTCCCTGCAACTGACCGGCCACGGCAGCACCTACAGCGATTTCACCTGGCAGCCGCCGGCCAATGATTCCTTTGGCGCCTGCAACCCGGGCCAGAGCTTCGTGCCGGCCGTGGACGTGCCGCCGACCCTGCTGTCGCTGGACCCGGCCGATGGCGCCAGCGATGTCTCCACCCTGCCGACGCTGACCGCCACCTTCAGCGAGCCGGTGACCCTGGCGCCGGGCGCGATCACCCTGGCCTGCACGGTATCCGGCAACGTCGCCCTGAACGTCAATGCCAGCACGCCGGCCATCCACCTGGCCACGCCGGCGACGCCGTTGCAGAACCTGGAAATCTGCACCGTGACCGTCACCGGCGCCCTGGTCACCGATCTGGATGGCAGCATCGACGCGATGGTCGGCAACCACACCGCCAGCTTCACCACCCAGCCCGACCTGCCTCCGACCGTGGCCAGCCACCTGCCCGGCGCCGGCGTCGGTGGCGTCTCACCGCAGGTGAATCTGAGCATCGATTTCAGCGAGCCGGTCACCACCCAGCCCGGCTGGCTGCAACTGCACTGCGATGAATCCGGCACTGTCCAGATGACGATCAGCGGCGGGCCGATGCAGTACGTCGCCGATCCGGACGCCGACCTGGCAGCGCTGGAAAACTGCACCGCCACCGTGCTCGCCGCCCATGTCGTCGACCTGGACGGCACGCCCACGGCGATGGCCGCCGACTACAGCTGGACCTTCACCATCGCCGCCGACAACGGCGATTACTACGCCAGCGTCATCACCGACAATGCCGTCATCCTGCGCCAGACCCTGCACGCGGTGATCCGCGACCACCAGAAATACCCCTACACCTCCAGTCAGACCGACACCTGGGACATCCTCGAGCTTGCCGACGAGGATCCGGCCAACCCCAACCGCATCCTGGATGTGTTCCGCAACGACAGCTACGTCAAGGTCAATGGCGGCAACAACAACTACAACCGCGAGCACACCTGGCCCAATTCGCTGGGCTTCCCCAACAACCAGAGCAGCGCCTACACCGACACGCACATGCTCATGCTCTCGCACATCGGCTACAACTCCGACCGCGGCAACAAGTACTTTGATTACTGCACCGGCAACTGCAGCGAGCGGGCCACGGTGGCCAACAACGGCCAGGGCGGCAGCGGCCACCGCGACGACTCCAACTGGTTCAACGGCAGCGTCTGGGAAACCTGGATGGGCCGCCGCGGCGACGTCGCCCGCGCCGTGATGTACATGGATATCCGCTACGAAGGCGGCAACCACGGCGTCACCGGCGAAGCCGAGCCCGACCTCATCCTCACCGACAACGCCAGCCTGATCCGCTCCGGCCAGCCCTACATGGGCCTGCTCACGGTGATCCTGGAATGGCACGAGCAGGATCCGCCCGACGAACGCGAGCGCCTGCGCAACGAGGTCGTCTACAGCTTCCAGGGCAACCGCAACCCGTTCATCGACCACCCCGAATGGGCCGCCTGCCTGTTCCAGGACATCTGCCCCGCCACCCCG
>CAZUZT010000013.1:24218-27405 GCA_964624575.1 uncultured Rhodanobacteraceae bacterium | reverse complement strand
CCGGGGCCAGGGCCGGGAAGGCCTGCTTGAGCAGCGCGACGCAGCCGGCGGTGAGCGGCGCCGCCATCGAGGTGCCGGCGTAGGTGATGGCGGCGGTGGGCGAGGCGCTGCCGGCGGCGGTGAGCCAGGCGCCGGGGGCGAGCAGATCGGTGGTGGGGCTTAGGTTGGAGAAGCAGGTGACCTTGTCGGCCACGATGCCGGTGTCGGTGCAGCCCAGCACGGTGGTGTTGCCCAGGGTGGTGTCCCAGACGGCGCCGACCGAGATCGCTTTTTCGATGCAGGCCGGAGCCTGCATGTCGATGCTGGAACCGGTGTTGCCGGTGGAGACGGTGACCGCCGTGCCCTGCCCGACCAGGCCGTTGACGACCGCGGCGTAGGCCTGTGTATACGCCTGGGCATTGTCGCAGTGGCCCGGGAAGCGGTCATTGGTACCCAGGCTGAGGTTGGCAACGGTGGCGTCGGGATGGTGGACGCGCAGCCAGTCCATGCCGGCGATGATATCGGAGCTGCAGCAGAAGCCGTTGTTGCTGTCGAGCACGCGGATGGCGACGATCTTGGCCTGCGGGGCAACGCCGGGCGGTATGCCCGCCACGCCCTCGCCACCGGCGGCGATGCCGGCGACATTGGAGCCGTGCGGGTGGGAATGCGCGCCGCTGCCCGGGCCGGTCTGGCTGGAGCCGCCATTGGGGCAGCAACCGGTGCAGAAGCAGGCCTGGTCGACGATGCGGCCGGCGAAGCTGTGGTGGTCAAGCCGGATGCCGCTGTCGATGATCGCGATCTTGGTGCCGGCGCCAGTCAGACCCAGCGCGCGCACGGCATCGACCTGGGCCAGCGGCAAAGACTGCACGACGCCGCCGCTGCCACCGGCATCCAGGTCGATGCGGGCCACGCGCGGCGAGGACGCCAACGCCTCCAGCCCCTGCCCGCCGACGGTCAGCGCCAGCGCCGGCACGGTCTGGAAGCGGCGCTCAAGCTGCATATCGGCGGCGGGCAGTTCCGCCAGCAGGGCATCGACTTCGGTGGCGATCGCCGCCGGCTCCAGGCTGCGCTGCTGGGCAGCGGCAAGCATGACCAGCACCCGGACCTGGCCTTCTGCGGCCAGTCGTTCATGCACCTGGGCACCGACCTCGCCGGCAGCAGCGGGCATGATCGCGACGAGGAGCAGCCACAGCTTCGACAGCCAGAGGACGGCCAGGCGGCGCGGCCGCAGTGAGGCGGCCGGCAACCCGACCGAGAGCCCCTCCACTCCCGGCCGACGGCCGCTTCGGGCGGGCCGCAGCCCTTGTCTGGCTCCGGTCATCATTTCGGTACCCGATTGCGACATGACATCATCCTCACAGTGATTTCGCGGGTGGCGAATCATCCGGGCATGCTGATGCAGCACGGCCGTGGCGCCAACAGGTTCGGTGCCGACAGGCCGGCACCTGGCTGCAACTGCGCCGGAAGCAGGCCGGCCGGCTCATCGGCCTGCAACTGCACGAAGGGCGGCAGGCACCAATGCCCGCAGCGACGTGTGCTCCCTCCTTGCCGGAAGGCGGCTGGCGAGGATGCGGCGACCTGGTGGGGGTGCAGGCGCTTTCGTCGCACGCTGCGGCAGCGGCGCTGGCTTCATCGCGGTGCGCTGCGGCAGGCGCCGGTGAACGCCACCCCACCGGCGCGGCGGTGAAACTGGCCGCGGCCGCCGCCTTGCCTTATGCTTCGCCGCTTCCGTAGCGTCGTATCTTCCGAGTTTCCTTAGCTGATGGTCAGTGCTTGCCACTGCCGTCTGTCTGCCGATCGGGTTTTTCGCCGCCACAACCGGACCGCAACTTGAGTTGCCGCCGGTCCCCGATCATCGATCCGCAGCGCGGCTTCCCACGGGAACGTTGCCGATCCGCACCCGGCGCTTGCCGGTTGCCAGACATACAAGGAACGACACCATGTCTTTCGACACCCTCGGGCTGGCGCCCGAACTGCTGCGCGCGGTGACTGCGCAAGGCTATACCACGCCCTCGCCGATCCAGGCGCAGGCCATTCCCCTGGTGCTGGCCGGCCGCGACCTGCTCGCTGGCGCCCAGACCGGTACCGGCAAGACCGCCGCTTTCGTGCTGCCGATGCTGCAGCGGCTGATGATTGACGGCAACCGTGCCGCCCCGGGCGAGCGCCGTCCGCGTGCGCTGATCCTGACCCCGACCCGTGAGCTGGCCGCGCAGGTGCACCAGAGCCTGCGCGATTACGGCAGCCATCTGCGGCCGCGCAGCACCGCCATCTTCGGGGGTGTCGGCATCCAGCCGCAGATCCAGGCGCTGCGCCGTGGCCTGGACTTCATCGTCGCCACGCCAGGCCGGCTGATCGACCACATGCAGCAAAAGACGGTAGACCTGTCCAACATCCAGGTGCTGGTGCTGGACGAGGGCGACCGGATGCTGGACATGGGCTTCCTGCCGGCGATGCGCAAGATCCTGGCGGTCCTGCCGCGCCAGAACCGGCAGACGCTGCTGTTCTCGGCCACGTTCTCCGATCCCATCCGCGAGCTGGCCGGCCAGTTCATGCGTGACCCGGCCCAGGTCCAGGTGGCGCAGCGCAACAGCATCGCCACCACGGTCAGCCACCGCGTGCATCCGGTGGATGTCTCGCGCAAGCGCGAGCTGCTGCTGGAGCTGCTCAGCCGCGACAGCCGCCGCCAGACCCTGGTTTTCGGCCGCACCAAGCACGGTTGCGACAAGCTGGCCAGGTTCCTGGAACAGCATGGCCTGCATTGCGCGGTGATCCACGGCAACAAGAGCCAGGGCGCGCGGACCCGGGCGCTGGCCGATTTCAAGGCCGGCAAGGCCACGGTGATGGTCGCCACCGACATTGCCGCCCGCGGCCTGGATATCGACCAGCTGCCAGTGGTGATCAACTTCGATCTGCCGATGGTGGCCGAAGACTATGTGCACCGGATCGGCCGCACTGGCCGTGCCGGTGCCGAGGGCCAGGCGGTCTCGCTGGTGAGCCCGGAAGAGTCGCGCCTGCTGCGTGATATCGAACGCCTGCTCGGCCGCACCATCGATGTCGAGCAGATGGCCGGTTTCGAGCCCAGCCAGCCGCTGGCTCCGGCGCGCCCCGCCGGCCGCGCACCGGCACGCGCACCCGGCAATGCCCCGGGGCGTGGCGCCGGACGCGGTGGTGGCGGGCGTTCTTCCGAACGCGATGGCGCAGCGCCGGG
>CAZUZT010000013.1:0-24118 GCA_964624575.1 uncultured Rhodanobacteraceae bacterium | reverse complement strand
CGGCAAAGCGCCCGGCCAGCATGCGGTAGAAGGCGCGCAAGCCTTGCGCCTCGCCGCCGGCGGGACGTCCGGGGCGATTGGCATCGTTCCAGGAGTAGACATCCAGGTGCGCCCAAGCCAGCCCTTCGGGCACGAAGCGGCTCAGGAACAGCGCCGCGGTGATGCTGCCGGCATGGCGGCTGGTGGCGGCGTTGTTGATATCGGCGATCGGGCTGTCCAGGTAGCTCATGTAAGGCCCGTACAGCGGCATGCGCCAGAGCGGATCGGATGTGTCAGCCGCGGCTTCGAGCAACTGCGTCGCCAGGGTTTCATCGTTGGCATACAGGCCGGGCAGATCCGGGCCCAGAGCGATGCGGGCGGCGCCGGTGAGGGTGGCAAAATCCAGCACCAGCTGCGGCTGCCATTGCGCCGCATAAGTGAGTGCATCGCACAGCACCAGCCGGCCTTCGGCGTCGGTATTGCCGATCTCCACGCTCAGGCCCTGGCGCGTGGCGATCACCTCGCCGGGCCGGAAAGAATCCGGCCCGATGGCGTTCTCGACCGCCGGAATCAGCACCTTCAGGCGCACCGGAAGCTGGTGGGCCATCACAAGCTCGGCCAGGCCCAGGGCATGGGCGGCGCCACCCATGTCCTTCTTCATCCGCAGCATGCCGGCGGACGCCTTCAGGTCCAGGCCACCGGTATCAAAGCACACGCCCTTGCCGACCAGGGCCAGGCGCGGATGGCTGTCATCGCCCCAGTCCAGCTCGATCAGGCGCGGGGCACGATGACTGGCGCGGCCAACGGCGTGGATGGCGGGAAAGTTCTCCTGCAGCAGCGCTTCGCCCTCGATCACGCGGACCGTGCCGCCATGCCGGCGGGCCAGTTCACCGGCGGCTTCGGCCAGTTCGGCCGGACCCAGGTCCTGGGTCGGGGTATTGACCAGATCGCGCACCCGGTACAACGCGGTCAGCTCGGTCCGCGCCGCGGTCAGCACATCCTCGGCCAGGCACAACTGCGCCGGCTCGCGCTTGGCACTGCGGTAGCGCTGGAACTGGTAGGCGCCCAGCCCCCAGGACAAGGCCGCCTGGGCCGGGTCGAGCGTCACGCCCTGGCCGTTGTCGGCCAGCCGGTAGCGTCCGGGTGGCAGGTTCAACGGCAGGCCGCCGAGCAGGTACGGATCATCGTTGCCGTTGATGCCGGCGAGCACGCTGTCCAGCCCGCCCTGCTCATCGGGCAGCAGGCAGACCGTACCCGGGTCGCCGCTGAAGCCGCTGGCCTGGGCGTACTGCGCTGCCGATGGCGACAGCCCGGCCAGCAGCGCATCCAGGCCATCACTGCGCACCAGGATGAGGGGACAGGCGGAGGAATCTTCTGGCTGCAGGGCGTTGATCATGACGTTCCTTTCAAGACAAATGAGGCGGCCGGGGCCGCATTGGCAGATATCGACGTTTCCGGGCGAAACCGGGATGGGCGCGAGTGGCCGCAAGCCAGCGCGGAAACGACGGAATCCCGGATTGAACCACTTCAACGCCGGTGACCGGTACGGCTGGGCCGGCAGCAGCTGTCCCCTCAGGTCGGCCTCAGACCGGGCGTCTGGTCGGCGTCAGGCCGGCGCCGGCGCCTCCTGGAAAAGCCAGTCGCGCAGTTGCGCCAGGTCGCGCACGACAAGATCCGGTTGCGGCCCATCCGGGTAGGGCCAATCCAGGCCGTTGCGATTCATCCACACCGCGCGCATGCCGGCAGCCAGGGCGCCGACGACGTCGCAATCCGGATCATCACCGACATGCCAGATGCGTTCGGGCGCCAGGTCCAGCTGTTGGCAGGCGTGATTGAAGATGCGTGGATCGGGCTTGGCGCAGCCAACCTGCCAGGCACTGACCGACCCCTGGAAATGCCCGGCCAGGCCAATGCTGTCCAGGTCGGCGTTGCCGTTGGTCAATGCCAGCAATGGATGCCGGGCAGCCAGGTCGGACAGTGCCTGGGCAACCCCGTCGTACAGCTGCACCTGGTTGCGGGCCGCGTAGAAGCAGTCATAGGCGCGATCGATCAGATCCTCTGCTTCGACCCGGCTGGCGCTGAAGGCATGTTCCAGGCTCATCCGGCGCAGGCGTGGCAGGTCATGGGCCAGGTGCGGCTGTTCGTCGGCCATCCGCAGCCGCAACTGGCGCATGGCGGCCAGCGGGAAACGCTGCACGACGGTGGGCGCGTGTTCCTTGAGGAAGTCATCGAGCACCTGTTCGCAGCGCTCGATGACCGGGCCGATCGGCCACAGGGTGTCATCCAGATCCAGGGTCAGGGCTGCGATCACCCGCGCTTCCCGGCTGCTCAACAGGTGCGCGAGAACAGGCGCTTCTTGCAGTCGGTGGCCGGATCCGCGTCCTCATCGGCGGTATCGCCCTGCTCCGCCAGTGGTGCCGGCGCAGCCGTAGCTTGGGCAGTGGCCTGGACATTGCCTGGATCACCGTCGGCGGCCGGGGCGGCCGCTGCGTCGGCTACGGCTTCGGTGTCGACGGTTGCATCGGCAACGGCATCATTGCCGGCGGCGCCTTGGGCAAGGGTATCGGTCACGGCGTCCGTATCGGCACTCGGCGATGTGCCGGCGATGGCGGATTGGTGCGTAGCCGGCACCGTAGCGGGCGCAGCAGTGGCTTCATCGGCGACCGGGACCGAGGGCGCCTGGTTGGCGACCACCGCACCGTCGCTGTCAGCGTGTGCAGCCTGGGTGGCCGGTACCACGGCAGCGGTCTGCGCGGCCGCCGGGACAGCGTTCACCGCGCCTGCGCCGGCTTCCGCGACGGCCGGCATCGCGGCATCGGTGCCGGCATCCTCAGCCATGCTGTGCGCCAGGGCATGTTCCTGTGCCCGTGACATCGGCTCGCCGCCCAGGCGCTCCCACATGGTCGCCACACGCTGCATATGGATGTTGCGGAATTCTTCGTCATCGCGATGCGGCACCAGCTGCTTGCCTTCGAGCACGTTCTGCGCCACCGGCGTCTGCAGAAAGTCGGCGAAATCGGCGATCTTGTCCGCCTTGGGGCCATCGGCCTTGTAGACCATGAACAGCGGCAGGCTCAGCAGGTAACGGCCATCGCCGATGGACTCGCGGTTGGCACTCACCCCTTCGATGGCCAGCCGCTTCACCTTCTGCCGCGACAGACCGGCCAGGGTGGTCATGCCGATGGCATCGGGATCCATCTGGATGCCGACCTCGATCTGGTGCTGGTTGAGGAACAGCCGGTCGATCATGGCGCGGTAGCCGGGATCACCAAACAGCATCTGGCGGATGGTGGTTTCCAGGCCGTCGTACGGTCCCATCACCGAGTACAGGTCGATCGGCGCGTCCTTGCCGCCAACCTGGTTCCAGTTGTCCAGCTTGCCCTGGAAGATCTCGCGCACCTGCATCAGGCTCAGGTTGGTGACCGGATTGCTGGGATGGACGATGAACACCAGCGCATCCCAGGCCACCGGATGGAATACCAGGCCCATTTCCGCCGGGCGGACCGCGATCGGCGAGCGCGCCGAGGCGGCCAGGTCGATCTCGCCGCTGAGTACCCCCTCGATGCCCGAGTTGGTACTGAACGGAGTCACGGCAACGCTGGTGCCGCGCTCCTTGGCGTACAGGCTGCCCAGTTCGGTGATGCCGCGGGCGGCGACATAATCGCCGCGCAGAACCAGTTGCGCCCAGGCCGGCGAGGCCGACAGCAGGACACACAGGCAGGCAGCAAGAAACGACAGGATGCGGGGAGTCATGGGCATCGATCGGACCGGCAATGGGTGGTGAAAGCTGCCGCCAAGACTAGCAGCCAGCTCATTGAAAAACCAATACTTACCCTTGCAGATTGCACGAGCCGCGGCCACGGTTCAGGCCATTGCGAAGTGGTCATCGCAAGACCCTTCCGGCACCTGCGCTCGGCGGCGCACGCCCTGGTCAACGGGCCTCCAGTGCGTACAGCCGGTTGCCGCGCAGGATGGTCAACTGCAACTGATCCGGCTGCTTGCCGATCTCGCGGCGCAGGGCCGGCAGATCCGACACCTTGACGTCGTTGATCGCCAGCACGACATCACCGCGGCGCAGACCGGCACGGGCGGCACGACCATTGCCGGTGATCGTGCCGACCAGCACACCGCTGATCCCGGCGCGCTGCATCCGCTCGGGCAGTGGCGCGAACAGGGCGCCGGCCAGGCGCGGGTCCAGGTTCTCGCCCAGCAGGTCGCTGTCATTGGCATCCAGCCGCACGCTGACCTGCCGTTCGCGCCCGTCCCGGCGCAGCACGATATCGATCCCCCGGTCCACCGGCAGCAGGCCTTCGATACCGGCCAGGCTGCGGACATTGCGCACCGGGTGGCCATCAACCTGCGTCAGCACGTCGCCCACCTGGATGCCGGCCGCGGCGGCCGCGCCGCCGGTGTCTACCTGGGTGACCACAACGCCACTGCCGGCGCGCTCGCCCAGCCCTTCGGCCAGGGCGGCATCCAGATCCTGCGCCTGGATGCCCAGCGAGCCGCGCCGGACTTCGCCGTGTTCGACCAGTTGCTGCATGACCTGGCGCACCAGGGTGGCCGGAATGGCAAAACCGATGCCGGCACTCTCGCCGCTGCGCGAGTAGATGGCGGTATTGATGCCGATCAGCTCGCCGCGCAAGTTGACCAGGGCGCCGCCTGAATTGCCCGGATTGATCGAGGCATCGGTCTGGATGAAGTTCTGCACGCCCACGCCCTGCAGGCCGCCGCGGCCCAGCGCCGAGACGATACCCGAGGTGACCGTCTGGCCCAGGCCGAACGGATTGCCGACCGCGACCACGAAATCACCGACCCGCAAGTCCGAATCGGCCAGTGGCAGCGCGGTGAGCTGCTCGGGCGGAATGCGCACCACGGCCAGATCGGTGGCCGGATCGGCGCCGACCCGCTCGGCGGTCAGCGTGCGGCCATCGGCCAGGTTCACCGAAATGTCATCGGCGGCGGCAATGACGTGGTGGTTGGTCAGCACATAGCCTTTTTCGGCATCGACGATCACGCCCGAGCCCAGCGAGCGCTCGACCCGCTCGCGCGGCATGTCGGGAATGCCGAAGAACTGGCGGAAGAACGGATCATCCAGCAGCGGCGAGCGGCGAACCTGGACGCGGCTGGCGGTATAGACATTGACCACCGCCGGCGTCACCCGCTCCAGCATCGGCGCCAGCGAGGGCACCGGCTGGCCATCCACGGCCACGGGCAGGCCGGCAGCAACGGCCGGACCCAGGACTGGGGCCAGCCAGGCCAGCGCTGCGCACAGAACCAGAAGACACGAACGTGGGCTCATCGAAACCTCGGAAAAAATCACGGATGAATGGCGGGCGCCATGGCAATGATTCCCGGCCGCGCGGCAAGTTCCCAGCCCGCCAAACCGGAGCCCGAATCGAGCGGCTGGCACCGGCATGTCGCGGCCTTGGCACTCACCGGCTCACGACATTTTCGCATGCGTGGTGAAAGACTGATCAGCGCGACTGCCCGACGAGCGCACGATCAGGGCACCCGCTGCCAGAACCCGCACCAGGAGCCTGCCATGACCGGAAAGAAAACGCCTGACACCGCTGCCCGCGATGCCGACCCGCGCCCCGACGCCGCCGGCGAGTTCAAGCAGGCCCTGTCGCATACCCGCACCGGGCTGGGCCTGATCGGCGACAGTGCCCTGGAAGTGGCCGGCAGCGCCATCGCCGTCGCCTGGACGCAGGCAACCCTGCGCAGCGCCCAGGCCGGCAAGGCGGCCAGCGAGGCCAGCAGCCGGGCAGCCAGGGCGGCAGTCCGCACCGGCCTGCGCGCCGCCGATCAACTGGCGGACGCCGGCAGCACCGTGGCCCGCTCCGCCGGCAATGTCACCGATGCCCTGGCCGATGCCGCCAGCCATGCCGCCGGGACCGTGGCCGGCACCGTCGCCGGCACGGTTTCTGGTGCCGGCCGCCTGCTTCAGCGCACGCTGGGCGGTCGTGCGCGTGGCCAGGAAATTCGCGACCGAGATACAGGTATCGAGCCTGAAGCCGCTGCGACTGGGCGCCGGGTCCGGCCCAAGCCGGAGGCAGTCACCGCGGTGCGGACATCGGCGCCCGGCCCGACCCGCTCCAGCCGGACCGCCAGGACACCGTCCGGTGCAGCAGGTTCCAGCCCGGACAGCGAGCCGTCCACCAGCGAACCGTCCGCCAGCAAACCGGCGCGAAAGCGCGCCAGTACCTCGGCACGCAAGATGGCCGGCAGCTCGACATCGCGCAAATGCCCAGCCAAAGCCGCGAGCAAACGGGCGTCGGAAACTGCGGTGAAGAAAGCCGCAGCCGCGACAAAGAAGACAGCCAGAAAAAGCACGGCATCGACTGCCAAGAAGGCGGGCGGCAAGGTGACCGGGAAGACAGCCGCGAGAGCGTCCACCGCCCCGGCCAAGGCAGCCACAAAATCGGGCGGCAAGGCGGGCGGCAAGGCGAGCGGCACCAAGTCGACTACCAAGTCAGCCACCGCGCGCAGCCGTAAATCCGCCACGGCGACACCGGCCACCAAGGGCAGCGGCGAGGGTTCGTCCAGGGACGACTAAGCGCCGGCCGATCCAGTGCCCGCCCAGCGCTGGCGACAGTCGCTGCCGTGGTCCGATATTCCAGCCGCCCTGGCACCCGGTGCGACTTGCCCGCCGGGAGTGCCGGCTTGTCCGGCCAGAGCAAATCGACAATAGTCCGGGTTCGACCCGGTCATGTTCGCTACTCCGTGCACCGACCGGTTGCGACCGCCGCATGCCGGGAACCGGTGTAAAACCCCTGCCCCGCGCAACTGCCGCCAATTGCGCCCGGCAGGGGTCACGCCGCGGCGTTGCCTTGCCCAATCAGCCCGGGAGGAAGCCATGCAGGCCCTGGATGCCGCCAGCCTGAAAGCCCATCATCGCCGCGTGCGCGATGGCCAGAACCAGCACGACAGCACGCGCCTGCACCGGGCGATCAGCTGGCTGACACGCGCCGAACAGGAACACGACGACCTGGATGCCCGCTTCATCTTCCAATGGGTGGCGCTCAACGCCGCCTATGCCTGTGAGTTCAGCGACGGTGAAACCGAGCGCACGCGCTTTCGCGGGTTCATCGATACCCTGGTCGTCCTTGACCGGGAAAAAGCACTGCATGGCGCCCTGTTCCGGAAATTCAGCGGCCCGATCCGCACCCTGATCGACAACAAGTACGTTTTCGAACCATTCTGGGCCGCGCTGCGCGACCATGATTCCAGCGAGCGCTGGCAGCAGGCCTTTGCCGGCAGCAAGCGGACAGCCATGGCCGCGATCATGAACAATGAAACCGCCACCGTGCTGTCGATCGTCTTTGACCGGCTCTACGTCCTGCGCAACCAGCTCGTACACGGCGGCGCCACCTGGAACAGCCAGGTCAACCGCCACCAACTGCGCGACGCCGTCGCCATCCTGGACACCCTGGTGCCCCAGGTCGTCCACATCATGCTGGCCAACCCGGACCATGATTTCGGGGATATCCAGTATCCGGTGACCTGACGCCGGGTGATGACAGTCAACAATCCGGCTGCAGCCAGAACAGCTCCTTTACGGCCGGTCCCACCGCGTCGGCAGCTTCGCCGGCTACGGACTTGCGCACCACCGGCGCACCCCGGCACACCAACTGCCAAGGAGCGGAACGCTGCAAGCCGGAAAGCCCCGGCAACATCATGCGGATGCCGGATGGTCAGGACTGATTGTCTGACCTTGCCAGAATGTATCCCGCAGGCTACATTAACGATCGATTTGACCTTTTATGTAGCCGGCCGGACACATTGACGTCGCTCTACGATATCTCACAGATGCTCAGGAACGCCCGTCGGGAGGCCGGCCTGAGCCAGGAAGAGCTGGCCCGGCGTGCCGGCGTCGCACGCACCACCGTGGCCCGGATGGAAACCCTGGCCAAGGGTGACATGAGTGTGTCCATCCTCGTCCGCCTGCTCGAAGCCGCCGGCTACGACCTGAAGCTGGTGAAGCCCGGCCATGTCCGCACGCTCGAAGACATTCTGGTCGAACAACGCAGGGATGACGCACCATGAGACTCGACGTGCAGGTGCGGGGCAAATCCACCGCCCAGCTCTACCGCGAACGCGACGAATATGTCCTGAAATACCTGCCAGGCGCCGATCCGGCCGATTTTGTCAGTCTGACCATGCCCGTGCGCGATGAACCTTGGCGCTGGCCGCGCGACCTGCATCCCTTCTTCCGTCAAAACCTGCCCGAAGGCTATTTGCTCGGCATCATCCGCGAAGAGTTCGGCCCCTTGCTCGACGGCACCGACCTCTCCTTGTTGGCCGTGGTCGGCGGCATGGGCATTGGTCGCGTCACGGTGACGCCCGAAGGCGGCAAGCCTGGCGCGGAGTTGGAGCCGCTGCAGATTGAAGGCCTGCTGCGGGCGGACAACACGGCCGATCATTTCAAGTCATTGGTGCGCCGATACGCGCGTGCCTCGATCTCGGGCATGGTGCCCAAGTTCATCGCACCGCGAGTCGCCCCAGCCGACGCGGTCGGTCCGCTGGCCAAGTCCACGTTGCGCACCAGCCGCCACATCATCAAAGGTTCGGACGACAACACGTCCTATCTCGGCTTCAATGAGTTCCACAGCATGCGCGTGCTGGAACGGCTTGGTGTCGTACCAGTTGCCAAGACCCGCATGTCCGACGATGGCCGGGTATTGGTGGTCGAGCGTTTCGATGTCGATGAGCACGGCGTTTCGACCCACGGGTTCGAAGACGCCTGCGCCCTGCTGGGATTGCCACCGCACGAGAAGTACGCGACCACCACCGAGAAAGTGTTGAACGCAACGCGGGTCTACCTGCCCGCGGCCCAAGTGCGCTCACAATTGTGGCAATTCGGCTGGCAACTGCTGACCAATTACATCGTGCGCAACGCCGACTGCCATGCCAAGAACATCGCGCTGTACTACACCACGCTTGCCGATGTGGGTTACACGCCTGCCTATGACATCGTGACGACACAAGCCTACCCGCGCTATGCCGGCAATCCGCCAGGTCTGCCCATCGCTGGGCGCCAGGCATGGGCGATCGGCAAAACCCTGGAGCGGTTCTTCAATACACGGCTGGGCATCGCACCCCGAGACTATGCCGAGATGGTCGAACGGCTGTGCGAATCGGCCGTGGAAGTGGGCATGGAACTGATCGAGGCGGCCAGCAACGAGCCACGCTGGCGCCTGGTTGCCAAGCAGATGGTGCACGCATGGAACGACGGGATGTCGTCACTGCGCGATCCCAAGCGGGCGATGACCTTCAAGGGATTGGATGCTGCAATCACGGCCGCGGGCTTCTCCGATCCGGAGCCGCCCGAACCGGCCCGCACCACGATCGGCCGATCCGAACTCCTCGCGCCACCACATCGCAAGCGCTGAGAGCTCGAGCGCTGCAAACAATCGTATCCGGGTCTAAATTTATTGTTCTTTGAACGACAATTGGTGGAGCGGAGGAGGATCGAACTCCCGACCTTCGCGTTGCGAACGCGACGCTCTCCCAGCTGAGCTACCGCCCCACCGATGCTGCCTGAAGCGCGCAAGTTTACCGGTCCGGGCATGCTGCTGCCAAGGTGTGTGGCGTCGCTGGCCGGCGCCAACGTTCTGTTCATCGCCCGGGCCCTGTAGCTGTGGCAGCGGGCTCGGGCCGGTCGTCTGGTCCAGGGCAGCCGGGAGCGCGCCGGCCGGGATTTCAGCGGCCAGCGGCGTGGCCAGGAAGCGGGCCCTGGCTAGCAATGCCTGCCCAGTCTGCCCAGTCACCTCGCGCTTGTGCTCGACCAGCTGCCATTCGTGGCGGCGTCTGGGGCGCAGGCGATCGCGATGCGCCAGCGTCCGGCCAAGGGCCAACGCCACTGGTGAACAGCATGAACGCGGCCGGCGTCGACCACCATGGCGGCGCGCCCCGGAACTGCACCGCGGACGGGCCGTCAACGTCAACGAGTGTTGGCCCGGGCCGCGGCTCAGCGCCGCTGACAGTCCACGCCACCGGCGGCGATGCAGTCCCGGTAGTTGTCGCGCATGGCCAGGTCGGAGCCGGCCCGGTAACCGAACAGCAGCGACAAGGCCAGCACGATGCCCAGGCCGATCGCGACCCGGCTCCAGCCCCTCCGGCGTCCCGCCAGCGCCTGCGGCGAGTCGCCATCAAGCATCGCAGGGGCGATCTCCAGCGTATTCGCCAGGGCGATGGCCAGGGCCGCTGGCGCTTTGCCTCTCGCTTCGGCCCACTCCAGGTCATCGTCGTGGATACCGGCTTCTTCGACCAGGTGGTCGCGGGTCCAGCCGCGCGACTTGAGCAGACTTTCCATCTGGCGGAGATCGATCGGGACTTCGTCGTTCATGTCGGGCTCCGTGCCTGGTGAAGGAGCCGGCAGTCTGTGCCGCGATGCCGGCCCGGACCATGCCGCCAACCCGACACGCCCCGACATCTACCCGACACCCCATTGAGATCAGACAGTTACGTAGTGCCAGCCAACTTGCGGAATCACCGGCAGTCGGTGCGCCCCTGCGCGATGCAGTCCTGGCGATTGTCCTTGAGGGCGATATCGCGCCCGAACATGTAGCCGAACAGCAGCAGCAGGACGAACACGATCACCAGACCCAGCGTGACCACCACGGACCGGAACGCCCGCTCTTCATCACCCTGCTCCCCTCGCCCGGGTTGCGCCCCCGCTGCACCGGCCTGCGAGCCGACGGGCGCGCACAACTCGGTCGGACCCACTTCCAGCGCCGCCGCCAGCGCCATGCGCGTTTCCGGCGATGCGGCGCTGCCCGATTCGGCCCGCTGCACCGTGCGCACGCTCAGCGCGGCCACTTCGGCCAGCTGATCTTGCGACCAGGCGCGCTGTTCGCGCAGTTGGCGCAGGCGGTCGGGATCGATCTTCATCCGGCCATGATAGGCAACACATCGTCGAACGGGCAGTAGCCAATCCACCCGCAGCGGCTCCAGGTGGAGGTGACCTCGGCATCAAAGGGCCTGCAGCGCGCCGGCTGGACCTTCAGCGCTCGCGCTTGAGCCAGTGCAGCCGTGAGCCAGCGCCGCGCCCGGAAGCCAGCCGCCGCGCCAGCCAGTCAAGCCACTGACCGGCACCCTGGGCAAAGCCCCATGGCGGATTGAGGATGGCCATGCCGCTGCCGTTCATGCGCAGCGGCGAGTCGCAGGCGCGCGGCCACAGTTCCACCACCAGCGCCGACTGCACCGGCAGCGCGGCCAGCTTGCGCAGCAGAGGCGCCACGCCGCTGGCATGCTTGATCGGATACCACAGGGCATAGACGCCGGTGGCAAAGCGCACCAGTGCCGCCTTCAGTGCGGCGATGATGAGGGCGAATTCCTCGCGGCTTTCATAGGGCGGATCGATCAGGATCAGGCCACGCCGCTCCGGTGGTGGCAGCAGCGCCTTGAGAGCGTGCTGATAGCCGTCGACCTGCAGTAGCTGGATCCGGCGGTCACGGGCGGCCAGGCTGCGTTGCAGGGTTCTGGCCACCTCCGGCTGCAGTTCGCACAGGCGCAGGCGGTCCTGTTCCCGCAACAGCGCTGCCGCCAGTGCCGGCGAGCCGGGATAGGTGCGCCCGTGCGTGCCCTTGTTGGCGGCCTGGACCAGTGCCAGGTAACGGGCGACCGCATCGGGCACGGCTTCGGCCAGGCGCTCCCCCTGTGCTGGCGCCACAGCAAAACCGGGCAGGCGCCCGATGCCGGCCTGCCATTCGCCGGTGCGCCCGGCCTGCTCGCTGTCCAGGGAATAGCGGCCGGCACCGGCGTGGCTGTCCAGATAGGCCAGCGCCGCCGGCTTCACGGTCATCAGGCGCAGCAGCTCGACCAGCACCACATGCTTGAGCACATCGCCGTGATTGCCGGCGTGGAAACCGTGCCGGTAATTCACCTCAGCGCCGCGCCATCAGTGCGATGCCGGTGGCGGTGTGCAAGGCCAAGTGTCCATCCTCGATGGTGAATCCCGTCACCTGGTCCAGCAATGCCAGCAGGCGCTGTTCCAGGGCCATGGCGTCCGCCTCGCAGGCCATCTTGGTGGCGGCCGCCGGACCGATCGTCAGGCTCTCGCCGGTCAGCGCGTAGCTGGCACTGAAGCGGTTGCAGAAGGCGCGCCCGGAGACCCGCTCGGCGCGGTCGAACTGCAGGCTGCCGTGCTGCTGGTCGGGAATGTCCTGACCATCCAGCGCCACGATCCGCCACTCATCGCCGGTGAACAGGTCGCGGGGGTCTCCGCCGCATCCATGCAGTATCCGATCGTCCACCTGCAATCGCACGCGATCAGGCCGGGGCATGCCGCTCATGTCGTCCTGGCAGGGGCCGGGCTGGATATCGACCTGGATCGCTGATCCGTCCAGTTCGGCCTGGTAGCGGCGGCCGCCATCGGACGGTTCCTCCACGGCGGGCAATGGCCCGGCGAGTTGACGGTCGCCATAGTCCAGGGACAGGGCGATCCGGTCGGCGCCGATGTCGACACGCCAGCCAGGCTCATTGCCGGTGCCGACATAGGTATCGGCCTGGTCTTGATCCGGCTCGCCGGCCGCAACCTCACCAGCCATGTCGCCGGTCTGCGGCGCGACGGTTTCGCTGGCGCCGGCTTCGGGCGCCGATGCCGGCGGCGGTTCTGCTGCGGGCGACGACGGGCTGTCGGGAGCGATGCCCTGCCCTGCCCCGGACGGCGCCGGCTCGCTGCAGGCAACCAGGGCGCCCATGCAAATCCAGATCAGCAATCGTTCCATGCGCTTGGCTCCTTGGTAACTGATGAGTCCGCCCCGCAACTGCGGGCCGGTGAATGTGGACGGTGTTGGTGCCCCGTTGAAGCCGCCGCGGCCATCTGCCGGCATGCGGTTGCGAACGCCGCGACGGCGCGGATGGAACTGGCGGCACCCGGTATCCAGATCCAAGCACCACAGTGGGCTGCCGGCATGGATTTGTCCATCACGCCGAGAATGGTTGGCCGGCCGGGTGCCGTTCTCGGGCCGGACACGACGAAGGCCGCCCGGAGGCGGCCTTCGTCGGCAAACAATTGCGCGCCGGATCAGGCGTCGCTGGCGGCAGCGTCTGCCGGCTTGGCCGGAGCGGCAGCCTGCTCGGCCTGTACCTTCTTGGCATCGCGCTTGGCCTGGTCGCGCTTGGCGGCGTCCTTTGCCGCGGCAGCCAGGTTCTCCTGGATACGGGCCTTCTTGCCTTCCAGACCGCGCAGGTAATACAGCTTGGCGCTGCGGACCTTGCCGCGACGCTTGATCTGGACCGAATCGATGGTCGGGCTGTGGCTCTGGAACACGCGCTCGACACCGGTGCCGTGGGACATCTTGCGCACCGTGAATGCCGAGTTCAGGCCACGGCTGCGCTTGGCGATGACCACGCCTTCATAGGCCTGGACGCGCTCGCGATTGCCTTCCTTGACCTTGACGTTGACAACCACGGTGTCGCCGGGGGCGAAATCCGGCAGCTGACGGTGCATCTGCTCGGCTTCGAATTGCTGGATCAGGTTCATGGCGTTCACCAAAAATCGGAAAATGTGGGCGGAAAAAGACGGGCAAGTATGCCAGCTTTTTCTCCGTCATGCACGCTATGGATACCGATCAGCGGTTTCCTCCGGTTCGGGATCGCCTGCCGGCCAATACGGGCCTCCGGGGCTGCTGCCATCAGTGGCCGGGATGGCCGTCATCCAACCGCAGCACGGGGCAGGTCAACGCCATTGCCGGCCAATGCGGATGCGCGATGTGACCCGGCAACGGCCATTCAGGCGCGATGGTAGGGGTGGTTGGCCAGCAAGCTCCAGGCGCGGTAGAGCTGTTCGGCGACGATCACCCGCACCATCGGGTGCGGCAGGGTCAGGGGCGACAATGACCAGTGCTGGTCGGCGCTGGCCCGCAGTTCCGGATCCAAGCCGTCCGGGCCGCCGATCAGCAGTGCCACCGGCCGGCCCAGGGTCTGCCAGTGTTCCAGGCGCTGGCTGAGCTTGCGCGTGGTCCATGACTGCCCGCGTTCATCCAGCGCAACCCGCCAGGCCGTGTCCGGGATGGCTGCGCGCAAGGCGGCGGCTTCCTCACGCATGCCCCGGGCGGCGTCGCCGCGGCCGGCCCAGGGTGAAACCGGCCGTTCGGCCAGTTCCAGGGCCAGGTGCGGCGGCAGGCGGCCGGAATAATCCTGCCAGGCCGTGGTCACCCAGGCCGGCATTTTCTGTCCGATGGCTGCCAACAGGATGCGCATGGCAAGGAGAAGGCCTGATGCCGGCCGTGGCTCAGCCGGCGGCAACGGACAAATAGGTGGCGACGCCGTCGAGCACCATCTGCACCGACAGGGCCACCAGAATCATTCCCATCAACCGCTCCATCGCGCTCAGTGCGCGCGGCCCGAGCAGTCGGTACAGCCATGTGCCCGAGAACAGGATGGCGGCCGTCGCCAGCCAGGCACCGAACAGGGCGATGCTCCAGTCGATGGTGCGTTCCGGGCTCTGGTTGGCCAGCAGCAGCAGCGCCGCCATGGTCGAGGGGCCGGCGATCAGCGGTACCGCCATCGGCACGATCAGCGGCTCGCCATCGGGAATCTCGCCGAACATGCCCTCCGGCGGCGGAAAGATCATTTTCACACCGATCAGGAACAGGACGATGCCGCCGGCGATGCTGATCGATTCCTGGCGCAGCTGCAGCGCCGACAACACCGATTGGCCGGCCAACAGGACGCCGAACAGCACCCCCAGGGCGATGACCAGTTCGCGCGCCAACACGAACAGGCGCCGGCGCGGTTCCAGCGGTCGCAACAGGCCCAGGAAGATCGGCAGGTTGCCGACCGGATCCATGATCAGGAACAGCAGGACGGCGGCGGAGAGGGTATCCATGCTCGGGAATCCGGAAGGGCGGCCCGATCAGCCGCCGGTCAACCGTAGCAGTTGGCCATCGAATCGCTTGCCCTGGGCACCGGCCAGCCCGGTAAGCACCTGGGCGGCGCGTTCGGGCGTCGGTACCGTGACCGGATCCTCGGTGAACCAGACCCGCTGGCGCAGGGAGGTGCGCATCGGTCCGGGATCGAAGCCGTGGACGCGGACCGGGGTGTTGTCCAGTTCGTCGGCCAGGATCGCAGCAAATTGCGACAGACCGGCCTGGGCCACGCCATAGGCGCCCCAGTAGGCGCTGCGGCAGCTATCCGGCCCGTTGATGGTGAAGACAATCGAGGCGTCATCCTGCTGCTGCAGCAGCGGCAGGCAGGTGCGCACCAGCAGGAACGGCGCGCTCAGGTTCACGTGCAGGCCGAGCAGCCAGTCGCTGGGCTCGGCATTGGCGATGCTGCCCAGGCCCGGGTGATGGGCGCTGGCCACGACCAGGCCGTGCAGGCCGCCACACTGGCTGGCCAGGGTCTCGGCCAGCTGCTGGAATTCCTCGGGATTGGCGCCGGCCAGATTGAACGGGTACAGCGCCGCGCGGCCACCTTCGGCCTCGATCTGGTCGTAGACCCGCTCCAGCGCGGTGACGCGACGGCCCAGCAGCACCACCTCGGCACCGGCGCGGGCCGCCTGCAGGGCGAACTCTCCGCCCAGGCCGCCACTGGCGCCGGCCACCAGGATCACCCGGCCGGCCAGCGCCGGCGCTTCGGGGCCGGGCCAGTCGGCCGGACAGTCAACGTCCGGCAAATGCGGTGTCGTCAAGCGCTTCCGGCCTCGGCCACCAGCTGCTGCAACTCACCCTTTTCGTACAGTTCAATGGTGATGTCGCAGCCACCGATCAGCTCGCCATTGATGAACAGCTGCGGGAAGGTCGGCCAATTGGAAAAACGTGGCAGGTTGGCGCGCACTTCCGGGTCCTCGAGCACGTTCACCGAGTGGTACTGGGCACCCACGGCCTGCAACACCTGGGCGGTGCGGCTGGAGAAACCGCACATCGGGAACTGCGGCGTACCCTTCATGAACAACACGATGGGCTGGCCTTCAACCGTCTGTTTGATGCGGTCAAGAATATCCATAGACAGGGACCTCGTAGGGCGATAGCTGAACAGGCCGACACTATGGGGACGGCTCCGTTGCTTTGCAATGGCAGCGCCGCCAGCCGCCGGTTGCGGCATCGGCGCGTCCTCGTGACGCGCCGGCACGCCCGACAGGCTCCTTGTTAGACTTGCCGGCCGCTGCTGAAAACCGCGCCGCCTGCCCGGTCCTGCGCCCCAGACACTGTTAGCGAATGAACCACCAAACCCCGGCACTGCCCCATGCCCACGACGCCCTGGAACCCCAGCTGTCGGCCCCGGCGCTGGCCGCTCATCGCCAGCAGCACCTGGCCCTGGTTGAAGCACTGAACAGGCAGGTAGCGGACACCCGGTTCCAGACCATGCCGCTGCCCGATATTGTCCGCCAGGCCAGCGGCACGCTGTACGAACTCGCCGCGGAAGTGTGGAACCACGAATTTTTCTGGAGCTGCCTGCGGCCGCCGGTTGAGACCGGCGCCAACGCTCCGGAGCCTGGTTCGCTGGCCACGGCGATCGATGACACATTCGGCAGCATCGACGGGCTGCGCGAGCAGTTCAATTCCCTGGCCCTGGCGCTGCCCGGTTCGGGCTGGATCTGGCTGGTGCAACGCCGTCATGGCCCGCTGGCGCTGGTCGCCACCCGCAACGCCGGCAACCCCCTGACCGGCACCGACACGCCGCTGCTGGCCTGCGATGTCTGGGAACACGCCTATTACATCGACCATCCCGGCCGCCGCGAGGCCTGGCTGGACGCCTTCTGGCCGCTGGTCGACTGGCCGGTCGTCGCCAGCCGGCTGGCATGAACATGATCGCGGCGAGCCACGATTCGGCACCGGCCCGCGACGCGCACCTGCAGGTGCGCAATGTCCACGTCCGGCTGGGCGACCACCCGGCCCTGGGCGGGGTTGACCTGGCCCTGGCCCGGGGCGAACTGGGTTGCCTGCTGGGCCCCAGCGGCTGCGGCAAGACCACCCTGTTGCGGGCGATCGCCGGGCTGCAGCCGATCGACGCCGGCACCATCGCCCTGGCCGGCAGGATGCTCAGCGGCAATGGCCACTCGGTGGCCCCGGAAAAACGCGGCATCGGCCTGGTATTCCAGGACCTGGCCCTGTTTCCGCACCTGGATGTGGCCGCCAATATCGCCTTCGGCCTGCCCGGCAAGGACCGTCAGCACAAGCGCACCCGGGTCGCCGACCTGATCGCCCGCCTGCACCTGGAAGGCCTGCAGGGGCGGTATCCGCATGAACTTTCCGGTGGCCAGCAACAGCGGGTGGCGATTGCACGTTCGCTGGCGCCCGAACCGGCCCTGCTGCTGCTGGACGAACCCTTCTCCAGCCTGGATGCCGGTCTGCGCAAGCAGCTGCGCGCGCAATTGCGCGATCTGCTCAAGCAACTGGGCAGCACGGCGATCCTGGTCACCCACGACCAGGAAGAAGCGATGGCCTTCGCCGACCGGGTGGCCGTGATGCGCCAGGGCCTGATCGAGCAGTACGACACCCCCTGGCAGGTGTACCACCAGCCGGCCAGCCCTTATGTCGCCGGGTTTGTCGGCGAAGGTGCGTTGATCCGGGCAGAGCGCCGCGGCGATGGCTGGCACAGCGCCCTGGGGCCGGTGCCGGCAAGCCTCATCGACGGTTTCATCGGGGCTGACCGGGCGCGCCTGCTGGTCCGGCCCGATGACCTGTTGCCGGATCCGGACAGCCGCCTGCGCGGCCGCGTCGAGGCGGTCGAATTCCGGGGAGCGCAGATGCTGGTGAACCTGTCACTGGCCGATGGCCAGCGGGTGCCGGCGCTGTGGTCCAGCCATGTGCCGATCCAGGTGGGCGGCCAGGTCGGGCTGCACTGGCAGCCACCGCACCTGGCACTGTTCGACGACGGCTGATGGCTTGGCCGGGCGCGGGCCGGGCCGGACCGGCATGGCGTGTGGGGCCACAAAAGCCCTGAGATAAACCGATCCTGTCGTTAAAACGCCTGCTTAGGAGCCTAGGGCGTGCGCCGCGAGTGGTCCTGCATGTGCGGCCAGGCCGCCCGGACATAGGCAAAGCCCGACCACAGCGTCAGCACCGCCGCCGCCACCAGCAGCCAGCGGCCCAGGGTGTAGATCGGCAGGCCGAGGAAATCGTGCCGGTACAGCAGCAAGGTCAGCGCCACCATCTGGGCGATGGTCTTGATCTTGCCGATCCAGGCCACGCGGACCCGGGTTGACTGGCCGATCGTGGCCATCCATTCGCGCAGGGCGCTGATCGAGATCTCGCGGCCGACGATGACCGCCGCCAGCATCGCCATCAGCACGCTGGGATCCTGCTGCACGATGACGAACAGCACCACGGTGACGGTGAGCTTGTCGGCCACCGGGTCCAGGAAGGCACCGAAGGCGGAGGTCATGCCGTAACGACGCGCCAGCCAGCCGTCCAGCCAGTCGGTCAGTGCGATGACCACGAACAGCATCGCGGCAATGACATTGGTGCCTGCCATCGGCGAGTAGAAACAGATCACCAGTACCGGCACCAGCAAGATGCGCAGCAGGGTCAACCAGGTAGGCAGGGTTATCGACATAGCCGCCGATGTTAGCGTACCGGCATCATCGGCGGGTCCGGCCGGGGCGGTCATCTCGCGCCCCCTTGATGCCGGCGGCACCGGTGCCGGATCAGCGGCTGGCGCACTCGCACCGAAGCCCGCGCTCCGGCCTGCCGTAGGCTATCCGCGGTAGCATGCGCGATCCTTCCACCTCTGCGTCGGGCGCGCCGTCAGTCCGGCCCGGCGCACCTGTCAAACGTTGATTGCCCCATGACTCCAGACTCCGTTCACCTCGTCGAAGTCGGCCCGCGCGATGGCCTGCAGAACGAGAAGCAGATCATTCCCACGGCAGTCAAGATCGAGCTGATCGAGAAGCTGGCGGCGACCGGCCTGGGCACGGTCGAGGCGACCAGTTTCGTCAGCCCGAAATGGGTGCCGCAATTGGCCGATGGCGCGCAGGTCATGGCCGGCCTGCGCCGCCAACCCGGCCTGCGCTATCCGGTGCTGGTGCCCAATCTGAAAGGGCTGGAGAACGCCCTGGCCGCCGGTGCCGATGAGGTGGCGGTGTTCGCCGCGGCTTCCGAAGCCTTCAGCCGGCGCAACACCAATGCCGGCATCGAGGAATCCCTGCAGCGCTTCGAACCGGTACTGGCGCTGGCCCACGAGCGCGGCGTGCGCGTGCGCGGCTACGTGTCCACGGTACTGGGCTGCCCCTACCAGGGCGAGGTGCCGGTGGCCGATGTCGTCCGCGTCGCCAGCGCCCTGCACCAGGCCGGCTGTTACGAGATTTCCCTGGGAGACACGATCGGCGTCGGCACGCCGCGCCGTGCTGCGCAGATGCTCGGCGCGGTCAGCCAGTCGATACCGATGACGGCCCTGGCCGTGCATTTCCATGACACCTTCGGCCAGGCGCTGGCCAACATCCTGGCCTGCCTGGAACTGGGCGTGCGGGTGATCGACAGTTCCGTCGCCGGTCTGGGTGGCTGCCCCTATGCCCGCGGCGCCACCGGCAATGTCGCCAGCGAGGATGTGGTCTACATGCTGCATGGCCTGGGTCTGGATACCGGCATCGACCTGGCGGCGCTGGCCGCCGTCGGCGGCTGGATTTCCGGTGTCCTGGAACGTCCCAACCAGAGCCGGGCCGGCACCGCCATCCTGGCTGCCAACCTCCAGACCACCCCTTCCGATTGACATTTACGATCATCGTCGTAGCATGCAAACCAAAGGCCCGCCATGATCCAACGCCCAACCCCCAAACCCACTGAAGCCGAACTGGCCATCCTGCACATCCTGTGGGCACGCGGCCGTTCCACCGTGCGTGAAATCCACCAGGTGCTGTATCGCGACCAGGCCAGTTACACCACTACCCTGAAGCTGCTGCAGATCATGTTCGGCAAGGGACTGGTCGAGCGCGACGCATCGCAGCGCGCACACACCTTCCAGGCGGCGGTCAGCCAGGACGCCACCCAGGCGCATTTTGTTTCCGATGTGTTGCGGCGCGTGTTCAAGGGCTCCAGTTCGCAGCTGGTCCTGCATGCGCTGGGCTCGGCGCCGCCGGCCACCGCCGGTGAACTGGCCGACATCCGCGCCCTGCTCGACCGCATCGAGCACGAAGGCAGCAGCAGCGACGACAGCACGCCCGACCCGGGCACTGCCGATGACAAGGCGAACGACAAGGATTGAGCATGCAGTTGCCAGGCCCCGTCTATGACATCGGCACGGTCCTGGGCTGGACCCTGCTCCATTTTCTCTGGCAGGGATTGGCGATCGGACTGGCCTGCGCCGCTGCCCGCCAGCTGCTGCCTGCGCCCCGTGCCCGCCACGGCACCGCCCTGGCCGGGTTGCTCGCCTGCCTGCTGATCCCGGCATGGACCTTCCACCGCCTGTGGCTGGCCAGCGCCGGACTGGCACCTGCAGCGCCCACCGGAAGCGGCGCGATGGCCGCCTTTTCCGATGTCGGCGTGCCCGTCGCCGCGGCCCCGGCCGGCCACGATCCGGGGCTGGCCCTGCTCGCTGCGATCTGGCTGCTGGGCGTGTGCGCCATCGCCATGCGCCTGTTCGCTGATTGGCGGACCTTGCGCCGGGTTATCCGCGACAGCCTGCCGGCGCCGCAGGCCTTGACCGCAATCCTGGAGCGCGAGCTGGCGCGCATCGGCCTGCGCCGCCGGGTGCGCCTGCGCCTGACCGGCAGTTACCAGGTACCCGGCGTCTACGGCATGTTGCGGCCGGTGATCCTGATGCCGGTGGCGCTGCTGCTGAAACTTCCGGCCGAACAGATCGAAACCCTGATCATGCATGAGCTGGCCCATGTCCGCCGGCTGGATGCGATCAGCAATGCCGTCGCCATCGTTGCCCGCACCCTGCTCTATTTCCACCCGCTGGTGCACTGGCTGTGCCGCGAGCTGGAGCGCCAGCGCGAGATCCTGTGCGATGAGCTGGTGATCGCCAGCCCGGCCAAACCGATCAATTACGCCCGGGCGATCAGTGCCGTGGCCGTCCACCAGCATCCGGCGCCCGCGGCCCTGCTCACGGCCAGCGGCGGCGAGCTGACCTCGCGGGTGCACCACATCCTGGCCCTTGCACAGCTGGAAACACCGCGGCTCCGCCGCCGCGGCAACCACGGCCCGCTGTGGCTGGCACTGACGGTGATCGCCCTGTCGCTGCCGCTGCTGCAGCGCCTGGCGGTTGACAACCAGGTGGTGACTTTGCGGCCGCAGCTGCAGGTCGTCACCCAGGTGCTGGCACCGGCCCTGCTGATCAACCGGCCGGAGCTGCCCAGGACGTCGCTCTCCGCTCTGGCGGACCTGCCGCCCGTACCGGCCACGCCAGGCCGGTCAGCACCGCCTGGCGATGCCGAACCGCTGCCGGCCGAAGCAGCAGCAACGGCCGCTGCCAATCCGGCCGGCACCCTGTCCAGTACACGTGCTCCGGCCAACCCAACGGCGCTGGCCGCGCACGATGCGGTGCAAAATCCTGCCGTCACGGTGCCGGCAGACGCCGGCTCCGGGACGCTCGCCGGCACCACGGCGATGGCATCATCGGCCAACGTTGAAGCGGTGATGACCGCCGACGCCATCCCGGCAACGGACACCGACGCCCGCCCAGGTGCCCGCCGCGCTCCGACGCTGCTGCACATGGTCCACCCCAGCTATCCACGTGCTGCCCGCCGCGCCGGCACCGAAGGCAGCGTCGAGCTTGCCTACCGGGTCGACAACCAGGGCCGGGCTGTGGATGTCCAGGTGGTCACGGCGACGCCGGCCGGACGCTTCGAAAATGCCGCGATCGCGGCTTTGAACCGCTGGCAGTTCGCCAACGACAGTCATGGCGACAGCTACCGCCAGATCTTCGATTTCAATCTCGCCGAAGATGCCGAGCGCTGCCCGGTCAGCACCGGCAGCCGCATCTGCCGCGACTGAGCGCAGCGACGCAGCGCTGACGGCTCCGGGTCAAGGCAGCAGCGCACCCAAGACACCGCATCGGGGCTGGCCGCCCACACGCCAGGCAGCCGGGCCGAACCCTGGCCGCCGCCCTCAGACCACGATATTGACGATGCGCCCAGGCACGACGATGACCTTCTTCGGCTCGGCGCCGGCCATGTGCGCCTGTACCGCCGGCTCGGCCAGCGCCTGCTGCTGGATGGCGTCACGGTCGGCATCGGCCGACACGGCGATGGTGGCGCGCAGCTTGCCGTTGACCTGTACCGCCAGGGTCAGGCTGTCGCGGACCAGGGCCTGCGCATCGGCCTTCGGGAACGGCTGATCCTCAAGCAGCGTTTCACTGCCGCCCAATAACTGCCACAGGGCGTGACAGACATGGGGCGCGATCGGGTTCAGCAGCAGCACCACGGTTTGCCAGGCTTCCTGGCGCAGGGCGCGGCCCTGGTCGCTCGCGTCATCAAAGCGGGCAATGACATTGACCAGTTCCATCACCGCGGCGATGGCGGTATTGAACGCCATCCGGCGACCGTAATCATCACTGACCTTGGCGATGGTTTCGTGCAGCTTGCGGCGCAGCGCCTTCTGTCCGGCATCCAGCGAGCCGGCATCCAGCGGCCCGGTCGCGCCAGCAGCGGTGTGCTGCTGCACCAGGTTCCACAGCCGGCGCAGAAAGCGCGACATGCCCTCGACACCGGCCTCGCTCCATTCCAGTGACTGGTCCGGCGGCGCGGCGAACATCGAGAACAGACGCATGGTGTCGGCGCCGTAGGCCTGCACCATGTCCTTGGGATCAACGCCGTTGTTCTTGGATTTGGACATCTTCTCGACCGGTCCGATCAAGACCGGCTGGCCGTCGGCGTTGAGCACGGCACCATCGATGCGGCCGCGTTCGTCGCGGTGCACGGTGACATCGGCCGGATTGATCCAGTCCCGGCCGCCATCGGGCAGTTCGCGGTAAAACGTTTCGGCGATAACCATGCCCTGGCACAGCAGGTGGCGGGCGGGTTCATCGCTGTCGACATGGCCCAGGTCACGCAGCAGCTTGTGGAAGAATCGGAAGTACAACAGATGCAGGATGGCGTGCTCGATACCGCCAATGTACTGGTCCACCGGCAGCCAGTACCGGGCGCGTTCGTCAACGATGTCATCGGCACCGGGACTGGTGTAGCGGGCGTAGTACCAGCTGGATTCCATGAAGGTATCGAAGGTGTCGGTTTCGCGCTCGGCATCGCCACCGCAGGTCGGGCACGTGGTCTTGCGCCATTCCGGGTCGGCCTTGATTGGCGAGGTGACACCGGAGAACTCGACATCTTCGGGCAACACCACCGGCAGCTGGTCATCGGGCACCGGTACGGCACCGCACTGGCCACAGTGGATCATCGGGATCGGACAACCCCAGTAGCGCTGCCGGCTCACGCCCCAGTCGCGCAGGCGGAAATTGACCTTGCGCTGCGCCTGGTCGCCAAGGATGGCGGCGATGGCCTGGAAGGCATCGTGGTGATTGAGGCCGTCGAGCTGGCCGGAGTTGACCACGCGCAGCTTCGGGTGCTGCTTGTCGGCATACCAGTCCTGCCAGCGTGAGGCGTCGTACTGCTCGCCGTCGATGGCGATCACCTGACGGATCGGCAGGCCATGGCCCTGGGCGAACTCGAAGTCGCGCTCGTCATGGCCGGGCACGCACATCACCGCGCCGGTGCCATAGCCCATCAGCACGAAGTTGGCGATCCACACCGGAAGCGGCTCACCGGAGACCGGGTGCAGCACCTTCAGTCCGGTGTCGATGCCGCGCTTTTCCTGCGCCTGCAGTTCAGCTGCGGCCACCCCGCCCTGCTCGCAGCTGGCGATGAACTCGCGCACCGGCGCATTGCCGGCGGCAGCCTGGCTGGCCAGTGGATGGCCGGCGGCGACGGCGATGTAGGTGGCACCCATCAGCGTGTCGGGGCGGGTGGTGAAGACCCGGACCGGATTGGCCGTGCCGCTGTCCGGCGCCATGGCGAAATCGATTTCCAGGCCTTCGGATCGGCCGATCCAGTTGCGCTGCATGGTCTTGACCGCATCGGGCCAGCCATCCAGCCGGTCCAGCCCGTCCAGCAGCTCCTGGGCGTAATCGGTGATCTTCAGGAACCACTGCGGAATCTCGCGCTTTTCCACCGTTGCGCCGGAGCGCCAGCCCTTGCCGTCGATGACCTGCTCGTTGGCGAGCACGGTCTGGTCGACCGGATCCCAGTTGA
>CAZUZT010000012.1:23304-30114 GCA_964624575.1 uncultured Rhodanobacteraceae bacterium | reverse complement strand
GCAGGGGCATGGGTTCGGCGCTGCCGGCGGGGATGGTGGTGGGCAGGGGCCCGGCCGGCAGCTGGTTGGTGAAGGGCTGGCCGGTGCGCAGGTCGAGCGGGCGCAGCTGGCGGAAGTTTTCCTGGTATTCGCGGGTGAGTTCGGCGGCGTCGATTTCGCTCTGGATCACGCGCGGGGTGATCAGCACCACCAGCTCGGTGCGGCGCTTGTCGTTGTTGGTGGTGCCGAACAGGCGGCCGATGATGGGGATGTTGCTCAAGCCGGGCACGCCCTGCTCGCTCTGGGTGTTGTCTTCGGAGATGAAGCCGCCCAGCAGCACGGTCTGGCCGCTCTGCACGGCAACCTGGGTTTCCACCTTGCGCGTGTTGATCGGGAAGTTGTTGGAGTTGGGGTCGCGCTCGCCGGCCTTGCTGACCTCCTGGGACAGCTCCATGTAGACCAGCCCGCCGGGGTTGACGCGCGGCACCACGGACAGGATGACGCCGGTGTCCTTGTACTGGATGTTGCTGGTGTTCATCGGCGCGCCGCCGGTGCCGCCGGTGTTCCAGCCACTGAAGTAGGTGGTGGTGATCGGCAACTGGTCACCGATGTTGATGCTGGCTTCCTGGTTGTTGAGCACGGTCAGCGAGGGCGCCGACAGGATGCGGGTTTCGGTCTCGCGCTGCAGCGCGCGGATGGCGACATCCAGCTCGTTGTTGGTGAAGCGGTAGAAGAAGCTGGCATCCGAGGGCGTGTACGGGGTGCCGCCGCCACCGCCGAAGGACCAGCGCTGGCGGTTGCCGGGCTGGTGCCAGCCAACATCCGGGTTGGGCTCCAGACCCTGGCCGAGCAGGCCTTCCAGGAACCACTGCACGCCGAACTCGAAGGTATCGGTGAGCGCCACTTCGATGATCTGCATCTCCACATGCACCTGCAGCGGCACGATGTCGAGCTTGCGGATGGCCGCCATCACCACCTGGTACTGGCTCTGGTTGGAGCGGATCAGCAACTGGTTGTTCTCTTCAACGGCGGTGAAGCTGATGTCCTCATCGCCGGTGGAGACCACGCCGCCACCGGCCTGCCGGCGCCGGCCCTGCTGCTGGCCGTCGCTGCTGATCTCGACCGCCTCCAGACCCGGAGCGACATCGGCGCGCGGCGCCCGGCGCTGGCCGGACGGTGTACCGCCGCCGGTGAAGATGGCGCCCAGGTATTCGGCCAGGTCGGCGGCCTTGACGTTCTTGACGTCGTAGACATACAGCTGGGTGCCGGCCAGGGAAGCGTTGTTGCGGTCCAGCCGGCGCAGCCAGCGACGCGCCTCTTCCAGGTACTCGGGGTTCTGGGTGATGACGAAGACGCCGCCCAGGCGCTCAACCGGCAGGAAGCGGAACATGCCGGCCAGCGGCGAGCCGTTGTCTTCCATGAACAGGGCGTTCATTTCCACCATGACTTCGCTGACTTCGGCGTTCTCCAGCGGGTAGAAGCCGATCGACATGCCCTTGAGCCAGTCGACATCGAAGATCTCGATGGTGCGCAGGTAGTTGTTGAGCTCTTCCGGGGTGCCGGCCAGCACCAGGATGGAGCGCGAGTTGTCGGCGCTGACGATGGCTTCGGGCCGGGCGAACGGGGTCAGCAGGCGCTGCATTTCGCTGGGCGCGATGTAGGTCAGCGGCACGATCTGCACTTGGTAGCCGCGGCCGGTGGGAATCGGGCCCATGCGCGGGCTGATGTTGCCGGGCACCGCCGAGGCCACCGGCAGGATCTCGTAGCGGCCGTTCTTGTAGACGATGCTGGCGTTGTTCAGGGCCAGCAGGTATTCCAGCACGCCCATCGCCTGCTCGGCATTGATCGGCTTTTGCGTGACATAGGTGACGGTGCCGCCGACACCCGGTGCGATGATGTAGTTCTCGCCGAAGAACACGCCGATGATGGCCTGGACCACGGCCTGGACCGGCTGATCCTGGAAGTTGAAGTTGACATCGCCATCGACCGGCGGCACCGGCAACGGCCGCGAGGCGGCCTGGCGGTTGATCAGGTCGCGGCTGCCGATCTGGATCACTTCCTCACGGATCTCGTTGTCGTCGACCTCGTCGATCTCGTCTTCCAGGCGGATGCCCTCGGCGTCGGCGGCGTCGGAATCAGCGCCCTGGCTGGCGGCACTGCCAGCGGCGCTGGTGTCGGGGCCGCCAACGTAGGACATGGCCCGGTCCGGCCGGTGCCAGTCGTCGGCCGGTGGCGGCAGGGCCTTGGGCGGCTGGCTGGCGCAGCCGACCAGCCAGACGAGTGTGGCCACAACCACGAAAAGGGACTTGGGAGCGGGTCTATGCATGGTTGTCATCGTCACTGTGCCTGGCCAGCTTCACGTCGGAGCTGGGCGCGGCGTTCTTCGATGCGGCGGCGGATCTCCGCCGCGCGCTGGGCAACCTCATCCTCGCCGCTGGCGGCAGCAGGTGCGGTCGGTTGTTCGGAAGCCCGCGAGGGCCGCTGTTGCGGCCGCGCCCGGGGCGGCGGTGCCGCTGCGGTCGACGCCTTGCCCAGTTCGAGCTCGACGGTGGTTTCAGTCTGGTTGGCACCATCCATGAAGACCACGTGCAGCGGCTGGATCTGCTTCACCTGCCAGCCGCCCTGGTCACCGGGCAGGAACATCTCTTCCTGCAGGCTCAGGGCCGTGCCGGTGGCGTTGTCGCGCATCAAGGCGATCCGCATCTGCGGGGTGTGGATGATACCGGTGAGCGCGATGTTCAGGGGCACCGCCGGCGCCGCCGGTTCTGGCTCCGGTTCGCCATCGCCTGCGGATTCTTCCATCTTGACCACCGGCTGGCGGTCTTCGGAGAACACCGGCCGGCCGGCGATATCGTCGTAGACCTCAAGCCCGGGCAATTCGACCTGGGTTTCGCTGAGTGCCAGTGCCGGCACCTGGTCGGGCGGGGTGCGGCCCACGCCGGGCACCCCGCGACCCAGGCCAGCCAGCAGCAAGACGTAGACCACCGCCATGACGCCGAGGGCGATCATCAGCACACGGCTGAGCTGGCGCGCCTGGCTGCCGGTCATGTCCGCCCCGCCCGCGCCGGTCCGGGGATGCGCAGATAGCCGTACAGATCGAAGCGGATATCCAGCCGATAGGCCTGCGGCTCGCCGCCTTCGGCCGCCGCACGCACCGGCGTACGGCCGCGCCGGTTGCCGCCGATCACCTGGCGGAAGATGTTGAGCTCATCGACGAACAGCAAGGGCTTGCCGCTTTCAACGGCGTGCAGCACCTCGGCGAAATCATCGATATCGCAGCGCAGATGGACGCTGATCGTGACCCGCTCGTACTGCTCCTCGGCATTGGAGCGCTTGGGGTTGTGGCTGGCGACCTCGCAGCGCTCAGGCACTTCGGCGTGTTCGGTCACCAAGGTACGCAGGTGCGAGAACAGCGCCGCGGCCGCCGCGTCGAAATCATTTTCGGGCAGGAACGACGGGCTGGCGGCCTCGAAGGCACGCACTTCCTGCAGCCGCTCCTCGATCTGCGGCCGGCTGGCGATGGCGGCCTCGAATCGGCCCAGCTGTTCCTTCATCTGGCCGATTTCGCCCGACATTGCCAGGTGCGGCGAGACGAACCACCAGTGCACCAGCAGCAGATAGGCGGTGAGCACGACGATGGCGAACAGGACCAGGGCCAAGGGGCGACTTTTACCTGGTGCCGGCAGCATCCGCATCGTCGCCCTCCTGGTCATCGGTGCTTTCGTTTTCCGGGCTCGGATCGGAGCCTGGATCGGAGTTGGGATCGTCGTTGCCGGTATCAGTGTTGTCAGTGTTGTTGGCGTCCGTGGCCGGGTCGGAACTGTCCGATGCGCCGGCGGTATCGTCGGTGCTGGCGGCGCCATCGACATCGCCGTCGACCGCGGTGCCGGGCTGGCCGTTGGCCGCTGCAGTTTCCTGCGCAGCCAGCTTGGCCTGTACGGCTTCGTCTTCGGCGGCCTGGTGCGATTGCGGCAGCAACGGCGCGTCGGACCGGAAGTCGTAGCGTGCGTTCAGGTTGAAGCGCTCCTTGCGGGTGCGGGCATCGGGCGAGATCTGCCCGGCAAAGGCCGGGCTGGCCAGGGTGCCCGAGTCCTGCAGCAGCGCGATCAGCTTGGTCGCCTCGCCGCTTTGCCCGACCATTTCCACGTTGCCCTGACGGAAGGTGAGGCGCTCCAGCCAGGTGTCGTCGGGCAGGCGCGCGCTGAGGTCGCCGAGCACGCGCAAAACCGAGGGTGCATCGCGCTTTTTGTCGTTGAGGTAACCGGCACCTTCCACCGCGGTGTTCAGCTGGCCGCGCAGGGCGACCACGGCATGGGCCTGGCTGCGCGCGTCCTCGACCCGCTCGCGCAGGGTTTCCAGCGACTGCGCGCGATTGGCAAGCGATTGCTGCATGACCAGGAACAGCAGGAATACCGAAGCGCCCGCCAGGATCAGGTTCAGCCGGCGCTGCGGGTTGCTGCGCCTGGCCCGCATCGGTTCGGGCAGGAAATTGAAGCCCTGGCGCTGCGGCAGTTCCCCGGCAGCCAGGACATCCGCGCCGTCCAGCTCCAGGCCGATGGCCCGGGCGCGCTCAAGCAGGCTGTCCAGGACCGGCCGCGGCACCAGGGCCAGGTCCACCTGCAGTTGCCGGCCGGTGTCATCCAGGTCGGCGTGGTAGTCAAAATGCACCTGCTCGGCCCGGAAGGGGGTTTGCCGGTCCATCTCGAATGACAGCACTTGGCGCAGGTTCTGCTCGACGGCCGCCGGGAAGGGCAGCCGGCGCAGCAGGACTTCGGACTGCGGCAGGGTCAGGAAGGTGAGCCGGTCAGGCGTCGGCCCGCGGCCCATGACGCGCTGCAGCTCGGCACGCAGGTTGTCGGTGTCGCCGGCCAGGTCGAAGCTGGCAATCGGTCCGGGATCGCCCTGGCGCTGGAGCACCAGTTGCTGGCCGTCGATGCTGGCCAGCCAGACTTCGCGCCGGTCCTGCAGCCAGGCCTGCCATTTTTCCGGCAGCAAGCCGACCAGCTCACCCTTCCACCAGGCCAAGAAGGCCGGCAGGGGCGAGCGTCGATAGCGCGTCGTCCACTGGGCGAGGACGGGTTTGAGGGCATCGAGGGCGGACATCAGCCGTTTTCGTTGTCGCGCCAGCGCAAAATGACGAACGGGCGGCCGTTGGCCGCCGCACCGCCGATGCGGATGGTGGCCTCCAGCAGCCCGTACGCGCCATTGGGCAACGTGGCTTTGGACCGGACACTGTAAGTGAATCCGCCACCGCCCGCCATCACCGGGGTGCCGTCCGGCAGGGTCAGCATGCCGGCCATGGTGGGATCACCAATGGGCATGGAACGGCGCAGCTCTACGAATTCTTCGGCCATCTCGGGGGTCATGTCGGGCAGTGCCAGCAGGGCATCGGCAGGCGCATAGGCCGGGTTGGGCTGATTGCGCCCGGCATAGACCGTGACCGCCGGCTCAAGTTTCCGGTACAGCTCGTAGCTCATGCCCATCACCTGCTGGAGCTCGGCGACGGTGTCGAAATAGGCGTTCTTGGCGCCGTAGGGATAGCCGGCGCGACGGTAGTCGCTGCTTTCGGCGCCATACGGCTGCGCTTCGTCGTCGGCATCGCGCCAGTCGATGATGGCGTGGGCCAGGGCGACGGCTTCTTCTTCCTCGGCGCCACGGCCGCGCAGGAAATTGGTCAGCGCGTGTTCGTCGGCGATGTTCAGGTCCAGCTTGCCGCTCTCGTCGGTCAGCGAGACCTCGATCGGGATGTCGTCCAGGTGGAAAGTGTAGTTGCGGCCATCGGCAACCCAGCGGGTGACCGGATCGGGCATGCGCATTTCCAGCACCGCCCGGTGCAGGCCGGCCTCGGCGTAATACCGGGCACGCGTGGTGTCGGCCAGGTTGCGCGCCTGCAGGTGCTCGACATGGGCGATCAGGACATAGCCGCCGATGATCAAGGTCAGCAAGGCGGTGGCCCAGAGCACGAACAGCAGGGCGATGCCGCGCATCGGCGGAACCGGTTGCCGTTGGCCAGGCCGGTGATTGAAGGCGCCGCTCATGGTGCCGGGCGCCTCAACGCCCGGAGCGCCGGCCGCCGAGGAAGGAATCGACGATGGGGTTGATCTGGCCGTCGCCCGGATCCATCGTTTCCTGGAACCGGCGCAGCCGCTCTTCCGGCGAGCCGGGCGGTGGCGGGATGGCCTGCTCGTCGTTGGGGCCGAAGAAGCGATAGGCATTGTTGACGCCGCCGACATCGATCAGCAGCGGCACTTCCATCTGCGGCCAGCTCAGGCCGCTGGCATCGTCGAATTCCAGGTCCAGGCGCACCATCATCGGCGTGCGCGAGGCATCGTCCCAGTCGCGACGCCAGTCGCCCAGTTGGCCATCGTCCTCGATGCCGCGGTATTCAAAACGCCCGCCCCGGATACGGTCGATCAGCACCACCGGTTCGCCTTCGTCCTGCTCATCGCTGATCAGCATGCGGTGGTAGAAATGCAGCTCGCCGTTGCGCAGCTCCAGCCGCTGGACATAGGGCCCGCCATTGCTCAGGTAACCGGGCATCGGGGCGACGAAGCTGATGGCCCTGCTCTCGCCTTCAAAGACGATGTTCTGGCCGGCGACGGTATCCACGTCATAGGCCAGCGGCAGCACCCGCGCCAGTTGCCGGCGCAGGAATTCCTGGGTGACGCGGATGGCATTGGTGGCCTCGACCCGGCGCTCGCCCTCGGCAGCCGCCTGCCGGCTCATGCGGATGCCGCCAACGGCGATGGCCATGATCAGGCTGATCAGGATCAACGCCAGGGCGATCTCGACCAGGGTGAAACCGCGGCTGCGCGCGGCGCGGGCCGGGCC
>CAZUZT010000012.1:0-23204 GCA_964624575.1 uncultured Rhodanobacteraceae bacterium | reverse complement strand
AGAGCCTTTGATATTGACTGCACCGTTCATGATCACTGCACCCTCCATCGCATTCAGCGCGTGGCCTGGCCCGGCCGGACCGGCCGTTGCTGGCCGCCGGCATTGCCGCCGCGCTGGCCGGCGCCGTAGCCGTACTGGCCCGCCGGATCGGCGCCACTGGCGTCGGGATTGAACAGCACGGCCTGGTCCGGTGAGTAGGCGCGCACCGTGGTGAAATCGAGCGATCGCTCCTGGTCGCGCTCGCCCCACAGCACGGCCAGGTCGATACGGTACAAATGCAGGCCCAGGGCGTCCGGGTCGTACTCCATCGGCTGGTAGCCGGCCGCGAGCTGCTCACTGGTCAGCTGCGGCGGGTCACGCGGGGGATCGTATTCTGTGATCTGCATTTCCCAGCGGTAGGTGTCATCGAAGCGGTCGCGACTGCTGCCTTCCTCGATCGGCTCGCCGATGCCGACCAGATCCAGTTTGCTTTGCGCCCACTCGGCCGCCAGCGACTGCTGCTCGGCCCACACCGTGTGGCGCATGGCGGTGCCCAGCGAGGACAGCAGCACGCCCAGGAACAATGCCAGCAGGATGAAGGCGGCCAGAGTTTCGATCAGGGTGAAGCCGGACTGGCCAGGCATGCCGCCCGGCGGCCGCACGGCCGTTGGCCGGAAGTCGCGGCGGCCGCTCATTCGTGCACCTCTTCCAGCGAGATTTCGCCGGTCAACCAGGCCACGTTGACCAGCCATTCGCGCCGTTCGGTGGCCAGCCGGACAAAACCGCCGGTGGAGCTGCCATCGGGAAAGAAGCGGATGCGCCCGGCATTCTCGTGGGTGAGTTCGCTGCCTGCCGTGCGCAGGGTCAGGGTCATGTCCTCGGGCAGCTTGACCGTAGCCCGGCCCGGCGCGGTATAGCTTTTTTCGCCGACATCAACCTCCAGCGCCAATTCCTGGCGCTGGATGATGGCCTGGCCGCGGGTATAGCGCATCGCCGCCGCCATGTCGCGGCTGGCGGCCATGACCTTGGTGCCGCGCAGGCCGTTGACCAGGCTGACGGCGATGGCCGTGGTCGCCACCGCGATCAGCACCAGCACGGCCAGCATCTCGAGCAACGAGAAGCCGCGCGTGACTGGCAACCGGCCCGGAGCACGGCCCCGCACCGACGGTTTCCGGTAGCGCGGCGCGTTCACCGGACTGTTGCCAAGGCGGGTCATGACGGCTGCTCACCGGTGCGCGGCGTTTGGCAATTACTGCCAGCTGCCGATGTCGGCGTTGTTGCCGTCACCACCTGCGCTGCCGTCGCGACCATAGGAAATCAGGTCGAAATCACGGCCGGCCTCGCCGGGACGGCGGTAGACGATGTCGTTGCCCCACGGATCCTTGAGCTGGGATTCGCGCAGGCCGTACTTGCCAACCAGCTCGCGCAGGTTGTCCGGGTACTTGCCGTTCTCCATGTAATAGGCCTCGATCGTGGTCGACATGGCGCTGATCTGCGCCTTGGCAGCATTTGTCTGGCCGGCACTGAACTGGGGCATGACATTGCGCACCACCAGGGTGGCGACGATACCGATGAGCACCAGTACGGCGATCATCTCGATCAGGCTGAAACCGCGGGCACGGCCGGCCCGGAACAGCGGAAACGTTCTGCCAGAAACCATGGAAACTATCCTCCTACGTTGGACATGATGGACATGATCGGCAACAGCAACGCCATCATGATAAAGCCCACGGCCACAGCCATGATCAGGGTCAGTATCGGGGTCAGCGCGGCCAGCATGCGGTCGATGGTGGCGCGGGTTTCGCCATCATAGACGTCGGCCACCTTCAACAGCATGGTGTCCAGCTCGCCGGACTCCTCACCGACGGCGATCATCTGCAACGCCATCTTCGGGAACCGCTTCTGCTGGCCCAGCGCCCAGGCCAGGCCGTCGCCGGTCTTGACCATCTCGCTGGCGGCCTCGACCGCATCGGCCAGCACGACATTGGCCAACACGTTGCGGGCGATCGCCAGTGCGCCCAGCAATGGAACCCCGCTCTGCAGCAAAGTTCCCAGCGTGCGGGTCAGCTTGGCGGTTTCCATGCGCATGTACAGGCTGCCGAACAGACCGGCCTTGAGCAGGCGCTCGTCCCAGGCCCGGCGCGTTTCAGGTTGCGCCATCTGGCGCTGGAACCACACCGCCAGCGCGATCACGCCGCCGATCAGCAACCACCACCAGCCGGTGAGGAAATTGCCGAACGCCAGGACGATGCGGGTCATGCCCGGCAGCTCCATGCCGATGTCTTCGAACATCGGCACGAACTGCGGCACGACGAAGGTCAACAGCATGAAGATGGCGCCGAGCACGGCGAAGGCCAGGATCGCCGGGTAGATCAGGGCGCTGATGATGGTGCTGCGCAACTGCTGGCTGCGCTCCATGTATTCGGCCAGCCGGCGCAGCGTCCGTTCCAGCGTGCCGCCGACTTCACCAGCCCGAATCATATTGATGTACAGCCGGTTGAAGGCGCCGTGCTGCTGTTCCAGCGCATCCGACAGCGGCGCACCCTCGCGGACCTGGTCGCGGACCCGCGAGATCAGGCGCTTGGCCTTCTCGCTCTCGGGCAGGTCGAGCAGGATCTGCAGCGCCCGGTCCAGCGGCTGGCCGGCACCCATCAGGGTTGCCAACTGGTCGGTGAAGGCGGTGACCTGCTTGGGCGTCATGTCCTGCTTGCGCAGCAGGTCGCCCAGGCCGCGTCCGGCGGCGGCATCGGCAGGTACGGCTGAAAGCGGGATATTGCCGGCGTCCTGAACCTTGGCGATCACTTCCTCGGCGCTGACCGCTTCCATCTGCCCTTCCAGCGACTCGCCGGACGGGGTCACCGCCTTGTAGACGAACAGGGCCATCAGCGTCTCCGGTCACGGCAGCGGCCGGGCAGAGACTCAAACCCGCGCCTGATGACCACCATGGGCGTGGCCACGGAGTCAGCTTTCCTGGGTGACACGCAGGACTTCCTCGATCGTGGTGACCCCGGACAAAGCCTTGCCCAGGCCATCTTCGAACATGGTGTGCATGCCTTCGGCCTGGGCCAAGGTCTGGATCTTCTGCTCGTCGGCATGCTGCAGCACCAGCCGGCGCACCGGCTCGGTCATGATCAGAAATTCCATGATCGTGGTCCGGCCAAAATAGCCGGTCGGCGTGATTGCCGAAGGCATCGGCCGGTACAGCTGGACCGGGCGTTCGTCGGTGTATTTTTCCAGGCTGTACTCTTTGATCACCTCGGGCAGGGCCGGGAACGGCTCGGCGTGGGTCGGCTCCAGGCGCCGGACCAGACGCTGGGCAAGGATGCCGTTGACGGTGGAGGCCAGCAGATAATCGTCCACGCCCATATCGAGCATGCGGGTGATGCCGCCAGCGGCCGAATTGGTATGCAGGGTGGACAGCACCAGGTGCCCGGTGAGCGCGGACTGGATGGCGATCTTGGCCGTTTCCAGGTCGCGCATTTCCCCGATCATGATCACGTCCGGGTCCTGGCGCACGATCGAACGCAGCGCCTGGGCAAAGTCCAGGCCGATCTGCGGCTTGGCCTGGATCTGGTTGATGCCCTCGATCTGGTATTCGACCGGATCCTCGACGGTGATGATCTTCACGTCCGGCGTGTTGATCTGCGACAGCGCCGTGTACAGGGTGGTGGTCTTGCCCGAGCCGGTCGGACCGGTGACCAGCAGGATGCCGTGCGGCATCTCCAGCACCTTCAGGAACCGGGGCAGGAACTGGTCGGTGAAGCCCAGGCGCTTGAAATCAAAGACCACGCTTTCCCGGTCAAGGATACGCATCACCACCGATTCACCGTGCGCGGTCGGCACGGTGGACACGCGCAGGTCCAGCTCCTTGCCCTGCACGCGCAGCATGATGCGGCCGTCCTGCGGCAGCCGGCGTTCGGCGATATTGAGCTTGGACATGATCTTCACGCGCGAGATCACCGCCGCGGTGCTGGAGGCCGGGGGTGACTCGACCTCATGCAGCACGCCATCGACGCGGTAGCGCACCTTCAGGCGGTTCTCGAACGGCTCGATGTGGATGTCGCTGGCGCGCTGTTCCACGGCACGCTGGATGATGATGTTGACCAGCCGGATCACCGGCGCCTCGGAAGCCAGATCGCGCAGATGCTCGACATCGTCTTCGCCCCGGCCACCGTCCTCGCTCAGGCTCTCGACGATGGTGCCCAGCGCCGAGCGGCCCTGGCCGTAGTAGCGCTCGATCAGGTCATCGATCTCCGAGCGCAGGCCGACCCCGACCTCGACCTGCTTGCCGGTGGCCAGGCGGCAGGCCTGGATCGGGTAATTGTCCTGGGGATTGGCCATCAGCAACTGCACGCTGGTGTCGGTCTCGCCGACCGCAACCACGTGGTACTGCTTGAGGAAGCGCAGCGGCAACTGGACGTTTTCCGGCGGCGTTTCGGGCATGTCCTTGGCCTGGCGCAATGGCAGGTCCATGACCGCCGCGATGGCTTCGGCGACATCACGCTCGGAGGCCAGGCCGAGCTTGGTCAGCAGCGCCACCAGGCTGCCGCCGGATTCCTCGTGCAGGCGCCGGGCCCGGCTGAGGTCGGTTTCCTTCAGCCGGCCCTGCTCGACCAGGGCCACGCAGATGCGGGCCTCGTTGTCATCGCCAACGGGCGACACGATGGATTCGGGCATTGCCGCTGCCATGGTTTCAGGTTCCGTGATCAGGTCCGCGCCGGGGGCCGGGCATGTCCGGCGTTGGCGTCGCGTGGGAGGTCGTTACAGGAGGAGCTTGGACCGGCGTTTGCTGGCCAGGTTCCGGGGCCGGGGTTGAGGTTGGCGCGGCGGCGACCGGCTGGGTCAAGCTGAGGATGAAAGCCCGGTTCATGACCATCCACAGTACCACCGGCACCACCGCCGGCAGGATCAGGTAACCGAACTGGTAGGCCGCCGCCAGCAATTCAGGGTGCACGCCGGCCGCGCGCAGCGGCTCGGGGCCCAGATAGCGCATCGCCTGGACCAGGCTGCTGCTGACCAGGCCAAACGCCTGGACCACGGCGATGGCGGCCCAGCCGGCGGCCATCTGCAACCAGCGCCGGCGCGCGGCCAGCGGCGTGGCCATGACCAGGCCCCAGATCAACGCCAGGCCGTAGCCGTAGATCATCGAGTTGACCATCGGCAGCGGTTCCTCGCCGGTGGCGCGCCGTTGCGCCTGCATCGCCGGCGGCATCGCCTCGGGGTTGAAGCGCAGCAGCAACAGGTGGTCGTCGCGGGCGTGGCTGCCCTCGGTCGGAGTACCCGGTTGCACCGGCATCACCGACGGGTCGATCAGGTCGCGCGGAAAACCCCGGTAGACCTGCGCAAACAAACTGTCGTACCGGTTCTCCAGCACGGTCTGCGCAATCCGCGTCGACGGCAGGGCGAAAACGCTGGACCAGTAGACCCAGACGAAGAACATCGCCGGCAGCCAGAGCACGGCCGCCAGGAACAGCCGCTTCAGCGGAGACAGTTTCATCTTCATCGGCGCTGGTCAGCCGATGGCCTTGCGGGCATTGCGGAACAGCCGCAGCCAGGGCGAGTCCCCGCCCCAACCACGCGGCGCCCAGCTCATCTGCACGCTGCGGAACACGCGCTCGGGATGCGGCATCAGGATGGTCACCCGGCCATCGGCATTGCACAGCCCGGCGATGCCGTCCGGCGAACCGTTGGGATTGGCCGGATAGGCCTGGGCAATGGTTCCATCGCCAGTGATGTAGCGCAGGGCCACGGCGGCCTGCTGCTGATCGGCGCCGGCGCCGGCGAAATCCGCCCGGCCCTCGCCGTGGGCGACGACCACCGGCAGGCGGCTGCCGGCCATGTCCGCCAGCAGCAGGGACGGTGATCTTTCCACTTGCACCAGGCTCAGCCGTGCCTCGTACTGCTCGGAGCGGTTGCGTGCGAACACCGGCCAGGCATCGGTGCCGGGAATGATCCGGCGCAGGTGCGAGAACATCTGGCAGCCGTTGCACACACCCAAGGCGAAGGTATCCGGATCGTCGAAGAAAGCCTGGAACTGCTCGCGCAGGGCCGGGTTCTCCAGGATCGACACCGCCCAGCCGCGGCCGGCACCGAGCACGTCGCCGTAAGAAAAACCGCCACAGGCGGCCAGGCCGGTGAAATCCGACAAGCGCTGGCGACCGCTGGCCAGGTCGCTCATGTGGACATCCACGGCACGGAAACCGGCGCGATCGAAGGCGGCGGCCATTTCAATCTGGCCGTTGACGCCCTGCTCGCGCAGGATCGCCAGTGCCGGGCGGGCGCCGGTGTTGATGTACGGCGCCGCAATATCCTCGGCCGGATCGAAGCGCAGTTCCGGCACCAGCCCCGGGGCATCGAATTGGCAGCGTTCGGCCTGTTCTTCGTCGGCGCAGTCAGGATGATCGCGGCGTTGGGCCATGGCGTGGCTGGTGCGGCTCCAGGCCGCCATCAGCGCCGACCAGTCCCAGCGCGCCAGCTCGACCTCGCCCTGGCGGATGCGGATCACCGGCTCGGCGGTCGGTCGGGCCAGTTCGGTGGCCAGATCCGACAGCTCATGGCTGGCCAACAGGGCCAGGAACCGCTCGCGGTTGTCATCGGTGACGAACACGACCTGACCCAACTCCTCGGCGAACAGCTCGGCCATCGGGTCCACGCCGTCCGGCAACCGGACATCCAGCCCGCAGCGGGAGGCAAAGGCGATCTCGGCCAGCGTGGTCGCCACGCCGCCATCGGAAATGTCATGGCAGGCGGCAATCAGGCCCTGCGAACGTGCCTTCTGCCACCAGGTGAAGACGCGCCGGAAAGAATCGGCATCATCCAGATCGGGGACGTCGCCGCCGGTGCGGTTCCAGGCATGAGCCAGGCAGGAGGCGCCCAGGCGGCGGCGCCCGGCGGCCAGGTCGATGCGCCACAGGCTGCCCTCGCCGTCCTGCGACAGGTCCAGATACGGAGTCAGCACCTGGCGGACATCGGCAAGGCGGGCGAAGGCCGACACCACCAGCGACACCGGCGAGACCACCTGGTGCAGCTCGTCGCCGACCCGGTGCTGGACCTGCATCGACATGGAATCCTTGCCGACCGGAATCGACAGGCCCAGTGCCGGACACAGTTCCATGCCGACCGCGCGCACCGCCGCGTACAGGGCGGCATCCTCGCCTGCGTGGTCGACCGCCGCCATCCAGTTGGCCGACAGCTTGATGTCTTCCAGTTGCTGCACGGGCGCCGCCATCAGGTTGGTCAGCGCCTCGCCGACGGCCATGCGGGCGCTGGCGGCGGCATCGATCAGGGCCAGCGGTGAACGCTCGCCCATCGCCATCGCCTCGCCCGCGTAACCGTCGAAATCAACCAGGGTCGCGGCGCAATCGGCCACCGGCACTTGCCAGGGGCCGACCATCTGGTCGCGCGCACACAGGCCGCCGACGCTGCGGTCGCCAATGGTGACCAGAAACCCCTTGTGCCCGACCGTGGGCAGCGACAGCACCCGCGGCAAGGCCTGTTCCAGGCTGATGCCGGACAGGTCCAGGCCGGCGGGCGGCGATGGCTGCCCGACCGCATCGCGGTGCATCCGCGGCGGCTTGCCGAACAGCACCTGCATCGGCAGGTCGATGACCGGGTTGCCGTCGGCGGCCAGCACCGTCAGGTGGCGTTCGGCCATGGCCTCGCCCAGGACCGAGAACCGCGCGCGTTCACGCTGGCACAGTGCCTGGAAGCGCTCCAGGTCCTTCGGTGCCACGGCCAGCACATAGCGCTCCTGGGATTCGTTGCACCACAGTTCCATCGGGCTGAGCGCCGGATCGGCCGAGGGAATCGCTGCCAGCTCGAGGCGACCGCCGACGCCGGCATCATTGAGCAGTTCGGGAACGGCATTGGACAGGCCGCCGGCACCGACGTCATGGATGGCGACGATCGGGCTGTCCGCGCCCAGCGCCATGCAGGCGTCGATCACTTCCTGGCAGCGGCGCTGCATCTCGGCGTTGTCGCGCTGCACCGAGGCGTAATCCAGCGCGTCATCATCGCCGGCCGTCTTCGACGAGGCGGCACCGCCGCCCAGGCCGATCAGCATCGCCGGCCCGCCGAGCACGATGACCTTGTCGCCAGGCTGCACCGGAAGCTTGTCGACATGCATCGGGCGCACGGCACCCAGGCCGCCGGCGATCATGATCGGCTTGTCATAGCCATGGGCCAGCGTGGCCGACTGCGGCTGCTCGAAACTGCGGAAATAACCGGCCAGGCAGGGCCGGCCGAACTCATTGTTGAACGCGGCCGCGCCCAGCGGGCCATCGCGCATGATCTGGAACGCCGTGGCATAGCCGACCGGCAGCGTGCGCTCCTGCTCCCAGGGTTCGGGCAGACCGGGAATGCGCAGGTGCGAGACGGTGAAGCCGGTCAGGCCGGCCTTGGGCTTGCCGCCGCGGCCGACCGCACCCTCGTCGCGGATCTCGCCGCCTGCACCGGTGGCCGCGCCCGGATACGGCGCGATCGCGGTCGGGTGGTTGTGGGTTTCCACCTTGATCGCGTAGGCGGCCATTTCCGGCTGCCGCCGGTACTCGCCGCTGGCCGGATCCACGCGCAAGCGCTGGCCGGCATGGCCTTCGATCACCGCGGCATTGTCGCTGTAGGCGCTGAGCGTGCCCTGCGGCGTCACCGCGTGGGTGTTGCGGATCATGGCGAACAGCGAGTGGCTCTGGGCGGCGCCATCCAGGGTCCAGCTGGCGTTGAACACCTTGTGCCGGCAGTGCTCGGAATTGGCCTGCGCGAACATCATCAGCTCGGCGTCGCTGGGATCCCGCGCCAGCGCGGCGTAGCCTTCGCGCAGGTAATCGATCTCGTCTGTATTCAGGGCCAGACCCAGGTCCCGGTTGGCCGCTTCCAGATCGGCCAGGGCAATGGTGACCAATGGCCGCGCCGGATGACTGCCGAACAGCAACGGCGCCGCCGGCAGGGTGTCCAGCCAGGTTTCAACCATCGGATCATGCAGCAGGCGTGCCAGGCCGGCGGCTTCGCTGGCACTGGCCGGCACCTGGCTCAACAACAGCCGCTGACCGCGCTCGACCCGGCCCACCGGCAGGCCGCAGCCGCGCAGGATCTCGGTGGCTTTCGAGGACCACGGCGAAATCGTGCCCAGACGCGGCAGGCGGAAACGGGAAGTTTCCGGGTGCTCGTCCCCGGCTACACGAGCCTGGAGGATGCGGGCCAGCGTTTCCTGCGCGTCGACATCGGAGCCGGTGCCGGGCTCGACGAAGTACAGCCAGTGCACCGCCTGTATGCGTGGCGACAGGTCGGCCCGCTCCAGCTCCTGGTTCAGGCGCTCAAGACGGAACGGGGAAAGGGCGGCAGCGCCGGCAAAAACGATCATCGGCGGGAAGAATCTTCAAGGGTGCCATAGGATAGCCGAGCGGCCCGGCGCCGGCTTGGCGGCCGGCTTTGGGCAAGACTGGCTGCATTGGCTCCGGACCATGCAGCCCGGAACCGGTGTTGACGGCAACAGCGCGCGGTTCGCGCCCTGGCCGACCGGACTTTCGGCCGCCCGTGTCCGGCTCAGTCCGCGTTGGCGGTGGCGGCGGCCTGCTTCAGGCCATCCAGCCGTGCCAGCAGCTGATCGGCGGGCAGATAGCCGGGCAGCAGCGCGCCGTCTTCGGTGATCAGCGCCGGCGTACCGGTGATGCCCAGCTGCTGGCCGAGCTGGTAATCACTGGCCACCGGATTGTCGCAGCTGCGCCGCTCCAGCTCGCGACCGGCCTTGGCCTGGGTCATCGCCTGGTTGCGGTCCGGCGCACACCAGACATTCACCGCCTTCTGGAAGGATTCGCTGCCGACGCCGGCACGCGGATACCACAGGTATTCGATGGCGATGCCGTGGGCGTTGTAATCGGCCATTTCCTGATGCAGGCGCCGGCAATAGCCGCAATCGATATCGGTAAACACCGTCACCCGGTGCTTGACGTCCTTGGGCTCGAAGACGATGCGCATCGGCGCCGGCACCTGGGCCAGGGCCGTCTTGCGACTGCCGTTGCGCTTCTGTTCGGTCAGATCGACCCGGTTGACGATGTCGAAGATATTGCCCTGGATCAGGTAGCGGCCATCGCTGCTGACATAGATCAGCTGGCCACCCAGGTTCACCTCATGAAAGCCGGGCAACTCGGATTTTTCGATCGAGTCGATGCTGGCATTCGGCACCAGGGCCTGGATGGCGTCACGCACCGGTGCTTCGTCGGCATGGGCGCAGACCGCGAAAACCGCCAGCAACCCGGCGACAGCAAACACGTTTTTCATGAAGGTATCCGAAAGATGGCGGCAGAACGGCACTGGGACAGCGGTTGCCTGCCGAGGTTCCCCGGCACCGGCCCGCGACCGTGCTGGCAAGGGTACGGCAAGGCAGCAGCGGTTCACCAGCATCTGCAATCACCGGTGCGGCCGTCATTGGCCGCGGCGCGGACCGGCGACGGATCCTGCCAAGCAGGCCGCTCAGCCGCGCGGATGATGCCGGGCATGCAGGCGCTTGAGCCCCTCGCGTGCCACCAGGGTGTAAATCTGCGTGGTCGACAGGCTGGCATGCCCGAGCAGCAACTGCAGGGCGCGCAGGTCGGCGCCGTGGTTGAGCAGGTGCGTGGCGAAGGCGTGGCGAAGGCCATGCGGCGACAGGGTCGACGGCAGTCCGACCGCGGCGGCGTGATGCTTGACCAGGGACCAGAATGCCTGCCGGGACAATGGCTTGCCGGTAGGCGTCAGAAAAAGCTGCTCGACCGGAACGGCTCCGGCAGCGCCGGCAAATACCGGCCGGGCCTCGTCGGCATAACGTCGCAGCCAGTGCAGCGCCTCCTCGCCCACCGGCACCAGGCGCTCGCGGCTGCCCTTGCCGGTGACCCGGACCACGCCCTGGCGCAGGTTGAGCCCGGCCACGGACAAGCCCACCAGTTCGGAAACCCGCAGCCCGGTGGCATACATCAACTCCAGCATGGCGCGGTCGCGCAGGCCCTGCGGCGTGTCGAGATCGGGTGTTGCCAGCAGGGCGGCGATCTGGTCTTCGGCCAGCGTCCGAGGCAATGGCCTGGCCATCCGGGGCGGCTCCATCAGGGTCACCGGATTGGTTTGCGCCTGGCCCGTGTCGACCAACCATTGCCCGAAGCCGCGCAAGCAGGACAGCAGCCGGGCGTTGCTGCGCGCCTTGTAACCGGACTGCAGACGCCAAGCCAGATAGGCATAGAGACTGGCGCGATCGAAACCGGCCAGTCCGGCGGCGCTGCCTGCGGCGTGATCGGGTGCGGCCAACCAGCGGGCAAATCCGCCCAGGTCGGCACGGTAGGCAGCCAGGGTGTTGGCACTGGCACCGGTCTGGCTCCAATGCTGGTCCAGCCAGCGTTCGATCAGATCGCGATCGCGGTCGGCGAGCGGTGGCAGCTTGTCTGTGCGCTGGCGGGTCATCCTGCTATGGTCGGCGCCCGTCGCCTGCTTGCCAAGTTGCCGATGTCTTCCGATCCGTCCCTGCTGCCGCCACCGCTGCTGTGGCGTCGTCTGCTGGCCTTTGTCTACGACCTGCTGGCCCTGATCGGGTTGTGGGTGTTTTTGACCCTGATTGCAGTGGTCATCAATGGCGGCGAGATCACCGGCTGGGCCCGGCTGACCGTGCTTTATGCCGCGCTCTGGCTGGCCGCCGGCGTGTACTTCGTGCTGTCCTGGCGCCACGGCGGCCAGACCCTGGGCATGCGCCCGTGGCGCTTGCAAGCCCAGGGCGCGGGCGGCGAACGGCTGACACTGGGCCGCGCTGCATGGCGCTATCTGTGGGGCACCGTGGCAATTGCGGTGGCCGGGATCGGCTGGCTGTGGTGCCTGGTCGACCGCGACCGGCAGGCCGCCCATGACCGGCTGGCCGGCACCCGGCTGGCGCTGCTGCCGCTGCCCGGGCAATGGCCAGCCCGCCAACCGGCCGCGGAAGACTGAACGATGGCCCACATCCAATTGATCGGTTTCGATGGTGACGACACGCTGTGGCGCAGTGAGGACTACTACCGCAGCGCCGAGTCCCGGTTCCGGGAAATCATGGCGGCATACCTGAATCTGGATGATGCCGGCATGCTCGCCCACCTGCTCGCGGTGGAGCGGCGGAACCTGCGCGTGTTCGGTTATGGCGCCAAGGGCATGATGCTGTCGATGATCGAGGCGGCGATCGAATTGACCGGCGGACGCGTTGCCGCTGCCGACATCCAGCGCATCATCGGCATCGGCCGGGACACCCTGGCCCACCCGGTCGAGCTGTTGCCGGGCATCCGCGAGGCGGTGACGCAGATTGCCGGACAGTTTCCCGTGGTGCTGATCACCAAAGGCGACCTGTTCCACCAGGAGGCCAAGATCGAGCAGTCCGGCCTGGCCGATCTGTTTCCACGCATCGAGGTGGTCTCGGAAAAGGACCCGGCCACCTACCGCAACGTGCTGGCCGAGTTCGACATCGACCCTGCCGATTTCGTGATGATCGGCAATTCACTGCGCTCCGACGCCGAGCCGGTGCTGGCCCTGGGCGGCTGGGCGATCCACATGCCCTATCACGTGACCTGGGCGCACGAGGCCGAGCACGGCGTGGCCAGCGACCACCCGCGCCTGCGCGTGGTCGGCACGACCGCGGAGTTGCCGTCGGCCGTGGCCGCCATCGCCCGGAACTGAACCGCGACCGGCAACCGGTGCGGACGGACCCGCTCAGCGCCGCAGCGGCGGTATCGACACGCGCCGGACCGCAACCACCAAGAACAGGCCGGTCAACAAGATCAGCGCGATCGGGCCCAGACCGGGCACCGGCTGGCTCGGCGGCAGCGGCCCGCCGGCAGTGGTATTGGTCAGGGTGAACATCACCGAGGTGAAGGAGAAGGCGGCACAGCCACCCTTGAACGGCAGGCAGATCTCGACCTGGTAGGTGCCGGCGACACCATTGGCGCGCGCGCCCACCTCCAGGAAGCCATCGGCATCGGTCCGAGCCCAGCCGGGCGAACCCTCGTCGCCCGGGACGATCAACTCCGCCGCCGCACCGCTGGCGCCCGGGATGGCCACGGCCTGCAGCAGGTGGTCGTCGGCCGGCAGCCCGTCGGGATAGAACAAACGCACCCGCAGCGGCTCGGCGAACAGGGCGTTCAGGCCCGCGGACTGATGATCACCGGAACAGATGTACAGCTGATAATCGCCGCCAAGCAATGCGTCGGGGCCTGCGCCCGTGGCGGTCGGCGGGGCAGTCATGGTGCAGGGATCGCCGGCAGGCTGCTGGATATCGGTGGCGGCCAGGCTGATGCCGGCCCAGGCCAGCGCCGGCATCGCCAGCAGCAACAGCAGAAAGGACGGGCGGGAGATGGCGGTGGTTACTGTGCGGCGCATCGGCTGTCTCCAGGGCAAAACAATGGTCAGGGCGGCGATCAACAAATCGCTCAGGCAAAGGTGAAACGCGGGTGCCATGCCAGCTGGCTGGCCGACCGGGCAAGAGCCGGCAACACCCGGAACCGATACTGGCCCGCTGCGACGTGCAAGTCGTGATGGATTGCTGATGGATTCGTGATTATTTGCTCAACAGGGTGTGCCAACGGCTGGGCAGGCGCTCATGCCCGGCCATGGCCCTGACATGGCCAATGGCGCGGCGCAGATGACTTTGCCGGGGCATTTCCGTAATCTTTCCACAGCGCTTTGTATTTTTTCCAGATCCTGGAGATCTGCCAAAGCCTGAGTAAATACCCGCCAATGGCCGATTCTGGCCACTGGGCTGGTATCGGCGCAGGGCTGATCAACGACCGATCCGGATGACAGCGCAGTTGCGACCTGGCCCGATGATGATCGCGTCCGGTGTGTGCATGGCCTGTTTCGGAGGCAAGCGATGACGTTCCGGCAAGGAGCAGGGCAACGCCCCGACCACAGTGACGCCCAGGTCCTGGCGTTCGGCGACAGCCGGATCGACGTCCACGCGCGCGAACTTCACCACGACGGCGCCGTGGTCAGCCTGGAGCCGCGGATTTTCGATCTGCTGGAATTCATGGCCCGGCATCCGCACAAGGCGTTGTCGAAGGACGAGCTGCAGGCGCAGATCTGGCCCGGCCAGGTGGTCAGCGATACCGTGGTTTCGCAGGCGATCATGAAAGCCCGGCGCGCGGTCGGCGACAGCGGCCAGCAGCAATCGGTGATCGCCACCATCCATGGCTACGGCTACCGTTTCGTGGCGCCGGTAACGGGTGGCTCCGGCCGGGATCAGGATCAGGATCCCGAGCCGACGCCAGCGACGGCTGCCAAACCCGATGCGGCGACCGTGGACCCGATACCCGGCCGGCAGGATGATTCCCAGCACCCACCTCGCCCACGCCACGGTCGGCGTTGGCTGCCGGCCGTGCTGGCCGGCTTCGCCGTGATCCTGGCCCTGGTGTGGAGCATGCAGGACCATGATCCGGACGCCACGGAAACGGCGATCATCGCCATCCTGTCATCGGCTACGGCCGGCGATACGCCCGAGCCGGGCGTTGACGGCAGCGCCCTTCTGGCGCGGGCCCTGGCCAGCCAGAGCGACCTGACCATCATCGCCAGCGATCGCGCCACGCGCCTGCTCAGCGCCCAGGGCATCGCCGCCGATGCCGACGATGGCGTGGTGCTGGCGGCCCTGAACCAGGCCCTGGGTGTGGACTATCTGTTGCGCGCCGGCCTGGTCCACCGCGACGACCAGTGGCAGCTGGATGCCACCCTGATCGACCGGCAATTGCGCCGAACAGAACTGCCGGCCAGCCATGGCAGCCTGGTGGCCATGGTCACCGGCATGGGGCACCAGCTGGGCGCCGAACTTGGCCGGGACTGGCGCGACGATCTGCCCCGATCGGTGCTGTCGGAAGACGATTTTGCCAACGAAGCGGCGGCGCGCGGCCTGCAGGCGCTGCTGGCCGGCGATGCCGCCAGTGCCGCCAGCCTGCTCACCACCGCCTTGAGCCAGGCGCCGGAAATGCACTGGGCCCGCTACGAACTGGCCAACGCCCACTTGGCCTTGAACGACACCGACCAGGCGCACACCCTGTACAGCCAGGTGATCGCCGACTGCCGCGACAGCGATCCGAAACTGGCCGGCCACGCCCTGACCCAGTTCGGGGTGATGGCCTGGCGTGCAGGTGACCTGGACGCGGCGCAGGCGCATTTCCTGGAAGCCGGCGAGCACTACACCCGGATCGATCACCCCCACGGCGCCGCCTCGGTTTTGGGCAACCTGGGCATCCTGGCCGAGAACCGCGGTGAGCTGGCGGCCGCCGACGACCTGTACGGCCGCGCCCTGCTGCGCTTCCGCCAGGCGCAGGATCTGGTCGGGGAATCGGCGGTCCATACCAACCAGGCCTTCCTGGCCCGGCTGCGCAGTCGTACCGGCGATGCCTGGCAGCACCAGTCGCGCGCGGTCGAACTGCAGCGCCGGCTCGGTATCGGCTCGATGCTGGTGCTCAGCCTGACCCACCTGGCCGATCTGGAGATCGAGCGCGGTCGCCCGGATGTTGCCATGCAATTGCTCGATGAGGCCGCCGGCCTGGCCCAGGCCCAGGCCGACCGCGCCGGTGAGGCCGGCATCGAGCTGACCCGCGCCCGCCTGGCCCTGGATGGCCTCAATGGCGAGCAGGCCGTGCATCTGGCGCGCTCGGCACTGGCCACCTGGCAGGCGCTGGGCCACGGCAATGAACTGGCACGCGCGTCCAGCCGCCTGGCCGAAGCGCTGATTGCCAACGGTGCCCATGACGAAGCGCTGGCGGTGCTCGCCCAGGTACCGGCGGACTCAGGCAAGCTGCGCCAGCGGCAACGCCTGGCCCTGCTGCAGGCACGCGCCAGCCTGGCCGGGCCATCGACCGCCCCGGACCCGGAGCTGGACCGGCAACTGGCGCAGTGGCGAGATGGCGACGACGCGCTGCTGGCCGCCTGGGTGGCGACCCTGGATGCCGAGCAGGCCGAACGGCAACAGGACACCGGCCAGGCGATCGTGCACCTGGGCCAGGCGTTGAAGCATCTGGTCCGGCTGGACGAACCGCACCTGCGCGCCGAACTGGAAACCCGCCTGGCCGGTCTGTTGATCGACCAGGACGACCTGGAGGCCGCGCAGATACTGCTCAGCCGTGCCCTGGCCTGGAGCCCGACCTGGCTGCCGGCGCGGATCCTGGAGGCCCATGTCGACCTGCTGCAACACAAGCCCGACCGGGCGCGGCAGACCCTGCTGGAACTGGACGGCCTGCCCGATGCCCAGGCCGCGCCCCTGGTCGCCCGCCTGGAGCACCTGCGCCAGCATCTGGCAGGCCAGCCTTGAGCGTATCCTCGTCGCGTCATTTGCGTGGCGCTGGTGGCCCTTGACCTTCCGGCGGATCGTCGGCCACGTATCGCCGCTGATTACCTCTGATCGCTGTTCCGGGCCGGCCACCGATCCGTGCTTGCGGGCACCGGTCTGGTTCGCGGCGGTGCCATAATCACGCCATGGACAACGGCGAAGGCAACACCACCCATTTCGGCTACCGCGACGTGCCGGTCGCCGACAAGCAGCGCCTGGTCGGCGAGGTATTCACCTCGGTCGCCAGCCGCTACGACCGCATGAACGACCTGATGTCGCTGGGCCTGCACCGGCTGTGGAAACGGCACTTCATCGCCAGCAGCGGTGTCCGGCCCGGCCAGCAGGTGCTCGACCTGGCCGGCGGCACCGGTGACATCGCCGCCCTGCTCAGCCGGCGGGTCGGCGATGGCGGCCTGGTGGTGCTGGGCGATATCAACGCCCAGATGCTCACCGTCGGCCGCGACCGGCTGCTCGACCGGGGCATCACCGGCAACATCCGCCATGCGCAACTGGATGCCCAGGCCCTGCCCTTCCCCGATGCCAGTTTCGACGCCGTCACCATCGCCTTCGGCCTGCGCAATGTCACCGACAAACAGGCCGCCCTGGCCGAGATGCGGCGGGTGCTGAAACCCGGCGGCAAGGCCATGGTGCTGGAGTTCTCACAGGTGCAGGCGGCGCCCCTGAAACCGGCCTACGACCTGTATTCGTTCAGTGTGCTGCCATGGCTGGGCAGGACCGTGGCCAACGATGCCGACAGCTACCGCTACCTGGCCGAATCGATCCGCAAGCACCCCGACCAGGAATCGCTGGCAACGATGATGGCGCAGGTCGGGCTGGAACAGGTCGGTTACCGCAACCTGCTGGCCGGCATCGTCGCGATCCATTACGGCTGGCGCTTCTAGCCCCGCCATCGCGTCAAGGCCGGATCGCCGACACCGGCGCGTCAGCGGCAGCGGGCAACCCCCGCATCGCCACTATTGCCCGTGTGGCCACGCGGCCCGGCAAAGGCCGGCCGCCCTGCCCCGGCCAGCCGGTACCGCTATGCTTGCCGGTCAACATTCGCCGACGAGGTTTTCCGCCCATGCGCCCGTTTTCCGCCCTGTTGTCACTGCTGTTCCTGATCCTGGCCGCGCCCGGCAGCGTCTTGGCCAGCATGAACGCCGACCCGCATTCCTACGCCCAACCGGACCAGGTGACGATCAAGGCCATGCACCTGGACCTGAACGCCGATTTTGCCAGCCAGACCCTGGCCGGCAGCGCCGAGCTGGAACTGGACTGGCATCAGCGTTCGGCCCGCGAACTGGTGCTGGACAGCCGCGACCTGACCATCGAACGGGTCGAGGTGCGCCGTGGGCAGCGCTGGCGCCCGGCCGACCATGAACTGGGTCAGGCCGATCCGGTCCTGGGCAGCCCCCTGACAATCGACACCGGCCGCCGCCAACCCGATGCGGTGCGCATCCATTATCGGACCGCGGCCAGCGCCTCGGGCCTGCAGTGGCTGGGCGCCGAACAGACGCTGGGCAAGCGCGAGCCGTTCATGTTCTCCCAGTCCCAGGCCATCCACGCCCGTTCCTGGGTGCCGCTGCAGGACACGCCGGCGGTGCGCTACACCTACACCGCCGATATCCAGGCGCCGGCCGGCCTGTTGGTGTTGATGAGCGCCGAAAACCCGTTCCAGGCCAGCGATGACGGCCGCTACCGCTTCGCCATGGAGCAGCCGATTCCCTCCTATCTGATGGCGATCGCCATCGGCCGCCTGGAATTCAAGCCGATCAGCGAGCGCGCCGGCGTCTTCGCCGAGCCCGAACGCCTGGACGAGGCCGTATACGAGTTCGCCGACACCGAGCGCATGATCGCCGCCGCCGAGGCGCTGTATGGCGAGTACCGCTGGGGCCGCTACGATCTGCTGATCCTGCCGCCGTCCTTCCCGTATGGCGGCATGGAGAACCCGCGCCTGTCGTTCATCACGCCGACGGTAATCGCCGGCGATCGCAGCCTTGTGCAGCTGATCGCGCACGAGCTGGCCCACTCCTGGTCGGGCAACCTGGTCACCAACGACACCTGGAACAGCTTCTGGCTCAACGAGGGCTTCACCAGCTATGTCGAGAACCGCATCATCGAATCGCTGTACGGCCGTGAGCGCGCCGACATGGAATTCGTGCTCGATGCCCGCGGCCTGGCCCAGGATTTCGAGCAGCTGCCGGTGGCGCCCAGCCTGCAGACACTGGTCCAGGACCTGACCGGCCTGGATCCTGACGCCATCTACACCACCACGTCCTACACCAAGGGCGCCTGGTTCCTGCGTTTTCTGGAACAGCGTGTCGGCCGCGAGCCGCTGGATGCCTTCCTGCGCGAGTATTTCGACCACTTCGCTTTCCGCAGCATCGACAACGCCACCTTCCGCGCCTGGCTGGACGAGCACCTGCTGGCCCAGCACCCCGACGCCGTGACCGCGGCCGAGATCGACACCTGGCTGCACGAGCCGGGCATCCCCGGGTTCGCACCGCAGTACGAATCCGCCGCCTTCGCCCGCGTCGATGGCGAGCGCGCGGCGTTCCTGGCCGGTGAGCGCGCCGCCGGCGAGCTGCCCGGCGCCGACTGGAACACCCACGAATGGCTGTACTTCCTCAATGGCCTGCCAGCCACCCTGGAACCGGAGCAGCTGCAGGCGCTGGACCAGGCCTTTGAATTGACCGACACCGGCAACAGCGAAATCGCCTTTGCCTGGTACATGATCGGCATCAACAACGGCTACCCGGCGATCCGCCCGGGCCTGGAGCAGTTCCTGGTGGAAGTGGGCCGACGCAAGTTCGTCGTGCCGCTGTACCGGGCCCTGGCCGAGCGCGAGTCCGACCGGCGCTGGGGCCGGTCCATCTACCAGCGGGCACGCCCGGGCTACCACCCGATCACCTCCGCTTCCGTGGACGAAATATTCAGCCCGGTCCAGCCATAGTCCGATCCGGACCTTGATCTGGAGATCGGTGATGAACCACGACCGCACCCGTAACCTGTGGCCGCCGCTGGCGGCGGCCCTGCTGGCCCTGACCCTTGCCGCGTGCGGGGGCGATTCCCCGCCGCCGGCTTCGGTGGCGGAAGATCCGGCGCCTGGTCCGGCGGTGGACGCGGTCGCCGGTGCCGGCCTGGAACCCGACGGCGACGGCACACAGCCCGTGGACGCCACCGCCACCGGTGCGGCGACCGCGGTTGCCCCGGAGCAGACCACTGCCACCGGCACCGCACCGGCAGCACCCGCGGCTCCGGCGCCATCAACGCCGGCAGCCGCCGCACCGCCGCCGGCACGTCCGGCCGCTGCCGCCAGTAGCGGCGCCCGGGATGCGCGCGTGGTCTCGGTGACGCCGGTCAACCGCACCGTGGAGCAAAGCTTCGAGGTGTGCGAGGACGGCCAGCGCAGCTACACCCGGCCAGCGCGCGATGAGAACCGCATTGCCGGCGCCGTGATTGGTGGCGTCGCCGGCGGGGTCGCCGGCAGCCAGGTCGGCAGTGGCCGCGGCCGTGATCTGGCCACTGTCGCCGGCGCCATCGGCGGTGCCGTCGCCGGCCGCAAAATCCAGGAGCACCAGCAGGAACGCAGCCAGCAGGCCGAGACGATCACCGAAACCGTCTGCCAGACGGTGTCCAATCCGGTTGAGGAAACCTGGGCGTACGACATCCAGTATGAGGTCAGCGGCCAGATCCTCAGCGCCCGGGTGGCCGAGGAACCCGGCGAGCGCATCGCCCTGCCGGTGCGCTCGATCGGCAACTGAGGTGGCCTTGCCGTCAGGCGGCTGCGCGCCGCCTGACGCATTCCGCCCGCAATCCTGGGGCGATGCCTGATCTGCGTTTGATTTGCAGCACTTGCTGCGGGCGCTTGATCGCCGCCCGGGCCGGTCGTATCGTCGCCGTGCTTACTAGGCGCGGGGGTGCGCATGTCAACCTTATTCAAGTCGATCGCAGTCACCTTGCTGCTGGTGGTGGCGATACTGGCGATTCTGACCGTGATGGCCGTACTGACGCCGGCACAGCTGCTCAGCCTGACGGTCCGGCTGGTCCTGATCGCGGCCATCATCGCCGGCACCAGCGTTTTGATCGGCTGGCTGCTGCGCCAACGCTGAGCACGCCGGGGCGGACCGGCCGGAACCGACCGACGTGCGCGCTGCCCGTCCAGGTCAGGCTGGATACCGGCAATACCGGGTAAACTTCGTGGGTCATTCTTTACCGGTGGCCGGCAAGTTTCGCCGTGGCCGCCTTTGCACATGAGGACCGTCATGAATCAAGCCCCGGACCCGCTCCGCGAAGATGTTGATGCGATCGAAACCCGAGAGTGGCTGGATTCGATCCAGGCCATACTCGACCACAATGGGCCGGAACGGGCGCACTTTCTGCTCGAACGCATGATCGAGGCCACCCGCCAGGCCGGCGGCCATCTGCCGTTCCGCCTGACCACGGGTTACTTCAACACCATTCCGGCCAGCCACGAAGCACCCATCCCCGGCGACCAGGCGATGGAATGGCGGGTCCGTTCGCTGATCCGCTGGAACGCCCTGGCCAGTGTCGTGCGTGCCAACCGCCGTCCCGGCGAACTGGGCGGCCACATCGCCAGTTTCGCCTCGGCCGCGACGTTGTACGACGTCGGCTTCAACCATTTCTGGCGCGCCCCGCATGACGCCCATCCCGGTGACCTGCTCTACATCCAGGGCCATTCCAGCCCCGGCATCTACGCCCGCGCCTTCCTGGAAGGGCGGATCAGCGACCAGGACCTGGATCACCTGCGGATGGAGGTCGACGGCGGTCTGAGCTCGTACCCGCACCCGTGGCTGATGCCCGAGTTCTGGCAGACGCCGACCGTGTCGATGGGCCTGGGCCCGATCATGGCGATCTACCAGGCGCGCTTCTGCAAGTACCTGGAAGCGCGCGGCCTGATTCCCAAGTCCGATCGCAAGATCTGGTGTTTCCTGGGCGACGGCGAGACCGACGAGCCCGAATCGCTGGGCGCAATCACCCTGGCCGGACGCGAGCGCCTGGACAACCTGGTGTTCGTGATCAACTGCAACCTGCAGCGCCTGGACGGTCCGGTGCGCGGCAACGGCAAGATCATCCAGGAGCTGGAAGGCGCCTTCCGCGGCGCCGGCTGGAACGTGCTCAAGGTGATCTGGGGCAGCTACTGGGATCCACTGCTGGCGCGCGACAAGGACGGCATCCTGCGCAAGCTGATGATGGAAACCGTCGATGGCGAGTACCAGAACTGCAAGGCTTTCGGCGGTGCCTACACGCGCGAGCACTTCTTCGGCAAGTACGAGGAAACCCGGGAAATGGTCGCCTCGCTGTCCGATGAGGACATCTGGCGCCTGAACCGTGGCGGCCATGACCCGCACAAGGTCTACGCGGCCTACCACCAGGCGGTGAACACGCAGGGCATGCCGACGGTGATCCTGGCCAAGACGGTCAAGGGCTACGGCATGGGCAAGGCAGGCGAATCGCTGAACCCGACGCACCAGACCAAGAAGATGGACGATGAGGCGATCCGCGCCTTCCGCGACCGCTTCAACATCCCGATCGACGATGAGCACATCGCCGAGGTGCCCTACTACCACCCGGGCGAAGACTCGGCCGAGATCAAATACCTGAAGGAGCGCCGCAGCGAACTGGGTGGCTCCCTGCCCCAGCGCCGGCCCAAGGCCGATGAAAGCTTCCCGGTGCCGCCGCTGGAAACCTACGAGCGCCTGCTCAAGAGCACCGGTGAGCGCGAGATCTCCACCACCATGGCCTTCGTGCAGGCACTCAACATCACCCTGCGCGACAAGCAGATCGGCGAGCGCTGCGTGCCGATCATCGCCGACGAGGCGCGTACCTTCGGCATGGAAGGCCTGTTCCGGCAGCTTGGCATCTACGCCCCGGACGGCCAGAAGTACAAGCCGGTCGACGCCGACCAGCTGATGTACTACCGCGAGGACCACGCCGGCCAGGTGCTGCAGGAAGGCATCACCGAGGCCGGTGCCTTCTCAAGCTGGATCGCGGCAGCCACCAGCTACAGCACCAACAACCTGCCGATGATGCCGTTCTTCATCTTCTATTCGATGTTCGGCATGCAGCGCGTCGGTGACCTGGCCTGGGCCGCCGGCGACATGCGCGCCCGCGGCTTCCTGCTCGGCGCCACCGCCGGCCGCACCACGCTCAACGGCGAAGGCCTGCAGCACCAGGATGGCCACTCGCACCTGCTGGCCGGCAACATCCCCAACTGCCACTCCTATGACCCCTGCTTCGGCTATGAGGTGGCGGTGATCATGCAGGACGGCCTGCGCCGGATGATGACCGACCAGGAAGACGCGTACTGGTACATCACCTTGATGAACGAGAACTATGCCCACCCGGAAATGCCCGAAGGCGCGGCCGAAGGCATCATCAAGGGCATGTATCTGCTGCGCGATGGCGGCAAGGCGAAGAAGAACGATGTGCGCGTGCAGCTGCTCGGCTCGGGCACGATCCTGCGCGAGGTCATCGCCGCGGCGGAATTGCTCGACCAGGAATTCGGCATCAAGGCCGACATCTGGTCGTGCCCCAGCTTCTCCGAGCTGCGCCGTGACGGCATCGATACCGACCGCTGGAACCGCCTCCAGCCGCAGGCGAAGAAGCCGCGTCAGGCGCATGTCACCGCCTGCCTGGCCGGGCGCGAGGGTCCGGTCGTTGCCGCCACCGACTACATCTACCAGGTCGCCGACCAGATCCGGGCCTGGGTTCCGGGCACCTATACCGTGCTGGGTACCGATGGTTACGGGCGCAGTGACACGCGCACCAACCTGCGCCGCTTCTTCGAGGTCGACCGCAACTACATCGCCCATGCCGCGGTCGCATCGCTGGCACGCGACGGCAAGATGTCGGCCGAGGATGTCGCCAAGGCGATCAAGCAGTTCAATATCGATCCGGACAAGGC
>CAZUZT010000011.1:26182-30931 GCA_964624575.1 uncultured Rhodanobacteraceae bacterium | reverse complement strand
CTTACTTGCCGCGGGCGGCAGCGTAGCGACGGGCGACTTCCGGCCAGTTGATGACGTTGAAGAAGGCGCCGATGTAGTCGGGGCGGCGGTTCTGGTAGCACAGGTAGTAGGCGTGCTCCCAGACATCCAGGCCCAGGATCGGCGTGTTGCCGGTCATCAGCGGGCTGTCCTGATTGGCGGTGCTTTCGACCACCAGCTTGCCGTCGCCGGTGACGCTCAGCCAGGCCCAGCCGCTGCCGAAGCGGGTCTGCGCGGCCTTGGTGAAGGCGTCCTTGAATTTGTCATAGCCACCCAGTTCGGAGTCGATCGCCGCGGCCAGATCGCCCTCGGGCTTGCCGCCGCCATCCGGGCTCATCACGGTCCAGAACAGGCTGTGGTTGGCATGGCCGCCACCGTGGTTGGTGACTGCGCCACGGATGTCCTCGGGCAGCTCTTTGATCCGCGACACCAGCTCCTCGACCGGCAGCTTCTCCCACTGCGTGCCTTCGATGGCGGCATTGAGCGAGTTGACGTAGCTCTGGTGGTGCTTGCCGTGATGGATCTCCATGGTCTTGGCATCGATATGCGGTTCCAGGGCATCGGCGGCATAGGGAAGGGGCGGCAGGGAATGGGCCATGGTTGTTCTCCGAAAAAAACTGCGGGTGGTGGAAGGGATGCGGCGCTTGCCATCGCATCCTGACAGGGAAGCTGTGGACGGATCGTCGGACCCGCTGCCTGGCCGGCTTCTGACCGGAACCGGCGGCGGGACTTGTTGCACTGCACCGGCCGGTATGGAAAACCGGCAACCGGCAACCGGCGCAGGAAACAGCCCGGTGATCGTCCAGCAGACCCTGTGATGATTGGGGCAACGAGCGGCCGGTTCAATGGCCGCGGGACAGGTTCAGGCCTCCCTTTCGCATGCGAAGGGTGATTGAGGGGGATGCGCCGGGTGCGCAGCACACGGCGAAAGAACCTTCGTCGCTGCGTGCCGCAGCATCAGCGGAGTGATGGGGACAGGATCAAGGAGAACTTTTATCGCCCGGTGCACCTGCCTACAATGTCCACCATGTCGGCAACCAGCATCATTGTGTCTACCTACAACCACCCCGAGTGGCTGGAAAAGACCTTGTACGGTTATGCCTGCCAGGAGGGGGCGGATTTCGAGCTGGTGATTGCCGACGATGGCTCCGGCGCGGCCACCCGGGAGTGCATCGAGCGGTTGCGTCCGCAATTGCCGTTCCCGGTCCGGCACGTGTGGCAGCCCGATGAGGGCTTCCGCAAATGCCGGGCGCTGAACCTGGCGATCCGTGAGGCGCAGGGCGACTACCTGATTTTTTCCGATGGCGACTGCATTCCGCGCAACGATTTCGTCGCCACCCACCTGCGCCTGCGCCAGCCCGGGCACTTCCTGTCTGGCGGCTACTGCAAGCTGCCGATGACGCTGAGCCAGGCGATCACCCACGACGACATCAGCAGCGGCCGCGCCACCGATGCCGGCTGGCTGCGCGCCAACGGCATGCAGCGGCGCACCTTGAAGATCCACCGGCACCCGCCCTGGCGCCAGCGCCTGCTCAATGCCCTGACCCCGACCAAACCGCGCTGGCACGGCCACAACGCCTCGGCTTGGCGAATTGATATCGCGCGGATCAACGGTTTCGATGAACGCATGGGCTACGGCGCCGAGGACCTGGAGTTCGGTGACCGGCTGGAGAACGCCGGTGTCCGCGGCCTGCAGATCCGCTTTTCCGCCGTCTGCGTGCACCTGGACCACAGCCGTGGCTACGTCCAGCCGGGCATGCGCGCGGCCAACGAGCGCTTGCGTGCGCAGACCCGGCGCCTGAAGCTGGTCCGGACCGATGCCGGTCTGGATCAGTATGGCACCCTGGATCTTGCCTGAGGTTTCTTCCCCCACCCGCCTGTTCATTGCCTCCACGCCGATGATGGCGCTGGCCTGCGCCGGTGCCGCACTGGCCCACGGCGGGCGCTGCGAACTGGTGCTGATTGGGGATTTTCCCGGCGTGCGCCGGTTGCACGCACTGCTCGCCGGCTGGCGCGACCTGCCCTTCCAGGCGCTGCACCGGCTGCCCGGCCGCCACCTGGAACAGCGCGCCGCCCGCCGTGGCCGGGGCCGCCTGGCCTGCAAGCAGCGCCTGCGCCGGCACACCTTGCCGGCCCTGCGTCGGCTGGACGCCCGCCTGCAGCCCGATGAAGTGTGGCTGGGCAACGACCGCAAACCCGAAACCCAACTGGCATTGCACCTGGCCAGCCGCCGGCTGGGCCGGCCTGCCGGCCAGTATCTGGACGATGGCCTGTATTCCTATCTGGGCGATGTCCGCCGCCGGCCGCTGTCCCGGCGCATCGACACCCTGGCCAAGCGGCTGGCCTATGGCGCCTGGTGGCAGCGCGCCGGGCAGGCCGGTGGCAGCCGCTGGATGGCGCGGCACTGGCTGGCCCTGCCCGGCCAAGGCAATGCCTACCCGATGGCCAGCCGGCAGCCGTTGCCCCGGGGCTGGTATGACAACCGGGCGATGCGCCGGCTGGCGTTGATGGCGCTGGCGCAGTTCGGCCTGTCGCGCCGGCTGCTGCAAACTCTCGATGCGATCCTGATCCTGCCCTGTTCGGACCGCTGCGCCGATCCCGGCCCGTGGCAGCGTCGCGTGCGCGAGATACTGCGCAGCGTGCATCGGCCGGGCTGCCGGCTGGCGGTCAAATACCACCCGCGCCAGTCCCGCACCGACCTGGCCGGGATCGACTTGGCCGGAATCGACATCGGCGGGATCACTCTGCTGCCTCCGCTGCTGCCGCTGGAACTGCTGCTGCCGGTGTTGCCGGCCGGCGTCCAGTTGCTCGGCGAGGGCACCAGCGCCCTGCTTGGCGCCCATTGGCTGCGGCCGGAGCTGGCGGTGGCGGTGCTGGCCGTGGCCGATGAATCGGCCGATCGCTCGGGGCAGGAACCGGGCGATGCGGCAATCGCAAAGGCCGGTTCGGTCGCGGGCCGTGCCACGCGGCCCGAAACACCCGGCGAACGCTATTCCCGGCGCGCCGCCGAGCTGTTCCGCGGCCAGGGCATCGGCCGCTTTCCGGCGCTGCCGCGGCAGCAAGCCGGACATCCGGCAACGGCGCGGGAACCGACGGCGACGGCGACGGCAAGCCTGTCCGGTTCGCGCCGAGCCGGGTGATTAGGCCGGGTGATTGGCCAGCTGGTCGGCCAAGTGATCGACCCAGGGATGGGCTGACGGCAACGCCGTCGCCCCCCTCGTGTCTGGCTCCCACCGGCGCCGGCCGGCGATCGCCCCGGCACCGGCCTGCCGGCGGCTGCGCTATGCTTCGCTGTCGTTTTTCCGCAACAACCGCAGCAACAACCGCAAGGTGGACGCGCATGAGTGCTGGCCCGATCCTCGTCGTCGACGACGAAGCCGATATCCGCAACCTGATCCAGGACATCCTGGTCGACGAGGGCTATCGCGTTGACGTTGCCGAGGACGCCAACGCCGCCCGTGCCAGTGTCCGCCGGCAGCAACCCAGCCTGGTGCTGCTGGATATCTGGATGCCCGGCGAGGACGGCCTGAGCCTGCTCAAAAGCTGGGCCGGGCCGGGGCTGGATTTTCCGGTGGTGATCATGTCCGGCCACGGCACCATCGAGACCGCGGTCGAGGCGACGCGCCTGGGCGCCTGGGATTTCATCGAAAAACCGATTGCCCTGGCCAAGCTGCTGCTGACCATCGACCGCGCCCTGGAAGCCGGCCGCCTGCGCCAGGAAAACGCCGGCCTGCGCGCGCAGTTGGCCTGGCCGGGCGAGCCGGTCGGCAGCAGCGCCGCGATGCAGGCGGTGCGCGGCCAACTGGAAAAACTCTCGGCGCGGCCGGCGGCGCTGCTGCTGCATGGGGAATCCGGGGTCGGCAAGGAAGGCCTGGCGCGCTGGCTGCATGCCCGCAGCCCGCGCCGTGATGGTCCGTTCGTGGTGCTGGCACCGGCGGCGTTGCCCTCCGACCAGATCAAAACCGCGATCCTGGGCAGCGAGCAGGACGGCCTGGTGCAGCCCGGGCTGATCGAGCGCGCCCAGGGCGGCACCCTGTTCCTGGATGAGTTCACCGAACTGGAGGCCGACTGTCAGGCCCTGCTTGCCGATGCCCTGGGCCGCGGCGAACTGGTCCGGGTCGGTGGCCGCGCGCCGGTGCCGCTGGATGTGCGGATCATCGCCGCCAGCAGCCATGCTCCGGAAGCGCGCCTGGCTGCCGGTGCATTGCGCGAGGACCTGTATTTCCTGGTCAACGTGGTGCCGGTGACCGTGCCGCCACTGCGCGAGCGCAGCGAAGACCTGCCCGAGCTGCTTGATTACTACGGCAATTTCTACGCCAGCCGCGACCGCCTGCCGTGGCGCCATTTCGGCGTGGCAGTGCAGAACCGCCTGCGCCAGCACCGCTGGCCCGGCAACCAGCGCGAGCTGCGCAACCTGGTGCAGCGCCTGCTGCTGCTGGGCGGCAGCGACCAGGTGAGCCTGGCCGAAGTCGACGCCGCGCTCAGCGCCGCGCCCCCGGGCAGCCCGGCCGGCAGCCCGGGCAGCGTGGCCGCCGGAGAGGGTTCAAGCATGGTGCCGATCGAGCTGGACAAGCCGCTGCGCGAGGCGCGCGAGTCGTTTGAGCGCTACTACCTGCAGGCGCGCCTGCGCGAGGCCGGCGGCAGCGTCGGCAAGCTGGCCCAGTTGTGCGGCCTGGAGCGCACCCATCTGTACCGCAAGCTCAAGGATCTGGGCATCGATGTGCGCTCGGC
>CAZUZT010000011.1:6440-26082 GCA_964624575.1 uncultured Rhodanobacteraceae bacterium | reverse complement strand
AGCGCACCCATCTGTACCGCAAGCTCAAGGATCTGGGCATCGATGTGCGCTCGGCGGTGGAGGCCGGCGATCGCTGAGGATCAGCCCGCCGGCGGCGCGCGCACCGGATCAGTCCGTGGCCGCCACCAGGCGCTCGCCGAACCAGTGCTGCAGCTGCGCGATCTGCGGCATGCAGACCTGGTGCTGCATCGGGTAGCTGTGCCACTGCGGCACATGGCCCCACTGCTCCAGCGTCGCCCGTGCATGCTCGCCCAGCGCCGGTGCCACCACCGGATCCTGGCTGCCATGCATCAGCAGCAACGGGGTCTGGGCCTGCGCCGGCGACCGTACCTGTTCCAGCTCCGCCGCCAGCGGCAGGTAGCACGACAGCCCGACAATACCGGCCAGCGGCTGGCCATGGCGCAGGCCGGCATGCAGGGCGACCACGCCGCCCTGCGAGAAACCGGCCACGATGATGCGTGAGCTGTCGATGCCGGCTTGGTTCTGGGCCGCGATGAGGTCATGCACCTGGGCCACCGATTCCTCGATGCCGGCGGCATCGGCGCGTTCATCCAGGCTCAGCGCGCGGATGTCGTACCAGGCGCGCATGGTGACGCCGTTGTTGATCGTCACCGGGCGCATCGGCGCGTGCGGGAAAATGAAACGCAGCGCCGGCCAGCCAGGCGCGACCAGTTCGGGCACGATCGGCTCGAAGTCGTGGCCATCGGCGCCCAGGCCATGCAGCCAGATCACCGCATGGCTGGGCTCGGGGCCGGTTTCCTTGGTCAAACTGGGCAGGGTCATGGCAGGCCTTTTTTCAGATCGATGAATGACGTAACGGGCCAGTGTAGCCGCCGCGCTGCCGGCTTCCGGAAAAACGATGCCGGTGGCGCGACCGGTGCCGCCGTGGCGGCGCGGTGGCGACGCGGTTGCCGGGCGGCGCCGACGCCCCGATCTTCCAGCAACACAAGCCGATATGCTCCGATACGCCAAGATCTGCGCTTATCCGGTTAAACTTCCAGCCGAAAACCGCGCCGCACGCCCTCCGTTCCTGGCCGGTCCGCAGGGCTGGAACGCGGTGATTTCCACCTCAACGTGAAGGACCACGATGCTGCACCTTTTGCTGGCAACGCCGTTTGTGGCGGCGCTGATTGTGGCACTGGCGCACCGGGCGCCCCGGCGCGTGATCGGCTGGCTCGCTGCCGCCGCACCGCTGCTGTGCCTGGCCCTGCTGGTGCCGTTCACCGGACCGGTACTGGAAGGCCAGGTGCCGCGGGCGGTGATCGATTGGGTGCCGCAGATCGGCCTGGCCCTGGACGTGCGCCTGGACGGCCTGGCGTGGATGTTCGCGTTGCTGGTGCTGGCGATCGGCGTACTGGTGGTGATGTATGCCCGCTATTACCTGAGCGCCCGCGACAGCGCGCCGCGCTTCTTCGCCTTCCTGCTGCTGTTCATGGGCGCGATGCTGGGCATGGTGCTGGCCGGCAACCTGCTGATGATGGTGGTGTTCTGGGAACTGACCAGCATCAGCTCGTTCCTGCTGATCGGCTTCTGGTCCTATCGCACCGATGCCCGCGAGGGCGCGCGCATGGCGCTGGCGCTGACCGGCGGCGGCGGCCTGGCGCTGCTCGGCGGCGTGCTGCTGATCGGCCGGGTGGTGGGCAGCTACGACCTGGACGTGGTGCTGGCTTCGGGCGATCTGATCCGCGCCAGCGAGCTGTATCCCTGGATCCTGGGCCTGGTGCTGCTGGGCATCTTCACCAAGAGCGCGCAGTTCCCGTTCCATTTCTGGCTGCCGCACGCGATGGCGGCGCCGACGCCGGTGTCGGCGTACCTGCACTCGGCGACCATGGTCAAGGCCGGGGTGTTCCTGCTTGCGCGCCTGTATCCGGTGCTGGCCGGCACCGACATGTTCTTCTATGTCGTCAGCAGCGTCGGCGCGATTACCTTGCTGGTCGGCGCCTGGCTGGCGATCTTCCAGCATGATTTGAAAGGCCTGCTGGCCTATTCGACGATCTCTCACCTGGGTCTGATCACCCTGCTGTTCGGGCTGTCGACGCCGCTGGCGGTGGTCGCCGGCCTGTTCCATATTCTCAACCACGCCACCTTCAAGGCCTCGCTGTTCATGGCCGCCGGCATCATCGACCATGAAACCGGCACCCGGGACATGCGCCGCCTGGGCAACCTGCGAAGATACATGCCGTTCACCAGTGCCCTGGCGATCATCGCCACCCTGGCGATGGCCGGGGTGCCGCTGCTCAACGGCTTCTTGAGCAAGGAGATGTTCTTTGCCCAGGCGCTGGAGATCCAGGGCCACGAGACCATGCGTCAGCTGATGACCGCCGCGGCCGTGCTGGCCGGCATGTTCGGCGTCGCCTACAGCCTGCGCTTCGTCCATGACACCTTCTTCGGACGTGGCCCGCGCGCGCTGGAAGAAGACCCGCAGGAGCCGCCGCGCTGGATCAAGATTCCAGTGGAAGTGCTGGTGGTGGCCTGCCTGGCCGTGGGCATCGCCCCGGCCTGGACCGTGGGCCCGCTGCTGGCCACCGCCGCCAGCGGGGTGCTGGGCGAAAGCCTGCCCAGCTACAGCCTGGCGGTCTGGCACGGCCTGAACATGCCGCTGCTGATGAGCCTGGCCGGCCTGCTTGGCGGCATCGCCCTGTACTTCGGCCTGCGCCGGCTGTTCGACATCCACGCCATCGTGCGTGAATCGATGGGCCGGCGGATCTTCCGGATCAATGTCGAGCGCCTGTACGCGCTGGCCAACCGGTTCACCAAGGCGATCGCCAATGGCAGCGTCCAGCGCAGCCTGCTGATGCTGGTGCTCACCGCGATGGTGGTGGCGGCGGCGCCGATGCTGGCCGATTTCCAGTGGCCGGGCAGCGCACCGCAGCTGACCGCGCTGCCGGTGATCGCCTGGCTGGGCTGGTTCATCCTGATCGTCGGCGCCCTGGCGACCCTGACCGTGCACCGCGACCGGTTGCGGGCGGTGATCGTGATCGGTTCGGTCGGGCTGATGGTCAGTCTGGCCTTCGTCTACATGTCGGCACCGGACCTGGCGCTGACCCAGCTGCTGGTCGAGATGGTCACCATCTCGCTGTTCCTGCTGGCGCTGAACTACCTGCCGCGGCACTCGTTGCCGGAACGCTCATCGCTTCGGCGCTGGCGTGACGCCACCATCGCCATCACCGCCGGTGGCGGCCTGGCGGCGCTGGTCTACGCGATGATGACCCGACCCAGCCAGACCATCGCCTGGGAAATGCTGGCCCGTTCCCTGCCTGAAGCCTATGGCAGCAATGTCGTCAACGTGATCCTGGTCGACTTCCGTGGCTTCGATACCCTGGGCGAGATCACCGTGTTCGGCATTGCCGGGCTGATCGTCCACGCCCTGCTGCGGCGCAGCCGGATGGCACCGGAGGAGAAGGTGTCCGGGCCGCCGATGCCGCTGCCGATGGCCGCCGACCTCAGCCAGGTACTGTTCCCGCTGGCGCTGGTGGTGTCGATCTACATGTTCCTACGCGGCCACAACTCGCCCGGCGGCGGTTTCATCGCCGGCCTGGTGCTGGTGATCCCGGTCTTGCTGCAATACATCATCCAGGGCATGGAAGCGTTCGAGCGCCGGCTGGGCCTGGACTATGTGCGCTGCATCGGCATCGGCCTGCTGGCGGCTGCCGCCACCGGCCTGGCGCCGTTGCTGATGGGCCTGCCGTTCCTGACCAGCGGCCACGCCGAGCCGTGGCTGCCGCTGATCGGCGAAGTGCCGCTGGCCAGCGCCATCGGCTTTGATATCGGCGTCTACCTGACCGTGTTCGGAGGCGGCATGCTGATCCTGTCGACCATGGGCGGCATCCGGCCGTCGCTGACCCGCCAGGCCTATCGCGGGCCGATCCTGCGACCCAATCCGGCCGAGTTCCGCGGGAGGCGTGCCTGATGGAATTCGCCTTCGCCTCGGCCATCGGCGTGCTCACCGCCGTCGGCATCTACCTGCTGCTGCGCTCGCGCAGCTTCGATGTGATCCTGGGCCTGACCCTGCTCTCCTATGCCACCAACCTGCTGATCTTCTCTTCCGGGCGGCTGGTCTCGGGCAAGCCGCCGGTGCTCCAGCCGGGCGTTGATCCGACCCTGCTCAACCACACCGATCCGCTGCCCCAGGCCCTGGTGCTGACCGCGATCGTGATTTCCTTCGCCATGACCTCGGTGATCCTGGTGCTGGCCATGCGCGGCCGCTCGGACAACCGCGTCGACCATGTCGATGGCAACGAATCCAAGGATCGGGACCGATGAGCGCCCATCTTCCGGTGCTGCCGATCGCCTTGCCCCTGGTCATTGGCGCGCTGCTGCTGTTGCTGGAGCGGCAGGGCATCATGATCCAGCGCCTGCTGTCGTGGATCGGCATGGCCGGCTTGCTGGTGCTGTCGGTGGCCCTGGTGCTGGAGGCCGACAGCGGCCGGGTCAGCGCCTATCTGCTGGGCGACTGGCCGGCGCGCCTGGGTATCACCCTGGTGGTGGACCGGCTGGCGGCACTGATGGTGATGACCACCACGCTGCTGGCGATTGCCTGCCTGCTCCACGCCGGCACCGGCTGGGACCGGCGGGCACCGCATTTCCACGCCCTGTTCCAGCTCCAGTTGATGGGCCTGAATGGCGCTTTCCTGACCGGCGACCTGTTCAACCTGTTCGTTTTCTTCGAAGTATTGCTGGCCGCGTCCTATGGCCTGCTGCTCAGCGGCGGCCGCGGCGGCAGGATGCGCGTGGGCTTTCATTACGTGGCCTTCAATATCGCCGCCTCGACCCTGTTCCTGATCGCCCTGGGCCTGCTCTATGGCCTGCTGGGCACTTTGAACATGGCCGAGCTGGCGGTGCGCGTGGCCGATGTCAGCGAACAGGACCAGCGCCTGGTGCAGGCGGTGGCCGGGCTGCTGCTGGTGGTGTTCTGCTCCAAGGGCGCGATCCTGCCGTTGTACATGTGGCTGCCGGCGACCTATGGCCGGGCCCAGCCGGCGGTGGCGGCGCTGTTCGTGATCATGACCAAGGTCGGGCTGTATTCGGTTTTGCGGGTGTTTGCGCTGATGTTTGGTGCCAGCGCCGGCGGCATGGCCGGGTTCGCCTGGCAGTGGCTGATGCCGGCTGGCATCGCCACCCTGCTGCTGGCCGCGCTGGGCACGCTGGCGGCAGTGCGCCTGCGCATCCAGGCCGGTTATCTGGTGCTGGCCTCGGCCGGCACCCTGTTCATCGGCTTCGCCCTGAACCGGGCCGAGACCATCGGCGCCGCCCTGTACTATCTGGCCAATAGCGCGTTCGCGGTCGCGGCCGTGTTCCTAATCGTTGAACTGGTGCGCCAGAACCGGGTCACCGACCGGATGAACGTGCAGCTGCCGATGACCGACCGCGCCATTGCCGGCACCCTGTACCTGATCGCGGCGGTCAGCGTCATCGGCCTGCCGCCGCTGGCCGGTTTCCTGGGCAAGCTGACCTTGCTGGCCGGCACGCCCGAGGGCTGGATCGGCTGGACCTACGGCACCCTCCTGGTCTCCAGCTTCTTGATCCTGGTGGCGATGACCCGGGCCGGCAGCAAGCTGTTCTGGCAAGTCGCCCCGGACACCGAACACCAGGCCGAGCGGCCGCGCCGGCCGCGGCGTGGCCGCCGCAGGGAGCTGGCCGCGATCATGCTGCTGCTCGGTTATGGTGTTGCGATGACCATTTTCGCCGCCCCGGTGATGCGCTACACGCTGGCCACCGGCGAACAACTGATGGCGCCGGAGAACTACATCCAGGTCGTGCGCGGCCAGGTGCCGCAACTGCGGGAGCCCTGATCATGAGAGTCCGTTTCCGGGGCGTGTTCCCTTCCCTGCCGCTGAGCGTGACGGTGTTCATCTTCGGCCTGCTGCTGGCCGACCAGATCAGCGCCGGGCAGATCGCCCTGGCGCTGCTGCTGGCCTTGCTGATCCCGCAGGTGGCGCGGCGCCTGGACCGCGAGTTCGCCCGCGTCGCCACCGTGCGGCCGCTGCCCAAGCTGGTGCTGGTGATGCTGTACGACATCGTGCGCTCGAACATCCAGGTCGCCAAGCTGGTGCTCGGCCCGTCCTCGGCGATCCGCTCGGGCTGGGTCTGGATGCCGCTGGACCTGACCAACATCCACGGCATCACCGCCCTGGCCAGCCTGATCACGCTGACCCCGGGCACGGTTTCGGCCGAGCTGTCCGATGACCGGCGCTACCTGCTGATCCACGCCCTGAACCTGTCCGACCCGGAGGCGCTGATCGACGAGATCAAGACCCGTTACGAGGCGCCGCTGAAGGAGATCTTCCCGTGATCGACGTCGCCATCCTGATTTCATTGCACGTGCTGGGCGCGTCGATGCTGCTGTCGCTGTGGCGCCTGCTGCGCGGCCCGGGCGTGCCCGACCGCATCCTGGCCCTGGACACCCTGAACATCAATGCCATCGCCCTGCTGGTGCTGGATGGCATGTACCTGAAATCGGAGATCTATTTCGAAGCCGCGCTGATCATCGCCATGCTCGGCTTCGTCGGCACCGTGGTCTTGACCAAGTACGTGCTGCGCCGGGATATCGTCGAATGAATCCGGTGATCGAGCTGCTGCTGTCGCTGCTGCTGCTGGTGTCCAGCTTCTTCACCCTGGTCGGCTCGATCGGCCTGGTGAAGCTGACCGATTTCTTCAAGCGCCTACATGCCCCGACCAAGGCGACCACGATGGGCGTGGGCTGCGTACTGATCGTGTCGATCTTCTATCACGCGCTGATCGGCAACAGCTTCCATCCGCGGGAGTTGCTGATCAGCGTGTTCTTGATCATCACCGCGCCGATCAGCGCGCATATGATGGCCAAGGCGGCGCTGTCGCTGCGCCTGAAAAAGCGCCCGCAGTGCCCGACCGACGAAACCCCGGACCCGTCCGAGGACGACAGCATGGATGCCGGCGGCCCGGATTCTTCCTGAGCGGAAAACAGCTGACGGCCAGTCATCGGCCAGTTACCGGTCCTGGTCGGGCAGCGCCGCCGGCGCCCTCTGGCATCCGCCGCAACCGAACATCCAATGCAACCGGGCAACCGGGCAGCCGGCGGCCAAGCGAGCCGGGCCGCCGCCGATTTCATTTCCCGGATGGCGCAACGCCCGGCATGGGCCGGGCGTTGTCTGCGGTTGCGGGTGTTGTTTGCCGGCGGGCGGTTGCGCAACAACCCGGCCCGGTCGGCCTCAGGCCTCGAACGAGGCCCGCATCTTCTTCATCGCCGCCGCCTCGATCTGGCGGATGCGCTCGGCCGAGACGCCGTACTCGTCGGCCAGTTCCTGCAGGGTGACCTTGGGTTCATTGAGCCAGCGCCGGGCGACGATGTCGCGGCTGCGCTCGTCCAGTTCCGACAGGCTGGCGTAGAGCGTGTCCTGCTGACGGTTTTCCTGGTCATCGTTGACCGCTGCCTGCTCGGGGTCCAGCCCCTCATGGATCAGGTAGGCGGCCGGCGCCGGCGGCACATCGTCATCATCGTTGTCGCTGGGGGCATCAAAGCCGATGTCGCGGCCGTTCAGGCGCGACTCCATCTCGACCACATCGGTGGGCGAGACATTGAGCTCGCGGGCCACGATGTTGACCTCGTCGGCACTGAGCCAGCCCAGGCGCTTCTTGGCCCGGCGCAGGTTGAAGAACAGCTTGCGCTGCGCCTTGGTCGTGGCGACCTTGACGATGCGCCAGTTCTTGAGGATGTATTCGTGGATCTCGGCCTTGATCCAGTGCACCGCGAACGAAACCAGGCGCACGCCGACATCCGGGTCAAAGCGCTTGACCGCCTTCATCAGGCCGATGTTGCCTTCCTGGACCAGGTCGGCCATGGGCAGGCCGTAGCCCAGATAGCCGCGGGCAACATGAACGACGAAACGCAGGTGCGCCAGCACCAGTTCCCGGGCGGCCTCCAGATCCTCGCGTTCAACGTATTGGCGCGCCAGTGCCTGCTCCTGTTCCGGGGCCAGCATCGGCACCTGGTTCACGGCGTGGATATACCCATCCAGGCTGCCCACGGCAGCCGGGATTGGAAAATTGCGGGTGGCCAGATCCTGGGTCATCAAGCTCTCCTGATTTGTCACGGGCGATTTTAGCACTCGGCCCCTTGGAGTGCTAAGTGTCCGGAGAGTTCCCGGCCAGCGCCGGCAGCGCGGAACGCGACAAGGGCTTGAAGATGATGGCGATCGACGCCTTTTCAAGCGCTTGCACCCTTCTGCAGGCTGAACGCAGGGACCGGTTCCAGCCCTGGAACACTGCCGCGAAACCCGGGCTGCCGCGGCCCGGCACGCCGCTCAGGGCTGGCCCAGGGCGACCTCATCCAGTTGCAGGGTATCCAGGCGGATGCGGTTGGCGAACAGGGAGAACGCCAGCAGCCCGGCCAGGTTGCCGGTGCGTTCCAGCCAGGATGGCAGGTAGCGCGGCGGCGCCAGCCAGCCGGACTGGAACAGCGGCTGCAGGCTGAAGACATCGTGCAGGGTCAGCTTGCCGGCGAACAGCCAGTGCAGCAGGTCCAGGCGCCGGTGCTTGAGCGCCCAGCGAAAACTGGTATGGGTCGAAAGCAGGCCATGCAGGTAGACCGCGTCCTTGCAGAAGGCACTGCCGCCGGTGACCGGCACGCCGCGGAACACGCGCATGGCCGAGGCGAAACTCTCGCTCTCATTCTGGCCGGCACCCAGGAAATACTCGAACACCTCGATGAAGTCGGCGCCATCGCGCGCACGCTCAATCGCCAGGATGCGCAGCGACAGCCGCTTCATCCGCCGGATGTCGATATTGCCGGTGATCTGTTCGGCGAAGGTCGCCAGGCCTTCCTGGGTGGCGGTCACGCGCGGCGAATTCAGCGCCAGGCTGCGCAGGTTCGGCTGCTGGCGGCCGTTGATCGCGGTCAGGGTGTGGACCATGACCTCGTGTTCGAGCAGTTGCCTGGCATCGGCCGGTGAAAACAGCGTGTTGGCGCGCAGGCGCACACGGCTGGCCCCGGCCGCGGCCTTGGCGACCAGATCCGGATCGACCTGGACGCTGACCGGGTGGTCGACGAATACGGCATCGATCTGCGCCTGCATCTGCGCCCGCACCTGCTCGGGCGTCAGGCGGGCGACGGCATCGGCATCGGCCTGGTCGCCATCGCCATCCAGCTCATCGGCCAGGACAACGAAATGACCGGCGGCATCGACGCTGGTCCAGTCGCTGCCGGGCAGCGGCCGGCCGGGTGTGCCATAGAGCCGGGCCGACAACTGGCCGGCGTGGGCGCTGCCCAGCGCGGCCATGATCTGCGCGGCGATATGGTAGGCGCCGGCACTGCGGCGCAGGTAGTCGCCCAGCGGGTGGTCCGGGTCGGCGGCGGCGGCGATCGCATCAAGCTCCTGGCGGGTGGCATCCATGTCCAGCGGTGCATAACCAACTTCGGGCAACTCGCGCCGTCCGCGTCGCCAGTTGGCCAGGAATTGCGCCTGCACGGTCGCCGACCAACTGGCGGCGGTGAGCAGGCGGATCGGTCGCACCGCCACCACCAGGCGGGCGTCGAGCGCGGCATGATGGTCCAGATCAGCGCGTTCCATGGCCCAACCGTGTATGCGGCCACGCGTACTGCCACGCGTGTGTCGATGGCCGGTTCAGGGCTGCCCCGGGCGGCCGATCATGGCTCATGGACCGTCCCCGTCGGGCTCATGCCGGTCGCTGCCGCGCTCATCGCCGAAGCCGCCCTCGTCCTGCATCCGGTTGTCGCCCCGGCGCGGGCCGTCGCTGCCGGCTGCCGAGCCCTGCCGGGCCTGGCGCTGTTGCACCAGGCGCTGGCTCACCGCCTGCTCGCGCTCGCTGGCCAGCTTGTGGAAATGGGCCAGGCGCTGCCCGGCCAGCCCGCCCACTTCGACCGCCGCCTGCACCGCGCAGCCCGGCTCCTGCTGGTGCTGGCAGTCGCGGAACCGGCACTGGTCGGCCAGTTCCCGGATATCGGCAAACTGCGCCTGTTCCAGGCTTTCATCGCCGGTAAGTTTGAGTTCGCGCATGCCCGGCGAGTCGATCAGGCAGCCGCCACCGGGCAGCTGCAGCAGCGAACGGGTGGTGGTGGTGTGCCGGCCGCGGCTGTCGCTGTGGCGGACATCGCCGGTCTTCTGTTGCTGCTCACCGAGCAGGGTATTGCTCAGCGTCGACTTGCCGGCGCCGGACGAACCCAGCAGCACCGCGGTGCGGCCCGGCCCCAGCCGCGCGGCCAACGGTTGCACCTGGTCCGGATCGCGGCAGTCCACGGCCAGCACCGGCGTCGTGCCGGCCACTGCCTCGACCTCGATTCGCTGCGCGGGCGCCAGCGGCCACTGGTCGGCCTTGCTCAGCACCACCATCGCCGGCACACCGGCACTGCCGACCAGGGCCAGGTACCGCTCCAGGCGGCGGATATTGAAATCACCATCCAGGCCCATGACGATCACCGCCAGGTCCAGGTTGGCGGCCAGCATCTGGGACTGGTAGCGATCGCCGGCGGCAGCCCTGACGATGACATTGCGGCGCGGCAACCGGCGCAGCAGACGCAGGCCGTGGCCGGCTTCGGCGATCGCCACCAGCCAGTCGCCGACGCCGGGCCGCTCGCTGCCCTCCAGGCTTTCGCCCGGTCGCGAGCCGGCCAGCAGGCGGGCATAGCCGGTGCGGTGGCTGCGGCGGCCATCGTGAACGCGCAGGCCGGTGCGATGCTGTTCGATCACCCGCACCAGGCGCTCGCCGGCGGCCAGGTCCGGCAGGGTTTCGGCCAGCGGCCAGCCGATGCCATGCAGCGCCTGCGCGCTGCCGCGCCCCGCGGTGCGGCCACCGGCGGAACGCTCAGCCATGGCCGGTCAGTGTCCGCCTCGGCCAGGCACAGAAACACTCCACGGCAGCGAACACCGGGGCCGCGCCGGCAAGAACGCCAGGCGCCATCACCGGGACGGAGGCGGACGGAATAATGGGCGACAATCGCATGCCACGAAGTTTACCCTGCACCGGTCCCGGGCGAAGCCACACAGATCGCTGCGCGCGGGGTGCTTCGGCGCCGGGCCGGCGGCGGACATCTGCCGGCTGGCGGCCGGGCCGGCACACTATTGATGGAGTGACACCGCCATGACTACCCGACCGCACCGGCCAGACACCGGGCCGGCGACCGCCGCGCGCGGCTATCTTGCGCTGGGCGATTCCTACACCATCGGTGAGGGCGTCGCCGCGGATGCCACCTGGCCGTGGCAGCTGGCCCGGGCCCTGGCCGAGTTCCTGGGCGGCGACACCCCGGTACCGGTGGCGACCACCGGCTGGACCAGCGACGAACTGCTCCAGGCACTGGCCGGGGATGACGGTCGGCGCGCGCGGGCCGCGGCACCCTTTGCCCTGGTGACCTTGTTGATCGGGGTCAACGACCAGTACCGCGACCACGAGTTGGCAGCGCATCTGGCCGGCTTCGAGCGCTTGTTGGACGCCGGCATCGGCTTTGCCGGCGGCGACCAACGGCGCTTGCTGGTGGTGTCGATTCCGGATTGGAGTATCAGCGCCTTCGCCGGCGACGACCGCCGCGGCCGCGCCGCGATCGCCGCCGACATCGACCGCTACAACGCCGCGCAGATGGCGCTGTGCCGGCAGCGCGGCATCCGCCATGTCGACATCACCGGCGTGTCGCGCCGCTGCGGCAACGATCCGGCGATGTTCGCCGACGACGGCCTGCACCCCTCCGGCCGCCAGTACGCCGCCTGGCTGCCGCCGATTCTGGCCGCTGCCCGGAGTTGCCTTGACCCCTGAGCCCGGCTGCGGCCTGCGTCCGATCGGGCCAACCGGTCAGGCGCGGGCGGCGAGCACGAACAGGGCGATGACGATGGCGAAGCCGATCGCCCAGACCAGGCTGCGCAAGCCGCTGCGATTGGCCAGATAACACAGGCCGTGGCCCACGCGGGCCACTACGAAAGCCATCGCCAGGGTATCGATGCTGGCCTGACTGGCACCGGCCTTCTCGGCGATCAGCACGGCGGCGGCGAACGGCGCAAAGGCCTCGAAGGCATTGAGCTGGGCCCAGTTGGCCCGTGCCGCCAGGCCGTCGACGCGGGACAGGTACTCGCGCGGCGCGGCATTGTCGAACCGCCCGGCGCCGCCGGGCGAGCGCTTGGCAATGACCGTCCAGACATAGGGCAGGACGGCAGCGATCAGGATGCACCAGTGGGCAAGGGTCATGACGGTTCCTGGACAATCGAGGGGACGGGAAGGCCACGATACACCGGCGCCGACAGTGCGCCCGGTCGCGGCCTTGGCCGACTGGATCTCATGAATACATGATCCCCGGCACCGGCGCGGCTTCGGTCGCAATGGCGCGATGGCAAACCCTTGGACGAGTGCCGGACACCGGCCAGCCCGGAGCCGGCGACGGTGCCCGGGACGGACGCCAGGCGCTCGCGCTGGCGTTACGGCGCACCTGTATCCACGCGCCGTAACGAGGCTTCAGCGGCCGCCGCTGTCGGGCAGGCGCGGCAGGCCGTGCTCGCTGCGCTCCTCTGGCACGGCGTAGATGCCGGCTTGCTCATCCTGGGAATCATCGCCGGGCATGGCCAGGGCCGGCTGGCCACGCTGTGCGCGCAGCGCGTTGACCAGCGCCACGCGCGCCCGCTCAGGCTGCTGCCGACAGGCTTCGCCGAGCAGTTCCCAGGCCTGGGAGTCATGGCTCATGGCCAGGGCGCGACCCAGGTATTCCTGCGCCTGGTGGCGATCACCCAGGGCCAGGTTCAACCGGGCCAGGCCGATATTGAGACCGACACTGTCCGGATGCGTCTTGTGCCATTGCTCTGCCTGGCGCCGACGCCGGGCCGGCTCGGGCTGGTCGAGCTGCGCGTAGAGCCGGGCCAGGTCGTCGGACCAGTCATGGCGCAGCTGGGCCTCGATCAGGGCCGCCGGATCGCCCACCGAAAGTTCATTGCTGCGCCGGGCATGGGCGTGGATGAATTCCGGATCACGCTTGTGCTGGCGCGGCAGGCCATCCCAGAAACGGACCAGGGCGGCACCGTCGGCAGCCTCGCCGATGGCATCCAGGATCAGGCCGCGTTCGACACCGGCCAGCTGCCGGGCATCGATCGCCTGGCTGCGTTGCAACTCGGCCAGTTCCAGCAAGGCCTCGGGCGAACGGCCACTGAGCTGGCGCAGGGCTTCCAGGCGTAGCAGATGACCCTGCGGCGGCAACGGCGCCAGCGGCTCCAGGTGCTGCAGGACCTGTTCGGGCTGGCCGATCACCTGGGCCTCGCGGGCCCGCTCCAGGGCCACCAGCCGGCGCCCTTCCGGATCATCCAGCAACTGCGCCAGATACGCCTGGGCCTGGCTGTCGTCGCCGCGCGAGTGCGCCGCATGGGCGGCTTCCAGCAGCGCCGGAACGCGGAATTCTGCATCCTCGGCGGCGCGCTGGAACAGTTTTTCCGCCCGTGCCCAGTGGCCTTCGCGCAGGCGCAGTTCGGCCTGGGCGAAGGCGTGTCGGGTGCGGCGTTGGCGCCGGCCGGCCAGCCAACGCAGCGGTGCCCGCAGCAACCAGGCCAGCAGCCACAAACCGGCAATGAACAACGCCAGCGCGGCCACCGCCACCACCACCGAGGTTTCGATCACGTAGCCGCGAACCCGGATCTGCACCAGGCCCGGATCGGCCACCAGCCATTGCCACAGCAGCGCGCCCAGGACCAGCACGGCCACGATCAGCACGATGCGCAGGAACCATTTCATGCTCATGGCCCGCCCTCCTCTTGTTCAGGGTCACTGGCGTTGCCGCCGTCGTCGGTCATGGTTCCCGGGTAGTCGCCCGGGCCTGCGCCAGGTCCGGCGCCCGGCCCAGCGCCCGGCAACTGGTCGAGCACGGCCAGATCCTGCAGCCGTGCGCGCAAGGCCGACAGGTCCGGCAATGGCCTGGACCAGTCGATGGCGAGCAAGCGGTCAAGGCGCTCGACCAGCGGCCGCGCGGTTTCCGGCGCACAGCAGGCGGCCAGGGCCGAACGCAGGGCCTGCAGCGCATCGGGCAGGCCTTCAAGATCGTTTTCCAGCGCCGCCAGGCGGGCCCGGTCCAGGGCACGGCGGACACCATCGCGGGTCGGCATCACGCCGGCAGCGGCTTCGTCCTCGTGCCGGATCGACACCAGGCGGTCCAGGCGCCCGAACTGGCGCGCCCACCAGCCACCGGCCGCGGCGCCTTCCGGGGCATCGGCCGGACGTTGCAGGCCGATCACCAGGCCGGCCGTGCCGGCGGCGATGGCATCCAGCTCGCGCAGCAGGGCCGCGGTCGAAGGCCGCGGATCATCGGCCAGGGCGCTGCGGGCACCGGCCACGGCGTGGCGCAGGTCGGCATGGCTGCTGCCGATCCGGGCCAGGTTCTCCTCGGCCAGGGCAAGGGCACTGCCGGCACCGTCGCGGTCGGCGAACAGGCGCAGGCGCAATTCGGCCTGGCTGATCAGCGCCGCGGCATCGGCCAGGGCCAGCTGCTGCCGTGCCGAACGCTGGCCACGGGCCATCTCGGCCAACAGGGATTCGGAGCGGGCGTTGCGGTCGGCCAGGGCCAGCACGTCCTCGCGCATCCGTGCCTGCAGGCGTTCGTTCTCGCCCAGTTGTTCGCGCAGGGTGGCGGCCAGCTCGTTGCTGCGCGCCGCCCGGCGATCGGTATCGGCCAGGCGCACTTCCAGCGCATCCAGTTGTTGCCCCAGGCTGCTGTAGCGGTTGCCGTCAGCGCGCTCCATCACCATCACCCGCCAGGCCGCATAGCCGCCCAGCGCCGCGGCCAGGATGGCCAGCAGCAGGGCAAACACGGCGCCACCGGAACGCCGTGCCGGCGCTGCTGCCGTGACCGGTGCCGGCGGCTTGCCGGACGCTGACCCGGCCGGCGACGCCGCGGCCGATGCCGGCGGCCGGCCTGGCTCGGGTGCAGCCGAGGCCCGGGCTTTGGACTTTGGCGCTGCCGGATTGGCGCCTGAGCGACCGGTAACGGGCCGACTGGCCCCGGATGCATCGGCGTCGGACCGGGCGCCATCGGGCGCCACGGCGTCGCGCCGATCAACGCCCGGCCTGTCCGCAGGCGCGTCCGTTCCCGGATCCTGCCCAGGCGCGCTCTCCGGCGCACCCGGCGGGCTGTCAACGCCCGGGGGTACCGGGTCCGGCGCCTTGTTCTTGCGGGATTTTTTCTCAGCCATCGATGTGGTCGCAGAAAAGGGGGTGCGGTCTGGCAGTGTAGCCCGGATGCCGTCGCGGCAGTGCGGCAAATGCCACGATCAGACACGGCCAGCAGCGCGTTCCGGGGCAGGCGATCGGGGTGCCGAGCCTGCGTCGCCATCGGGCTCGCTTGTTCGTTTCCGGCCAATGCGCCTGCCGTTGCCTGACCCGATACCGATGCCGCCCCCTGGTCTGCGGGCAACACCAGCGGGCGCCCATCAGCAGCCGGAAGCGCCCGGGCTAGGAGCCTGCGCGGCAGAAACGTTCGCGGCGAAAAGTCGCTGGCGCGAAGACAGATTTTCGCCGGTTCGCCGCCCCATAGCACCGCTATGGGGCAAGAATCGGAGGGAATATGGAACGCGTCCGGCGGCTTTGCAGCCCGGACGGCTTCTGTCGCGCAGGCTCCTATGGGTTGCTGCGCGCGTCCAGGTCCGGCAGGCCGGACATCAGCCACCAGCGCCGGGCATCCTCGTCATATCGCCAGCGCTCACGGTCCAGCAACACGCTGCCCTGCTGGGTATGGCGGTTGACCAGGTCGATCTCGGCATACTGGACGATGCTGCCATCGGGCTGCGGCTCACGGCCGCGGGCGCGGTATCCGGTCACCTGCCACTGCCGCCAGCGTTCCAGGGTGAGGTGCTCGGGCGGCGCTTCGCTGAGCACCTCCGGATCCTGGAAGGCGAGCACCTGCTCGATATCACCCCAGCGCACGGCGCCGGCGTAGTGATACAGCGTTTCTTCCATGCGGTTCTTTTCGCTGCCGACACCGCCACAGGCGGCCAGCAGGACAAGGGACAACAACAGGGCGAGGCGGGCGGTCATGCATGGCTCCTGATCCGGCGAGCGGCTGATTATTGCCGATAATCGTGTCGGGTAAAGATCCGGCGCCGGCCCTGGCGTGCCGGCGCGGCCGATGCCCGATGCCGGACCGGACCTGATCCGCCCCGCTTATTTCTTTGTCGTGTCGGCGTCGGTGTCGTTTTCGGTGTCGGTGGCGGTTGCAGCCACAGCCGACCGGCGCCGACCGGGATCCAGGGCGACGAAGCGTGCCGCCAGCGTCGTCGCCACGCTGCCATCTTGCAGCCGGCAATCCACGTCCACCGCCATGCGCGAGCGGCCATGACGCCGGTAGGCCTGGCGCCACTCCCCGGCCTCGTGGCCCGGTGCCAGGCGCGCCTGCACCACCAGCCGTTCCCAGACCGGGGCCAGATAGCGCACCTGGCTGTCCTGAACATAGATCTCCGCCGAGGCCGCCTCGTCGCCCAGCAGCAGGTTGGCCAGCGACCAGCCGGCCAACGTCATCAGGCTGACCAGACTGCCACCAAAGGCGCAGCCCTTGTCGTTGCTGTTGGCGGCCAGCGGCGCGCTCAGCACCACTTGGTCGCCATCGAAATGGTCGATCGCCAGGGCCATCGACCGTGCCATCGGAATGGTGTCGAGCATGAACTGCTGCAGTTGCGCCGGGGTCATGGCTTTCCTTAGTGCTTGGCGGCTGGTACCGGCCAGGCGGACAGAGCAGCCTGGCCGGAATGGCGAATCCGGGGCCGGACTGTGGCCGGGCCGGGGGCACACGGTCAACCAGGCTGGCATTCCGGCTCCTCCGACCGCTGACACGACCGGCTGACACCACCACGTCCCGTCGTCCGGCATGGCGCGCGTGCACCGGTGCCGCAGCGCTGCCGCGGCAGTGATAATGACGCCATGGACGATGATGCCCGCCACCCTTCCGCTGCCGCTGCCCGCGATCCCGACGAGCGACGCCCGACCCCGGCCCAAAGTCTTGGCCTCAGCCCCGGCCTGCTCGCAGGCTGGCTGGTGATCAGCCTGCGCCCGGCCGGCCAGGCCCGGCAGCTGCGCACATGGCTGCAAGGCCAGGGCGCCAGGCTGCGCAACCTGCCCCTGCTGCAATTGCGCGCACGGCCAATCGGCCCGGCCGACCGGCAGGCCGCCGCCGATGCCCGCTACTGGCTGTTCACCAGCCCGGCCTCGGTACGCTTTGCCGCCAGCCGCCTGCCCGGACAGTTCAGCGCCGGCAGTGCCCTGGCCACCGCCGCGGCCGCCGGCCATGTCTTTGCCCCCGGGCCGGGCACCGCCACCGCCCTGGCCGGATACGGGATCCAGCCGGTGGCGGTGCCGGACGACAGTTACGACAGCGAGGGCCTGCTCGCCCTGCCCGGCCTGGCCGCGCCACTGGACGGCGTGCTGGCCCTGGTCGGAGCGCCGCATGGCCGCGGCCTGCTGGCACCGGCCCTGGCCGGGCGCGGCGCGCGGGTCCACCAGTTGCATGTCTACCAGCGCCTGCCGGCGACCCTGCCGGCCCGGCGCCTGGCCTCGCTGCCAACGGTGAGCAGTCCCGGCCGGCGGATGGCGGTGATTGCCAGCAGCGGCCAGATGCTCGAGCGCCTGACCGCGGTGCTGCCGGCCCGCCAGTGGCAGCACTGGCGCGAACAGGTGCCGCTGATCGTGGCCAGCCAGCGCCTGGCCGATCTGGCCGGGGAACGGGGCTTCACCCACACCCACGTGGCCGGCTCGGCGATGACCGAAGACCTGCAGGCCGCATTGATTGCCTTGGCTGCCGCCGCTGGCGGTGCGCCGGCACATGGCCGATAATCGCCGGCTATGGAACGCTTGCCCGAATTCGTTGCCGAAAACCTCTTCCTGGTGTTGATGTTCGCCGGCCTGACGGTTTTCCTGCTGGCCACCCTGGTCGGCCGCTTCACCCGCGGCTACCGGGAACTGACGCCGGCGGAGCTGACCCTCATGATGAACCGCGAGAATGCGCTGGTGATCGACATGAGCCCGATCGCCGACTACCAGAAGGCCCATATCCCGGGCAGCCGCCATGTCGCGCCGAGCCAGTTCGATCCGGAAAACAAGGATCTGGCCAAGGTCCGCGAACGGCCGGTGGTGGTGGTGTGCCGCAGCGGCACGACCTGTGGCGGCGCCGCCAAACGCCTGGTCAAGGCCGGCTTCAGCAGCGTCCACACCCTGGGCGGTGGCATCCAGCAGTGGCAGGCGGCGGAATTGCCGCTGACCCGCGGCAAGGCCTGAACCGGCACGGGCTGCCGAAGGTCGTCACCGAAAGCGTTCCGGGCCGGTCCCGGAAGCGGCGGCTGCCCAGCCACGGTCAAAACCGCCTCTGATCAGCACCAGCTCACGGTCAGCAGCCAAGACTCCCCTCTTCGCGCGCCAAGGAGAGACGGGGAGGATGCTGGGGCGCGCAGCGGCGCAGGCTTATTCGCCGTGTGCTGCGCGGCCGGCGCATCCCCCTCATCCCCCTTCGCAAGCGAAGGGGGAGGTTTTTATTGGCACCGGTCGCTGCGCCGACGGCCATCGTGCCCGAACCGGCAGCCGGCCGGCGCAGGTCCGCGTTGCGGGCTTGTGGGATAATCCGCGGCGCACCGCAGCCGGCCCCATGTGGCCGCCGGTTTCGCCATTTTTCCTTGCAACAGACTTTTAAGGAGTACGTTCCCCATGTCCAACGAGAACCCGGTCGGCAACGGCCAGGCTGCCACGACGCAGAACCCAGCCGCTTCGGCACAACTGACCATCCACAAGATCTACCTCAAGGATGCGTCCTTCGAGGTCCCCGGTGGCCCGCAGGTGTTCCAGGAGCAGGGCCAGCCGCAGTTCAAGCTCGAGCTCAACCAGCGGGTCGAGCGGATCAGCGACGACACCTTCGAAGTGGTGCTGGGCGTGACCCTGACCTGCGAACTGGCCGAGAAGGTGATCTTCCTGGCCGAGATCAAGCAGGCCGGCATCTTCGGCCTGGCCGGCTTCGACGAGCGTGCCCTGCAGAACGTGCTGGGCACCTATTGCCCGCAGACCCTGTTCCCCTATGCCCGCAGCATCATCAGCGAGCTGGTGATGAGCGGCGGCTTCCCGCCCTTTGTTCTGCAGCCGATCAACTTCGACCAGCTGTTCGCCGAGCAGATGCGGCGCCGGGCCGAAGAGCAGTCGTCGGCGGCCGATGCACCGGCCCCGGCCGACAGCAACTGAGCCTGCCGGACCGTGGCACAAGCGCCGGACAGCCGCGCCGGCCATGACCGGCAGCCGCCGGACGGGCCGGTTGCTGTCCTGGGCGCCGGCTCCTGGGGGACGGCCCTGGCCGCCCTCCTGGCCCGCAACGGGGTCGACACCACCTTGTGGGGCCGCGACGCCGGGCAACTGGCGCAGATGGCGCAAACGCGCAGCAACGAACGCTACCTGCCCGGGCTGAGCCTGCCGGAAAACCTGCAGTACGAGCCGGACCTGGCCCGCGCCGTCGGCCGCTGCCGAATCGCCCTGGTGGTGACGCCCAGCCACGGCTTCGTCGACACCGTCGGCGCCCTGGCCGACCGCCTGCCGGCCGACGCCGGCCTGGCATGGGCGAGCAAGGGCCTGGAGCCGGGCACCGGCCGCTTCCTGCACGAAGCCGCCGCGCAAGTGCTGGGCCCGGGACGGCCGCTGGCCGCGGTCACCGGCCCGTCGTTTGCCCGCGAAG
>CAZUZT010000011.1:0-6340 GCA_964624575.1 uncultured Rhodanobacteraceae bacterium | reverse complement strand
CTGGGCCCGGGACGGCCGCTGGCCGCGGTCACCGGCCCGTCGTTTGCCCGCGAAGTGGTCCAGGACCTGCCCACGGCGGTGACCGTGCACTCGCTGGATGACGACTTCGCCCACCAGGTGGCTGAGGTGCTGCATTCGGCGCGCTTTCGCGCCTACACCGGCAACGACCTGATCGGTGCCGGCCTGGGCGGGGCGATGAAGAATGTCCTGGCCGTGGCGATCGGCGTTTCCGATGGCATGGGCATGGGCCTGAATGCCCGCGCCGGACTGATCACCCGCGGCCTGGCCGAGATGCTGCGCCTGAACCTGGCCCTGGGCGGCCAGGCCGAAACGGTGATGGGCCTGGCCGGCCTGGGCGACCTGGTGCTGACCAGCACCGGCGACCTGTCGCGCAACCGCCGCCTGGGCCTGGCCCTGGGCAAAGGCCTGTCACTGGCCGAGGCCATGGCCGAAATCGGCCAGGTGGTGGAAAGCGTCGGCACCGCCAACGAAATCATGCGCCTGGCCGAACGCACCGGCGTCGAGCTGCCGATCAGCCACCTGGTGCAGCGCGCGCTGCGCGGCGAGATCACCCCTGCCGAAGGCATGCACCTGCTAATGTCGCGCGAGCGCAAATCCGAGTTCTAAAAAGAATTGCCCGCGCGCGGCCGGGCCATGGCCATGGCAGCGGCGCAGCGATCGCGCCGGCAGGCCACTGCCGCCGGTGCCGCGCCCGGTCCTTCCGTTACGCGCCCAGTTCCGCGCCGGCCCAGCGTTGGAGCGCTTCACCTGCAGGCCCGCCGCCATGACCGTGCCGGACAAATCCGCACCCGACCCCGACGACGCCAACGATTCCAGCCCGCCGATGACCGGCAGGCAGGGTTCGGCTGAGACTCGGCCCACGCCCGCCGAAGCATCCCCGCCAGCGTCGGCAGACGGCCCAGACGACGGCGCCGCGGCGGCCGACAGCGCATCGGCAGGCGCGACCACTGACGAGGATGCCGATCGTTCGCACGCCGCCGCCAGTCCACTACCAGCAGCGGCAGCCACGGACAATCTGTGCCGCAACTGCGACACGCCCCTGCGGGGTCCGCACTGCCATGCCTGCGGGCAGCCGGTCAAAGGCCTGGTGCGGCCGCTGTCGGGCTGGCTGGCCGATTTCCTGGACACCATGTTCAGCCTTGACGGTCGACTGTGGCGCAGCCTGGGGCCGCTGCTGCTGCGGCCCGGCCACCTGACCCGGGAATACCTGGCCGGCCGGCGCGTGCGCCAGGTCACGCCGGTGCGCCTGTTCCTGTTCCTGATCATCGTCCTGCTGATCGTGGTCCAGCTCAGCCTGAGCCTGGCCAGCAACCAGCTCAACGCCAGCCTGGCGCCCCTGCCCGAGGATCAGGAACGCGTTGAGCGGATGCTGGCCTGGCTGCCCGAGGCCGAGCGGCACTCGATCCTGAACGAGGCGCTGCACCCGGTCATGCCCTCAGGCCGCGGCCTGTACATCGAGCCTCCCGGCCCGCCGCCCGAGCCGGACAGCTTCGTCGCCCCGCAGTGGCTGCCGCAGTGGCTGCATGGCACCGCCGAGGCCGCCCGCGACCGTCTGCATCACAACCTGGTGCGGATCAGCCACGACCGCAGCCTGTTGATGCGCCAGGTATTCCAGATCGCGCCCTATGTGCTGTTCTTCATGCCGCCGCTGTTCGCGGTGCTGTTGAAACTGGCCTACCTGTTCCGCCGCCGCCTGTACCTGGAACACCTGCTGGTGGCCCTGCACGGCCACAGTGTCATCGCCCTGGGCCTGATCGTGATGGTGCTGCTGGCGATGCTCGCGCGCTGGCAGGCCGGCAATGCCTGGGTCGCCACCGGCACCGGCATCCTGGTCGCCGCGCTGCCGGTGTGGATCGTGATCCAACTGCTGCTGACCCAGAAACGCATCTACGGCCAGGGCTGGCCGATGACCCTGATCAAGTTCAGCGTGTTGGCCGTGCTGTATCTGGTCATGCTGATGGCCGCAGCCGTGATCGGCCTGATGATCGGCGTGATGTCGGTATGAGCCCGGGCACTGGCCCCGTTGCAGGAACCGGCATTGGCCCCGACGCCCACGCCCACGCCAACGCCGACGTCGGCGACAGTGGCCAAGTCGAGTACGAGGTGAACCTGTCGGTGGCGGCCGGCATCGTGCAGGAATATCTGGCCTGGCTGGAGGACCATGTCCGGCAACTGCTGGCCCTGCCCGGATTCCTGGCAGCGACGCTCTGGCGGGTGGAGGATCCGGCCAGCGAAAGCCGGGTGGCGTACTGCGTGCGCTACCGGCTGACCGATGCCCAGGCCCTGGCCTCGTACCTGCGCGAACATGCCCCGGCCATGCGCCAGGCTGGCAGCGATCGTTTCGGCGAACACGTCGTCGCCAGCCGGCGCATCCTCAGGGCCTGCGGGCCGACCCGGCGCCCGCGCCCGGGCGACGCCGTCCCGGCTGGACCGGGCGTTCCGGATTGACAGCCGGCACCATGGTTGCCCCGCCATCGCACCCGGATCGGGGTCAAGATGGAGGCCAGACAGGGACAGGACAGCACCACCGGCGGCGCTGGTCGCGGCAACCCGGGCCGGGCGACGATCAACCCCATGCCACCCCCGCCACAGGCCGCTGTGGGCCCCAGGTGGGCACTGACGCGCATGCCCGGCCAGGCTGCTTGTGCACAGCAGCGCGGCCGCCTGACCATTTCCTAAACAGTTCCGCAACACTGTTCGACATCATTCCTGACAGGCAACGCAAGATGCTGTTTTCGAAGCCCATTTCATTTTGGTTAAACTTTGATCAAGGCGATGGGCAGGCCGCATGGACCGGGCCTCGCGACCGCTTTGCCTCGACTCGTCCACACAGATATCCACAGCTTGTGTGGATAAGCCGAGAATCGTTTGCCTGGTACGCACTTAGGACCGGAACCTGCACAGAAGCAGCAACAAGATGCGGTAACGCAGGGCATGCCGCCCCGGCTTCCGTGTCAAGCCCAAGCCCGGTCGGTGGCCGCCGGTGAGCGGCTGGTCGTGGCAGGTCGCCGTGCCGGTACCGTTGCCGCGCCTGTTCGACTACCTGCCCGCGCCAGGCCATGAGCAGGCCGATCCGGCGACGTTGGCCGGCTGCCGGGTCCGCGTTCCCTTTGGTCGGCGCGAACTGGTGGCGGTGATCACCGGCGGCCAGGCGCGGGCATCGGTGCCCGACGCCCAGGGCGCCAGGACGCCGGGGTTGAAACCGGCCCTGGCGCTGATCGATGAGCAGCCGCTGCTGACCGGTGAGCTGTGGCGCAGCCTGCGCTGGGCCGCCAGCTACTACCACCATCCGCGCGGCGAAGCGCTGCACGCCGCCCTGCCGGCGGTATTGCGCCGCGGCGGCCCGGTGCCGGCATTGACCCGTCCCGGGCTGGTCCTTGCCGCTGACGGTCGCAACGCCCTGGAACACCAGCGCCTGCGTCCCGGCCCCGGACTGGCCGTGCTCACGGCACTGAAGGACGGACCGCTGCCGGTGGCCGGGATCATCGCGCAGATCGGCGAGCCGGCGCGGGCCGCCGCCCGGCGGCTGTTGCGCCGGGGCTGGCTGCAATCCCTCGACCTGCCGCCGGAAACGATCCTGACTCCGGCCATCGCCGGCCCGCCGCTCAATCCCGACCAGCAGGTCGCCAGCCAGCGCCTGACCGCCCTGCTCGATGCCGGCGGCTATGCCGGCGTGCTGCTGGATGGCGTCACCGGCAGCGGCAAGACCGAGGTTTATCTCACCGCCATCGCCCAGGTGCTGGCGGCCGGCCGTCAGGCGCTGGTTCTGGTGCCCGAAATCGCGCTCACCCCGCAGGCCCTGCGCCGCTACCGCGAGCGCCTGGGTGCCACCGTGCTGGCCCTGCATTCGGGCCTGCCCGATGGCGAGCGGGCGCGGGTATGGGCTCGCGCCAACAGCGGCCAGCCCTGCGTGGTGCTGGGCACGCGATCGGCGATCTTCACGCCGCTGCCCCGGGCCGGCCTGATCGTGGTCGACGAAGAACACGACGGCTCCTACAAGCAGGCCGACGGCTTCCGCTATCACGCCCGCGACCTGGCCCTGGTGCGCGGCAAGACGCTGGCCGTGCCGGTGCTGCTGGGCAGCGCCACGCCCTCACTGGAAAGCCTGGCCCTGGTCGCCGAGGGCCGGCTGGAACGGCTGGCGCTGCCGGTGCGCACCCGGCGCGCGCAACCGCCGCAACTGCGCCTGCTCGACCTGCGCAGCCAGACCCTCCCGGTGGCCGGCCTGAGCGCCCAGGCCCTCACTGCGCTCACCGCCACCCTGGACCGCGGCGAGCAGGCCCTGGTGTTCCGCAACCGGCGTGGCTACGCACCGATGCTGTGCTGCGCAGCCTGCGGCTGGCACGCCCATTGCCCGCGCTGCGACCGCGCCATGACCCTGCACCGGCGACTGAACGCCCTGCTCTGCCACCACTGCGGGCAGCGCCGGCAGGTCCCGGGCAGTTGCCCGGAGTGCGCCGTCGACAGCCTGCTCAGCCGCGGCCTGGGCACCGAACGCATCGAAAGTGAACTGGACGATTATTTCCCGAAGTATCCGGTGCTGCGCATCGACCGCGACAGCATCGGCTCCGGCGCCCAGCTCGATGCCGCCGTCGCCGACATCGACCGCGGCCAACCGGCGATCCTGGTCGGCACGCAATTGCTGGCCAAGGGCCATGACTGGCCGGCGCTGACCCTGGTCGTCGTGGCCGACGCCGATGGCGGCCTGTTCAGCGCCGATTTCCGCGCGCCCGAACGCATGGCGCAACTGCTCACCCAGGTCGCCGGCCGGGCCGGTCGCGGCGATCGGCCCGGCACCGTGCTGGTGCAGACGCGCCAGCCCGAGCACGGCTTCTGGGTCCGCTGGCTGGCCGGCGGCCATGCCGCGGTGGCGCAATGGGAACTGGAGCAGCGGCGCAGCACCGGCCTGCCGCCGTTCTCGCAACATGCCCTGCTCGCCGCCGAAGCCGCCGACCCACAGGCGCTGGAAGACTTCTTCCAGGCCGCCCTGGCCCTGCCCGAAGCCGCCTGCGACGACGTCGAACGCCTGGGCCCGCTACCGGCCGCGATGCCTCGCCGGGCTGGTTTCCATCGCGGCCAGATACTGCTGGAAGCCCGGACCCGGCCGCCGCTGCATGACCTGCTCAGCGCCTGGCTGCCAGCCATCCACGGCCTGCGCCAGGCCCGTCGGGTGCGGTGGTCGGTGGATGTCGACCCCCAGGATTACTGAGCGGCGCGGCCTGCGCCGGCGCTCAATGCTGCTTGCGAAGCACACGGCGAAAAAGCCTGCGCCGCTGCCTGTCACAGCATCTACCCCGCCCCTTCTTCGCAGGCCAGGGAGGGAGTATTGGTCGGCGACGACCGACCGCCGTCAGCCGCCGGAAACGTCCCAAATCAACACCACGGCCGTTGCCGCCGCCCGCTTCACGACAGGCCCGGCCCTTTGCCCGGGAACGGCAAGGTCACCACTTTGTCGCCGGTGGCGGCATCGCGGATGCGGCTGACGCCCCGGCGCTCGACTTCCTCGATCCGCAGCACCGCATGCATCGGCAGGTGCAGCCGGCGGGTATCGGCGAACTCCTCGCGCAGGCGTTCCTCGGTCGGGTCGATGACCAGGCCTTCGCCGACCGGCTCGAACTGCAGTTCGGCGAGCTCGATGAAGCCCCACAGCTCACTGGAATGAACCTGGCGGGCATACAGCTCGATGCTTTTGCCCTGGCTGAGGAAGGTGATGCGGTACAGCGGAATCTTGCGGCTCATGCCGTCACTCCGGTCAGGTCTGGGTCACGGGCCGCGAACGCCGGCAACTGAAGGACGCTCGGGCGCTTTGTCGGCTGAGTAGCGGGGCTGATCAAGTTCAACCGGCCCCGCCCGCGGGCATATTCCTTGCAGAATGAAAGGATCAAGCCGCGCGCAGGTTGGCGTAGGCCAGCACCAGCCACTTGCTGCCGCTGTCCTCGAACTGCACATGCACGCGGGCATGGTTGCCCGAGCCCTCCGCATCGATGATCACGCCGCTGCCGAAACGCTCGTGGTGGACACGCTGGCCGAGGCTGAAATCACCCCCCACCTGCGCCTGCGTCAGCCACCCCGGTGACGCCGCGGCCGCCCGCCGCCCGGTCACCGGCTCGGCCCGTGGTCGCACCGCGTGCAGCAGCTCGGGCGGGATCTCGGCCAGGAAACGCGAAGGCCGGTTGAAGGTTTCCACGCCATGCAGGCGCCGACTCTCGGCGTAGCTCAAGGTAAGTTTCTCGCGCGCCCGGGTGATGCCGACATAGGCCAGCCGGCGCTCTTCTTCCAGGCGGCCTTCCTCGTCCATGGATTTCTGGCTCGGGAACAG
>CAZUZT010000010.1:32524-33662 GCA_964624575.1 uncultured Rhodanobacteraceae bacterium | reverse complement strand
TTTTACCCGAATCTGCGGGCCGGGGACGCCCACTTCGGTGCCGCCGCGCGCGAACCGGGGTCGGGCAGCGTTGGCGCAGCCGAGAAAACGGCCGTTCGCTGCTGCCGTTGTGCCCTTATCATGGCGCCATGAGCAATCCCTTCGCGCGTGCACACTTCCGCCTCAGCGGTGAAAACCTGGGCCACCTGCCTGACGACAGCGGCCGTGAGCTGGCCTTCGCCGGGCGCTCCAATGCCGGCAAGTCCAGCGCCATCAACACCCTGACCGGCATCGGCGGCCTGGCCCGCACCTCGCGCACGCCCGGGCGCACCCAGCACCTGGTGGTGTTTGACCTGGACGATGAGCATCGGCTGGTCGATCTGCCCGGCTATGGCTATGCCAAGGTGCCGCGCAGCATGCGCGAGCACTGGGGGCGCGAGCTGGGACGTTATCTCAACGAACGCGCCTGCCTGGCCGGCCTGGTGTTGATCATGGACAGCCGGCATCCGCTCAAGGACAACGACTGGCTGCTGCTGGAAGCCTGCGCCAGCCGCGAGCTGCCGGCCCTGGTGCTGCTGACCAAGGCCGACAAGCTCAACCGCAGCGACCAGCAGCGGGCCTTGCAACTGGTCCGCAACGCACTGGCTGAAGCCGGTACCGACGACACCGCCGTGCGCCTGTTCTCATCGAGCAAACCCGAAGGGCTGGATCGCTTGCGCGCCGAGCTGGCCGACTGGCTCTGGCGCCAGGTGCCGCCGCCGGCCGCAACCGTCAGCAGCCGCGCCGCCGGATAGCGCCCCCGGTTGGCGCCCCCGGTTGGCGCCATTGGCCGCCGCGCCGCCGCCGTGGCCGCGCGTCAGTAACTGATCAGTACATGCAGCGGCAGGTGCGCCGGCCAGCGCTGGCGGCCGGCCAGGGCGGTGATCTGGATCAACAGGCTGGCGCCGAGCAACCGGCAGCCGGTTTCGGCCAGCAATTGCCGGGCGGCGTCCAGCGTGCCACCGGTGGCCAGCACATCGTCGACCAGCACCACGCGATCGCCCGGCGCGACGGCATCGGCGTGGATCTCCAACCGGTCGTGGCCGTATTCCAGCGCGTAATCGATCGCCAGGGTGGCGGCCGGCAGCTTGCCGGGCTTGCGGATCGGCACGAAGCCGGT
>CAZUZT010000010.1:23419-32424 GCA_964624575.1 uncultured Rhodanobacteraceae bacterium | reverse complement strand
CGGCCCGGATCATTGCGGATCGCCCTGCTCGGCGTGCGGCAGCGGTGTGCGCCGATGCGCCAGGCGCACGGTGCCGATGAAGATGCCGCCCAGGGCCAGCACCAGCCCGAGCCACTCCAGGGCGCCGGTCTGGCGCTGGAACAGCAGCACATCCAGCACGAAGGCCAGCGCCGGCTGCAGCAACAGCAGCAGGCCGACGGTGGACGCAGGCAGGCGCGGCATGGCGCGGGTGATCAGGACCCAGCCCAGGCACTGGCCGACGATGCCCAGGCTGACCAGGGCGAGCAATGACCGGCCATTGGGGATCGCCAGCGGTGCCTGTTCAACCAGGGCGGCCAGGCCCAGACAGGCGGCGCACAGCAGCGAGTTGATCGCCAGCAATTGCGCCGCCGGGATGGCGCGGGCGCCGCGTTGCTGGGCGTGGCGGAAACTGAGCAGGTACACGGCATAGGCCAGGCCGCTGAGGATGCCCAGGATGATGCCGGTACGGTAGGCCGGTGCGAAGATGGCCCAGTCGATGCCGACCAGCAACCAGGTGCCGGCAAAGGCCAGGACCAGGCCGGCCAAAAAGCGCGGGCCGAGCCGCTCGCGGTAGAGGATGAATCCGGCCAACGCCATGAAAAACACCTGGAAATTGCTCAGCAGCGTGGCCAGGCCCGGCCCGGTGCTCAGGATGCTGCGGTGCCACAGAGCCAGGTCCACCGCCATCGCCACCGCCGGCAGCAGCATCCACAGCCAGATCGCCGGTGTTGTCGGCCGCCATTGCCGCAGCACTACCAGCGCCACGGCCAGGATCACGCCACCAAAGGCCATGCGCCAGAACCCCGACACCGTGGCCGGGACATCGGCATAGCTGACCAGGATGCCGGTGGTGCTGATCAGGCACGCGCCCAGCGCCAGCATCAGCAGGGCGGCGCGGTCGCTTCCTGCCGGGTTCATCGCCGCAAGCCCGGGCCGCAGCGGGCCGGCACGGGGCCCGGTGTCGCCGGATGACCGGTGCAGCGTGTGGCGAAATGGCGCATGGGCCGGGGATCTCCTCGAACACGGGGGCACGCGGCAGCGGCGGCGGACGGGCGATGTTCACGCCGGCCTGCCGCGGTCATGGTGAAAATGCGGGCGTCGGCGCATGATGGTTGATGCCGGCATCCGCCGACAAGACGGGCGGCAGTGCCGCTGCCGCACTCCCCCGGCCGGCGTTGGCGAAAGTACATTCCAGGCACCAGCACAGGAGGCAGGAGCTCATGGTCAACAAGGCGACAGCAAAATTTCAATTGGGACGCGCCCGTGGATTGACGGCGCTGCTGGTCGGCATCGGCATGGCCATGGGCCTGGGCCCCGGTATCGGGCCGGCGCTCGCCCAGGACGAGGATCCCGAACTGCCACCGGTGCGCCAGGATCCGGCCCAGCCACCGATGCGCGTTTCCGGCGAGGCGGTATTGCCGGGCCGTGAGGCTTTTGACCGCAGCCAGCCGCAGATCACCATCGGTCGGCGCGACCGCAGTACGGCCGCCGCCCAGGAGGAGGTCGCCCAGCTGGTCGGGGACGAACGCAACCTGGCCTACGAATGTGAAATTGGCGAGCGCGTCGAGCTGGTCGGTTCGAGCAACCAGGTGCTCATCACCGGCCAGTGCCTGGGCCTGAACATCGTCGGTGACCGCAACCAGGTGCAGATCCAGGTGGTCGACGATGTCCGCATCCAAGGCGATGGCAACGATGTCCGCTGGCGCCGCGGCTTCACCATGGCGGCACCGGATGTGCTGCAGTTGCGCGGCAACAATTCCTCCGGACCGTTGACGGCGGAGGCGGACCCGCCTTAGCAGCTGGCAGGCGCGGATTGCCGGGACGGCGTGTACCGCAAGTGTCGGCAGCCGTCGGTCACGCAGTGGGCCGGGGACGGGGCGCCGCGCGGGCGACGCTGGATCAGTAGGCGTCGATGGCTGTCGACGGGACGGATTCCGGCACCGCCGGTTCCGGGGCACCCGGCGCGCCGGATTGCCAGATGCGCCGCCACACCGGGCCCAGGCGCCGCTGCTGGGCAAGGGACATCGGCAGTTGCTCCGGAGCGATCGGCTGCCAAACGCCGGCTTCCTTGCGGGCGACGACGAAGCGGAAGACATAGCCGCCGGCGGTGCCCATGCGCAGGTCAGACAGCGCCAGGTGCCCGTCCTGTTCTTCGGCGGCCATGAAACCGTGGTTGAACCAGGCCAGGCGCTGGCCGGCCGGTGTCGCCAGTCCGGCCTGACGCAGATCCGGGTCGATGTCATGGTGGCGCAAGTGCACCGGACCGCTGTCGGCCACCAGCGAGTACTCGCCCTCCAGATAGCCGGCCGGCGTCATCACCACGATCCGCCAGAGCAGGGTGTTCAGGGGCATCGGTACCGAGAAGCGGGGCGCATCGGCCAGGTCGGTGTCGGCCAGGGTCTGCCGCACCTGGTGCTCCACCAGTGCCTTGGCCAGCAGCGACCAACCCAGGTAGGCGGTGCTCAGCGCCAGGCCGGCGGCGAGCACGGTGCGGGCCGCCGGCCGGGTGCCGAGGAGGGCGGCGGCCGGCAGCGCCAGCAGCCACCAGAGTGTGTAGCCCGGATCGATGATGAACACGCTCGACCACATCACCGGCGGCACCGGCAGCGGCCACCACAACTGGGTGCCATAAACGGTAAAGGCATCCAGCAGCGGATGGGTCACCAGAGCCAGGCTGATCGCCCACCACCAGGCCCGCGGCGCTTCGCGTACCGGTTGCCAGGCGCGGCGCAGCCACCACCACAGGGCGGTGGCCAGTAACGGCAGCACCAGCAGCGAGTGCGACCAGCCGCGGTGGCTGGTCATGCGCACGACCGGATCGTCGGTGAGCAGCAGCAGGGGCAGCGAGTCCAGATCGGGCAGGGTGCCGAGCAGGGCCCCGGCGAGCATTGCCCGGCGGCGGTGCCCGGCGGGCACGCAGAGCGCGGCGACGCCGGCGCCCAAGGCGATCTGGGTCAGTGAATCCATGGCCGGGGAGGATAGGCCGGTTGCTGTCGCGGGTGGTGACCGGCGTGCCGGATGCGCCCGCCGGTCGGTCGGGCGCGGCAGTCAGTCCGGCGGCGTGTCGCCGGTGTAACGCATGGCCGTGGCGCCTTGAACCGGGCCGATGACCGCGCTTTCGTGCACGTGCAGTTCCACTTCGCGCTCGAATACCAGATCACCATCGACACGCGCGCCGGGCCCGATGACTACCCGTGGCACCCGGCGCGTCAGGCTGAAACCGCCCGGCTTGCTGATCTTGATGCCGCCGCCGATGCGGCTGTCGGCGCCGATCAGCACGGTGCCGTTGACCGTCGCCAGGCGGCCGCCGAGGGTCGCGGCGTCCAGGGTGATGGTGCCGTTGACGTTGACCACGTCGCCATCGATGCGCACGCCCGGGGCCAGGGTGATGGCGCCATTGACGGCTTCAAGGTCACCTGTCACCTGGGCGCCCTGCGCCAGGCGGATGGCGCCATTGACACTTTCGATGTCGCCGGCCCGGGCATCGCGCTCCAGGCGGATGCTGCCATTGACCGTTTCCACGGCGCTGGCCCGGGCGCCGGTCTCTAGCTGGATCGCGCCATTGACGGTGCTCACCTTGCCTACGGTCTGCCCGGCTTCGACAGTGATCCGCCCGTTGACCTTGCGGATGTTCTCGGCCGCCTGGCCAGTAACGGTGACCGCGGCGAGCAGCAGGCCGGCGATCAGGCCGGTAATCAGGGAGGTGGGCAGCAGTTTCATCGGCAGCTCCTTCAGGCAGTGGCCGTGCTCGTGATCGGGGCGGGGCGGCACGCGGGCCCCTTGCTGCGTGATCCTGACAGGGGCGCGGCCAGCACGCATGTGCCGGAGGTCCTGCCGATACGCTGGCCAATGCCGCAGCCGCTCTTGGCGCACTGATCTTGGCGCATCGGCGCAGACGCTATCATCATCGGTTGCCTGTCCCCGTTCCCAAGCTCCGGTGCCTGCCCAGTGACCGCTTCCCCTATGCCCTCGCGTCCCCTGATGCTGCTCATCCTGGATGGCTTCGGCCATCGCGAGGATCCCACCGACAATGCCATCGCGGCGGCGGTGACGCCGAACTGGGACCGGCTGTGGTCGACCCGGCCACGAACGCTGATCAACACCTTCGGCCGCCATGTCGGGCTGCCCGATGGCCAGATGGGCAATTCCGAGGTCGGCCACATGAACCTGGGCGCCGGGCGCATCGTCTGGCAGGACCTGAGCCGGATCCAGGCGGCGATCGCCGATCGCAGCTTCCACGACAACCCGGCGCTGAACGGGGCGCTTGCGGCCGCCGGTCAGTCTGGCGGCACCGTTCATGTGCTGGCCCTGGTCTCGCCCGGCGGCGTCCACAGCCATCAAGCGCAGGTGTTCGAGTTCCTGCGCCTGGCCGCGCAGCGCAAGGCCGGCCCGGTGGTGGTGCACGCCTTCCTGGATGGACGCGACACGCCGCCGCGCAGCGCCGAGGCCTCGCTCAGGCAGTTGACCGCGGTCTGCGCCGAGACCGGCGCCCGTATTGCCAGCGTCTCCGGCCGTTACTACGCCATGGACCGTGACCAGCGCTGGGACCGGATCGAGAAAGCCTGGCGGGTGATTGTCCAGGCCGATCCCGGGCCGGCGGCCGATGGCCGGGAACCTGCCTTGGCCCGTTTCGACGATGCGTTGGCGGCCCTGCATGATGCCTATGCGCGCGGCATCGACGACGAATTCGTGGTGCCGGCGGTGATTGGGCCGGGCGCACCGGTGCACGATGGCGATGCCGTGGTGTTCCTCAATTTCCGCGCCGATCGGGCCCGACAGCTCAGCCAAGTGTTCGTCGATGACGGCTTTGACGCCTTTCCCCGGCGCCGTCCTGCGCTGTCCGCTTTCGTCACCCTGACCCGGTACCAGGACAGCCTGCCGGCAACCGTGGCCTTTCCGCCGCAATCGATGCGCAACACCCTGCCCGAAGTGCTGGCCGCGCACGGCCTGAGCCAGCTGCGGATTGCCGAGACCGAAAAATACGCCCATGTCACGTTCTTCTTTTCCGGTGGCCGCGAGGCGGTCCATCCCGGTGAGGAGCGCATCCTGGTGCCCAGCCCGAAAGTCGCCACCTATGACCTGCAGCCGGAGATGAGTTGTCCGGAAGTGGTGGCCCGGCTGAAGGCGGCGATCGCCAGCGGCCGCTTCGACGTGATCATCTGCAACCTGGCCAATCCCGACATGGTCGGCCACAGCGGCAACTTCAAAGCCGCGGTGAAGGCGGTGGAAACCGTGGACTGGGCCCTGGGTGAGCTGCTGCCGGCGGTTGCGGCAGCCGGCGGCGAGAGCCTGGTCACCGCCGATCATGGCAACCTGGAAATGATGCGTGATCCGCAGACCGGCCAGCCGCACACCGCCCATACCATCGGTCCGGTGCCGCTGGTCTATGTCGGTGAACGGGATCTGCGTTTGCGCGATGGCGGCGCGCTGCGCGATATCGCCCCGACCATGCTGGCCCTGCTCGGCCTGCCGGTGCCGGCGGAGATGACCGGCACCAGCCTGGCCGAGCCGGCATCGGCGGCCACCGCCTGAGCCCGACCGGCTGCCGTGCTGCCGTGGCAGACCGCCGAGTGGATCGCAGCATGAGCATGGGCGCCGAACGGCCAGGGTCGGGCTGCGGTGAACGCCGGACAGGGGCAGCGGATTCCGGGCGCCGGTGGCGCACACGGCTGACCCTGACCCTGCTGCTGGTGTTGTGCCTTGCACCATGGCCGGCGTGGGCCAACCAGGCCGATCCGGATCGGGAGCAGCAGGCCCAGCAGGCCGAGCGGGAGCTGGCCCGGCTGCGGGCCGAGATCAATGAACTGAAAGCCGAACTGAGCCTGGGTGAATCCCGGGAAGCCGCGGGTGTCGCGGCCCTGGCCGAGGCGGAACGGGCGGTGTCCGACCAGCAGCGCCTGCTGGCGCAGATCGACGAACGCATCGCCGGGCAGCGCCTGGAACTGGACGCCCTGCACGAACGGCAGCAGCAGGTGCAGGGCAATCTGCAACAGCAACAGGCCGCCCTGGCGGCGGTGCTGCGGCTCAGTCATGCGCGCAGCCGGCAGGCCTCCACGCGGCTGTTGCTGGATCCGGAACAGGTGCCGGTACTGGCGCGCACCCTGGGCTATGGCCGCGCCCTGCAACGCAGCCGCCTGGCCCGGATCAACCAGTATCGCGGCACGCTGGCGCAGCTGGCGCAACTGGCTGGTGCGCGGGCCGATGCCCTGGCCGGCCTGGAACAGGAGCAGGCGCAGGCGACCGCGGCGCGTGATGCCCTGGCGGCGGCGATCAATCAACGTGAGGCGGCGCTGGACAGCTTGCGCCTGGCACTGGGCGACCAGCGCCGGCAATTGGCCGCCCTGGACCGCGACGAACGCCAGCTCGATGCCTTGCTGGAACGGCTGCGCGACATCTTTGCCGACCTGCCCGAGGATCTGGACGGAAGCCAGGCATTTGCCCAGCAGCGCGGCCGTCTGGACTGGCCGGCGCCGGGCCGTGTTGAGCGCAGCGACAGCGGTGGGCTGCATATTGCCGCCGAGCAGGGCGCGCCGGTGCAGGCCATCGCCTATGGCCGGGTCGCCTACGCCGACTGGCTCAAGGGCTACGGCCTGCTGCTGATCATCGACCACGGCGACGGCTACATGAGCCTGTACGGCCACAACGACGCCCTGCTCCAGGCCGAGGGCAACTGGGTACAAGCCGGCCAGGTCATCAGCCGGGCCGGACGCAGTGGTGGGCAGGCGCAGCCCGGGCTGTATTTCGAGCTGCGCGAGCGCGGCCGGGCGATTGATCCACGGCCGTGGCTGCGCCCGCGCTGATGTCGTCCACGGTCCCTGGTCAAGGCTTGACCAGGCGCGGCCGGTGCGGTGGCGCAACGGCGCGCGGCTGCGGCTGAACCGGACGCCGGCCGGACCCGGCCTGGCCATCCGCCACCCCTATAATCCGCGCCATGGATATGGCCGGAATCGACCATTTTGCCGATTGGATCGCCGCCAATCCCTGGATTGCCGGCGGCCTGATCTTCCTGATTGCGTTTGCCGATGCGATCATCCTGCTGGGGGTGCTGGTGCCGGCATTGCCGCTGCTGTTTGCGGTCGGCGCGCTGGTCGGCACCGGTCATATCGATGGTGTCTACGCGATCGTGTGCACCGCCCTGGGAGCGTTCGCCGGTGATGGCCTGAGCTTCTGGGTCGGCCATCGCTACGGTCCGCAACTGCGCCAGCGCTGGCCATTCGCACGGTACCCGGAGTGGCTGGCGCGGGGCGAGGGCATGTTCCGCCAGCATGGCACCAAGGCGATCCTGATCGCCCGCTACGTCGGCGCCGTGCGTCCGTTCGTGCCGGCCATCGGCGGCATGCTGAAGCTGCCGCTGCGGCGCTACCTGCCGGCCAGTGCGCTGGCGGCGGTGCTGTGGGCGCTGACCTTCCTGCTGCCTGGCTGGCTGTTCGGCACCTCGCTGGAGCTGTTTGCCGCCATCGCCGGCCGCCTGGTGATTCTGATCGGCATGCTCGCCGGGGTCCTGATCCTGATCTGGGCGCTGGTGGTATTCGTCTGGCGGCGGCTGGCACCGCGCACCAATATCCTGCTCGCGCGGCTGCTGGCCTGGTCGCAGCGGCACCCGGTGATCGGGCCGTACAGCACCACCCTGATCGATCCCAAGCGGCCCGAGTCACCGTCGCTGCTGCTGCTGGCGCTGCTGTTGCTGGCGGCGCTGTGGGCCTTTGCGACGCTGCTGGTAGTGGTCGCCTCCGGTGAGGCCGGACCGCTGGCACTGGATCAGGCCGTACACCGGACCATGCTCGCCCTGCGTCATCCGATGGCCGACTCGGCCCTGGCCCTGGCCGCCTCGCTGGGCGACTGGCCGGTGCTGATGCCGGCCTGTGCCGGGGTCGTGGCCTGGCTGCTCTGGCGGCGGCGGTTCAGCGCCGTCTGGCACTGGCTGGCGGCGATTGCCTTCGGTTTGGTATCCACCATCCTGCTTGGCTACCTGCTGCACCTGCCGCGGCCACCGGCGGCGGCCAATCTGGGCGGCTTCGGCTTCCCGGCGGTCTCGATGACCCTGGTGATCATCGTGTTCGGGTTCTTCGCCGTGCTGATCGCCCGGGAATTGCCCGGCCGGCGCCGGGTCTGGCCCTACGTCGTCGCCGGCCTGTTCGCCGGGCTGATTGGTTTTGCGCGCCTGTATCTGGGCGCCAACTGGCTGTCCGACCTGCTCGGCGGCATGCTTTTCGGCCTGGCTTGGGTGGCCCTGCTCGGGCTGGCCTACCGGCGCCGGGTCGAGCGCTCTTTCTGGATCCGGCCGCTGGTGGTGGTGTTCTTCGGCACCCTGGTCGCGGCGGCCTGGTGGTATGGGCCGCGCCGGGTCGAGGCGGTACTGAACCGCTTCGATCCGCTGCCGGTGGTCGAAGTGATGAGCGCGAACGATTGGCTGCAAGCCGACGCCGTCGGACCGCTGTCGCGCTGGCGCAACGAGCTGCGCGGGCGCTCGGTGTGGCCGTTGAACCTGCAGTTCGCCGGCGATCCCGCGAATCTGGCCTCCGCCCTGGCAGCCCAGGATTGGCAGGTGGCCGAGCCGGGCGGCTGGCTGGACCTGCTGATGACGCTGGACGACGATGCCACGCCCGATACCCTACGCATCCTGCCGGCCTCGCACTACGGTCACCCGCAGGTGCTGATGCTGGTCGCCGAATCCGCCCGGGATGCCAACGCCCGCCAGGTGCTGCGGCTGTGGCGGACCGGCGTCCGGCTGGAGAACGATATTCCGGTCTGGGTCGGCAATGCCCAGACCCTGCATTTCAGCCACCGCTGGCACTGGTTGCATTACTGGCGACTGGACGAGGATGACGGCGCGGCCCTGGCCCGGGTGAGCGCCGATGCCCGCCGCGCCGGGCTGGAGCTTCGCGCCCGTGCCGCCAGTGCTGCCGACCCGGCGGCCCTGGTGCTGCTGCGCGAGCGAACCCCGGATCCAGCCCCTGAACAGCCGACCCCGGACCCGGCCCCGG
>CAZUZT010000010.1:13871-23319 GCA_964624575.1 uncultured Rhodanobacteraceae bacterium | reverse complement strand
ATCGCGCCGGCGCTGACCGTTCGCCCGACGGCCGGTTCCGGCCGGTTCGCGGGAATCAGATCCGGTAAGCGACGGTTTTCATCACCCGCGAGGCCAGCGTCATCAGGCCGGGCAGGGGACGGGGCAAGGGCATGCCGCCGGCGGCCTCGGCCTCCTCGGCATGGCGGACTTCATCGGCCTGCATCTGCGCCAGGATGCGCCGGCTGCGCTGGTCGTCCTCGGGCAGTTGCTGCATGTGTTCCTGCAGGTGGGCCTCGACCTGGCGCTCGGTCTCGACGACAAAGCCCAGGCTGAGCGGGTCGCCGAGCAGGCCGGCCACGGCGCCCAAGGTGAACGCGCCGCCATACCACAGCGGATTGAGCAGGCTGGGCCGGTCGCCCAACTCCTTCAGTCGCTCGGCACACCAGGCCAGGTGGTCGGTTTCCTCGACCGCGGCGGCGAGCAGGTGGCGGCGCACCTGCGGATCCCGGGCGGTCACGGCCTGGCCCGAATACAGGGCCTGAGCGCAGATCTCCCCGACATGATTGATCCGCATCAGGCCGGCGACATGCCGGCGCCGGCCCTCGTCCAGCTCGGCCACGGGCAGTTCACCGGCCGGATTGGGCCGGCTGGCCTGGGGCCGGGCGAACAGGGTACGCAGGGCGCGGTCGGCCTCGGCCAGGGCGCGGTCGAGCAGTGCCGGTTCGGCGCGAGCGGTTTGATTGGTGGTCATGGCAATGGCCTCCCGATGAAGCAGCGCTGCGGTCAGCTGCTGTGGCGCTGCACGGCATGGACCACGTCGGAGTGGCGCACGCGCCGGATCACCGCGGCCAGATGGCGCCGGTCGCGGACCTCGATGGTGAACAGCAGGACCGCGGTTTCCAGGTCGCGCTCGGCATACTCGACGTGGGCGATATTGGAATCGACATCGGCGATGGCGGCGGCGACATTGGCCAGCACACCGGGCTTGTTCATCACCTCGATGCGCAACGCGACGCGGTAGTCGCCGACGACGTCGCGGTCCCAGGCGATGGCGACCAGACGCTCGGGTGTCTTGCGGTACTCGGCCAGGTTGCGGCAGCTGGTCTGGTGCACGACCACGCCCTTGCCGGCTGACAGGTAACCGATGATCTCGTCGCCGGGGATGGCATAGCAGCAGTTGCCGAAGCTGAACACGCCGCGCTCGCGGCCGCTGATCAGGATCCGCTCACTGCCGCCGTTGCCCGCCGCCGGCCCGGTCTGTTCGACACCGGTTCCGGCCAGCAGCTGGCCGACGACCTGGCCGGCCATGCGGTTGCCCATGGCGATATCGGAAAGCAGGTCCTCCAGGCGCTTGAACCGGGCTTCCTGCAGGTAGCGCTGCAACGATTGCGAGGACAGGTCTTCCAGGGAACTGCCCCGGGCTGCCAGGGCGCGGTCGAGCATCCGGTGGCCCAGGTGCACGGCGTCTTCGTATTGCAGGCGTTTGAGATGATTGCGGATCGCGGTGCGCGCCTTGCTGGTGCTGGCGAACTCCAGCCAGGCCGGATGCGGCTGGGCGCTGGGCGCAGTGACGATCTCCACCGTCTGGCCGCTGTCCAGGCGGGTACGCAGGGCGGCCAGCTTCTTGTCGATGCGTGCGGTGACCGCGTGGTCGCCGACATCGGTGTGCACGGCATAGGCGAAATCCAGCACCGTGGCGCCGCTGGGCAGGGTCAGGATGTCGCCGCGCGGGGTGAACACGTAGACCTCGTCGGGGAACAGGTCGATCTTGACGTTCTCGACGAATTCCAGCGACGAGCCGGTGCCGGCCTGATGTTCGACCAGCCCGCTGAGCCATTCCCGGGCCCGGTTGTGGGTATTGCTGGTACTGCCGTCGGCCTTGTAGGCCCAGTGCGCGGCGATGCCGCGCTCGGCGATGGTGTCCATGTCCTCGGTGCGGATCTGGACCTCGATCGGGGCATCGAACGGCCCGATCAGCACCGTGTGCAGGGACTGGTAGCCGTTGGCCTTGGGAATGGCGATGTAATCGTGGAAGCGGGCCTCGACCGGCTTGTACAGGCTGTGCACGGCGCCGAGCACGTGATAGCACTGCATCGTTGACTCGACCACGATCCGGAAACCGTAGACATCCATCACCTGGTCCAGTGGCCGGCTGTCGCGCAGCATCTTGCTGTAGATGCTGTAGGGCGATTTGATCCGGCTGGCCAGGCGGTGCCGGATGCCCTCCTGCTTGAGGCAGCGGGCCAAGTCGTTTTCGATCTGCGTGATCGCCTCCTGGCGGTCGCCCTGCATGCGCTGGATATGCTTGGCGATGACCCGGTAGCGGGTTGGATACAGGGCGCGGAAGGCCAGATCCTGCAGTTCACCCTTGACCGCGTTCATGCCCAGGCGCTGGGCGATAGGCGCGTAGATGTCCAGGGTTTCGCGGGCGATGCGGCGGCGCGCCTCGGTGGCCATGCTGCCCAGGGTACGCATGTTGTGCAGCCGGTCGGCGAGCTTTATCAGGATCACGCGCAGGTCGCGCGCCATCGCCATCACCATCTTGCGGAAGCTTTCGGCCGTAGCTTCGGCACGGTCCTGGAACTGGACCTTGTCCAGTTTGGTAACGCCGTCGACCAGATCGGCGACTTCGCTGCCGAATTCGGCCTGGATGTCGGCGCGGGTGATCGCCGTGTCCTCGATCGTGTCATGCAGGATCGCGGCAATGATGGTGTCGGCATCCATGCCGATATCGGCCAGGATCTGCGCCACGGCGACCGGATGGGTGATATAGGGTTCGCCGCTCTTGCGGGTCTGACCCTGGTGGGCGCTGGCGCCGATGTGATAGGCGCGGCGGATGGCCTGGATGCGGTCGCGGCGCAGGTGGCGCCTGAGGCCTTTTTCCAGCGCCCGCATGTCCTCGGGCAGCGCGCTGGGCGTGGGCATGACGGCGTTCAGGAGCGCGTTCATGCCGGCCTCAGTGACGCCGGGGTGCGCCGGTGCAGCACCCGCAGCGGTGTCCGGGGCGATGTTCTGCGTGGCTGGCCGGCACGGGTCCGGTGGCCGGCTCCGGCCGTAGGCTGCTGGCCGCCGCGACAACCATGGTCAGGTCCTCCGGAAGCACCCGGAGGTCACCACGACAGGCGGACGGCATGGCCATGGGTTCAGGCCTCGTCGGCGCCTTTTTCCTCGTCCAGCTCGGCGGCCGCCCATTCCAGGGCCTGGCGCTCGGCGCGTTCGCGCTCGGCAGCTTCGATCTTGTCGATCATCGCGGTGTCGACGTGGTTGCCGGCGATTTCACGCAGGGCAAGCACGGTCGGCTTGTCATTGTCCGGGTCGATGGTCGGCTCCAGGCCCTTGGCCAGTTGCCGCGCACGCCTGGAGGCCATCAGCACCAGTTCGAAGCGGTTGTCCACCACTTCCAGGCAATCTTCAACCGTAATACGGGCCATAGTCTTCGTGTCCTTGGATCTGTAAGGAGGGTGAGTCTGAAAGCCGGTGCCGGCCAGCTACGGCGACAGCCGCCTGCCGGTCGTCACCGGGGCGGCAGATCACTGCAGGGCGGCGCGGCGCGCACCGAAAAAGCGGCCTTCGTCCGCACCGGGCATCCCGGCCCAGCGGATGCTCTGATTCTAGCCAGTGCCTGCTGCGCCGCGCAATGGCAGCAGTCGGCGCTGACGCGTTTCCGATTCCCTGCCGTGGCCCGGCCACGGGCGCACCCGGCTCAGGGCTGCAGCAAGCCGCTGATCAGGCCGGATTGGCGCTGACTCTGCGCCGCCCAGCTCAGGCGCTGGGCACGGATGATGGCGCCGATGTCGTCAAGGGCGGTGTTGAAAACATCATTGACGACGATGAAGTCGAATTCCTGGGCGTGGGCGATTTCGTCGCGGGAATTGGCCAGCCGCCGCAGCACGGTGGCCTCGCTGTCCTGGGCGCGGTGGCGCAAACGCCGTTCCAGTTCCTGCCGGGAGGGCGGCAGGATGAAGATGCTGCGGCAGTCCGGATGCTGTGCCCGAACCTGCCGGGCGCCCTGCCAATCGATTTCCAGCAGCACATCCCGGCCGGACTCCAGCAGCGGCTGCACCGCGCGGCGGGCGGTGCCCTTCAGGTCACCGTGGACTTCGGCGTATTCGAAAAATTCGCCGGCGGCGATCATTTCCCGGAACCGGTCGTGGTCGACGAAGTGGTAGTGCTCGCCATCGACCTCGCCCGGGCGCGGCGCCCGTGAGGTGTAGGAAACCGAGACTGCGATCGACGGATCGCGCGCCAGCAGCGCGCCAACCAGGGAGGTTTTTCCGGCACCCGAGGGCGCCGCCACGATGAACAGGGTACCGCTCACGGCCATGGCAGGTCCGGCAGGCTGACAAGAGGACAAGCTTAACCCGGATGGCCGGTCCGGCGCGGGCCGGTGGTGCTTGCCGGGGCGGAACCGAGGCTGCCGACGGGCCCGGCCGGCGCTCTGGGCCCGCCCGCCCGCGGCCTGGCTGATTCACGCCAGCGACCTGTTTCCGTAAGGAGCGCGGGAGGCCAGCCGGTGGCCATGCTGCAGTGCCCACACACGGCATGAACATTATCTGTCAGACTCGCCCGCCGTCCGGTTCAGCTTTCATTTGGTTTGCCGGGCGGACATCAGCAAATACAACAGCATACACATTGAGGGAAACCCGAATGCGACATGTTTCAATCTTGCTGCTGCTCACCATCCTGCTGGCCGCCACGGCCCAGGCCGATGACCGGCGCTGCCTGATCTCGTTCGACGCCGCCAGCCTGGATGTCTGTTCCGGCAAGGTCGACACGGTGGTGCCGGAACTGGAGCCGCTGGCCGATCCGCAAGCCTTCGCCGATGCGCCGGTGCGTCTGGTCAAGTTCGATGCCCCGATCCGGGCCGACCAGCGTTCCGCGCTCGAGGCGCTGGGAGCACAGGTGTTGGGTTATGCCCCGCATTACGCCTACCTGGTGCGCATGTCGCCGGATCTGGACCAGGCGGCGCGGGCTCTGCCGGGCGTGCTCTGGGCCGGCCCGTTCCTGCCGGCCTTCAAGCTGGACGTGAATCTGGCTCGTGACCTGGGCACTCTGGCCAAGAATGACTTTGACCAGACCATCGCCGGTCGCGGTGGCGTGGAACGCCTGGGCGTCGGCCTGCACCCGGGTGTCGATGCCCGCAGCGCCGGCAACGGTCTGCTCGCCATTCCCGGCCTGGAGTTGCAGGCCACCGAGCGCGGCGCCGAGGAACGGCTGGTGGTGAGTTTTGACTCCGGCCAGCTGGCCGACAGCGTTGCTGCCCTGGCGCGCAATCCGCAGGTCGCCTCGATCAGCCTGCGCTGGGACAACGAACTCATGAACTCGCAGGCCGGCTGGCTGCACCAGAGCGGTTCCACCAGCGGCCCCAGCCCGCTGCCGATCTTCGAGCAGGGCATCTTCGGCTGCGGCCAGATCGTTGCCGCCGCCGACTCCGGCCTGCACGTGTCGCACTGCTCGTTCGCCGATGCCGATTACGGCGCGCCGGTGAGCACGGCCTGCAACCAGGGCACCGATTGCCCGCCGGTCACGCCCGACTTCAACCACCGCAAGATCGGCGCCCATTACAAGTGGGACGCCGCCAGCGGTGCGCCCGCTGACGGCCATGGCCATGGCACCCATGTCATGGGCTCGATCATGGGCAACAACCCGGCCAATGCCGTCGACTGCGATGATTTCACCACGCCCGGCGGCCTGACCGACCTGGACGGCACCGCCCCGGGCGCGCAGCTCATTTCCCAGGAAATGGGTTCCGGCCTGCAATACCTGAACAGCCTGGGCGGCACCATCTACCACGCCGCCGAGATTGCCTACGGCAACGGCGCCCGCATCCACAACAATTCCTGGGGTTCCAGTTGCCGCAACTCTCTTGGCATGTGCACGTCCGGTTGCGAGGTCGAGTACCGCCAGACCACCCGTGATGCCGACCGGGCGGTGTGGGACTTCCCCGAGCTGGCGCTGTTCGTGGCCGCCGGCAACAGCGGCGGCCTGGGTGGCGATTCCGGCTGCGGTCCGGGTGCCGACGTCGGCGCTGCCGGCAACGCCAAGAACGTGTTCTCGATCGGCAGCAACGTGCGCGGCAACTCCAACAGCGGCAACAGCATGTCCGGCTTCTCCTCGCGCGGGCCGACCAGCGACCGGCGCAGCAAGCCGGACATGACCGCCCAGGGCAGCAGCATCGTCTCCGCGAATCGCAACGCCTGCGGTGTGCGCACCTCCAGCGGCACCTCTATGGCGACGCCGACCGCGGCCGGCCTGGCCGCCCTGGTGCGTGAATACCTGCAGCGCGGCTTCTATCCCAGCGGCATCGAGGTGCCCGAACACGGCCTGGCTACGCCGTCCGGTGCCCTGATCAAGGCGATCATGATCAACGGCGCCCAGGAAATCAGCGGTTCGGGTACCACCGGCGGCGCGCCCAGCCAGTCGCAGGGCTGGGGCCGGATCAACCTGGACAATTCCCTGTACTTCCAGGGCGACAGCCGCATGCTGTGGCTGCATGACGGCAGCACCGGCCTGCAGACCGGCGAATCCCAGACCCACATCCTGCAGGTCGACGCCGGCGAGCCGCTGATCGTCACCCTGACCTGGCATGACGCTCCGGCCCTGGTCAACGCCAATCCGCATACGGTCAACACCCTGCGCCTGGAAGTGCAGGAGCCCGATGGCACGGTCTGGAGCCAGAAACTGCCGGCGACCGGTGGCCTGGGCAACCCGAATCCGTACCAGGACACCGGCAGCGACGATTACGACCTGCTCAACAACGTGCACCAGATCCGCATCGATACGCCCGACGCCGGTGCCTGGCAGGTGCGCGTGACCGGCATCCAGGTGGCCGAAGGCCCGCAACCCTACGCCCTGGCCGCCACCGGCGTGCTTGGCGGCCTGACCGATCCGACCTTCCTGCTCAGCGCCAGCCCGCAAGCGGTGCAGGCCTGTGCCGGTGAGCCGATCGAATTCCTGGCCAACCTGCGCAGCTTCGAAGGCTTCGACGATCTGGTCAGCCTGTCGGCGACCGGCCTGCCGGCCGGCGCCAGCGCCAGCTTCAGTGCCAACCCGGTGCTGCCGGGCGACCCGGCCACGGGCGTTACCCTGGCCATCAGCGGCGCCATCGCCGCCGGCAGCCACGGCTTTACGCTTGAGGCCGACAGCAATGGTCCGGGCCATCCGGCCATCCATCGCTTTGTCGGCCTGGGCATGACCATCGACGCCGACGTCCCGACGCCGGGCGCCCTGCTGCTGCCGGCCAACGGCGCCAGCAACCAGATCCAGCAGCCGACGTTCACCTGGGATGACTTTGCCGGTGCCAGCCAGTACCGTTTCGAGCTGTCGCTGACCTCGGATTTCGCCAGCCCGCTGGTCGATGTCGAGGTTGCCGGCACCAGCCACACCCTGTCCGCGGCGCTGGCCACCAGCACGAACTACTTCTGGCGGGTGAGCGCCAGCAACGCCTGCGGCACGGTCATGTCGACGCAGGTGTTCAGCTTCCGCACCGTGCCGGCACCGGGCGACTGCGATGCCGGCACCGAGCCGGTGATCGTGTTCAAGGAGGATTTCAACCGCGGCCTGGGTTCGTTCAGCACCACGGGCAGCACCGGCCCGGGCACCTGGGCAATCTCCACCGGCCGGCCCAGCCCGGCACCGGCTTCCGGCGGCAATGCCGTGCTGGCGATCAACCACGGCTCGATCAGCGACCAGCATCTGACCTCGCCGCCGATCCAGTTGCCGGCCGACAACCTGCCGCTGACCCTGCAGTTCTGGAACCACCAGACGCTGGAGGACCACGGTGGTGGCTGCTATGACGGCGGCCTGCTGGAGATCTCCGCCGACGCCGGCGCCAGCTGGCAACAGGTGGCCGGTGGCCAGATCCTCAACCGCGCCTACGACGGCGAGATCAGCACCGGCTTCAGCAACCCGCTGGGCGGGCGCAATGCCTGGTGCGGGGATCCGCGCGATTGGGAAAATTATCTGATCGACCTGAACAACCATGTCGGCCAGACCGTCCAGTTCCGCTGGCGCGTCGGCACCGACAGTTCAGTGGGCCGCGATGAAGGCTGGTATCTGGATGACATCAAGGTCCAGGGTTGCGCCGCGCCGAAGCCGGACGACCGTTACTTCAGCGACGGGTTCGAATGCGCCCCGGGACGGCCGGGCTGCGACGGGCAGTAAGGCACGGTGACCGAGGGGCCGGTCGGCACGCGCTGCCGTCCGGCCCGCACTGGCGGATCCGTTGATCGGCCGGTGAATCAACGACCATCAGGGCGGGGATTTCCCGCCCTGATGCGTTTGCCTGCTGCAAAAAAGGAATGGGTCGGCAGGGCGCAGTGCGCGGTGCCGATCTGACTGTTCACCAGCATGGGCTCATGCCGCCCGGCGCACTCGCTGGTACTCGCTGGTAATGGGCGGCGCAGGCAATCGGCCGTGCTCGCGCGAAGGACTCAGGCGCGGGACGAAACGGTCCCGGCGTCGGCCGCCGGCACGGCGTCCAGGCGCTTGAGCACCGCCAGAGTCGGCTGCGACAGATTCAGGGTGTAGAAGTGCAGGCCGGGTACGCCGCCGTCGATCAGGCGCTGGCACAGGCCGGCCACGACATCGGCGCCGAACTCGCGCAACGAACGGACATCGTCGCCAAAGCACTGCATCCGCTGGCTGATCCAGCGCGGGATCTGGGCCCCGCACAATTCCGAAAACCGGCGCAGCTGGCTGAAGTTGGCGATCGGCATGATGCCGGCCACGATCGGCACGTCGATACCCAGCTTCCGGGCATCATCGACAAAGCGGAAGTAGGCGTCGGCATTGTAGAAATACTGGCTGATGGCGCTGTCGGCGCCGGCGTCGATCTTGCGCTTGAGATTGGCCAGGTCGGTATTGGCGTCGGCCGCCTGCGGATGGGTTTCCGGGTAGCAGGCAACCTCGATGCGCAGCAGGTCGCCGCAGTGCTCGCGGATGAAGGCGACCAGTTCGTTGGCGTAGCGGAAATCGCCACTCACCGCCATGCCCGAGGGCAGATCGCCGCGCAGGGCGACGATGCGCTTGCAGCCCAGGGCGTGGTAACGGTCAAGCAGGGCGGCGACCTGGGCGCGCGTGCCGCCGACGCAGGACAGGTGCGGTGCCGCTTCGAAACCATGTTGCCGGTGCAGGTGGGCGACGGTGTCGGCGGTGTACTCCAGGGTCGAGCCTCCGGCGCCGAAGGTGACGCTGACGTACTCGGGTGCCAGAACCTTGAACCGGCCGGCGGCGCGGTCCAGCTGGCGGCGTTGTTCGTCGGTCTTGGGCGGGTAGAACTCAAGGCTGATGCTGGCCATGTCGGCGGGCTCCCTGGTAGCGGCGTTGGCGTTGGCGTGGCGATAACACGTTGATCCCCTGGGTCCTCGCCTGGATGGCAGGGGCCGGCCATCAGGCGGATTCCTGCCGGGTCTGGACAGTTGCCGGTGATTCCCCGGGCGTGTCCGGTCGGGCCGTGGATCAGGAGATCGGCCCGGCACTGGCAGGG
>CAZUZT010000010.1:0-13771 GCA_964624575.1 uncultured Rhodanobacteraceae bacterium | reverse complement strand
CCCGGGCGTGTCCGGTCGGGCCGTGGATCAGGAGATCGGCCCGGCACTGGCAGGGCTCCATGGCCGCGCCGGGCCTGGCTGGCGGCCAGTCTATCTCTTCATCGCGATGAAAGGAAACAGTGGCTTTCCGTGCCGGCCACTGCTCAACGCTTGCGACGGATCCGGGGTGGCGGCAGGTGACCGGCGCGCTTGGCTTCGGCCAGGGCCAGATAGTGCGCGTGCAGGGCGGCAACACGCTCGGGCAGTTTGGCCAGCGGACCGCTGGCATCATGGATTTCGTCGGCAATCGCCAGGCGCTGGCGCCGGCTTGCCTGTGCCGACAGCATCGATTGCGCCAGTTCGGCACTGATCCCGTCGCGCTGCCGCAGGCGGGCCAACTGGGTGCTTTCGGGCACGTCGACCACCAGCACCCGGTCGACCCAGGCATAGGCATCGCCGGATTCAACCAGCAGCGGGATGGCGAGCAGACCGTAGGGCGCCTGCCAATTGTCCGCGGCGGTGCGCAGCCAGGTGCGCACCCGCGGATGGATGATCTGTTCCAGCGCCCGGCGTGCCGACGGGTCGGCGAAGATGCGTTTGCGCATGCGGCCGCGATCCAGGCTGCCGGCGTCGTCGAGCACGTCGGTGCCGAAGTGCTCTACGATCCGGGCCAGCCCGTCACTGCCCGGCGCCACCACCTCGCGCGCGGCGACATCGGCATCGGCAACCGGCACGCCCAGTTCGGCGAAGGCGCCGGTCAAGGCGCTCTTGCCGCTGGCCACGCCACCGGTGACGGCCACCACCAGGGCGGTCGGGCCAACGGCTGCACTGCCGGCGGGCCCGGTGGCCGGGGTGGCAGAGGTCGTTGAGGCTTTCAGGTCGCTGTCCGGTCGGGTCATGGCAGGTGTCAGGAGGTAGCGTTCTAAGGTCAAGGCAGCGGCCGGAAACCGGCCAGGGCAAACCGATGCGCAGCTTACAGGCACCGCCTCCGTCGCCGATGCCGGGCGCAGGAGGCGATCCAGGCGGCGCTTTTTTCACGCCGTCCAAGCATCCCGGGCGGCTATGGTCCGTCGCGGCTGAGGCGTTTATCCTGTCGGCGTCACCATCGTACCGGTGCCGCATTGGTGGCCGGTGCGTCCATTAACCCGCTGGCCATTCACCAGCGAGCCATTCCCCAACGAGGTGCCGCGATGTCCGATCTGCGCAAGTTCCGTATGATTCCCGTTCTGGTCCTATTGGGTGGAATGATCGCCATGCCTGCCTTTGCCCAGCCCGCCGCCGGCCAGTCCCCCGCCGAGGGCCAGCCCGGTACCGCTGCCGTGTCCGGCACCCTGTTGTCGGTGTCGGCCCAGGGCGAGGCCAGCCGCGTTCCCGATATCGCCTCGATGTCGGTCGGCGTGGTCACCCGCGCCGATGAGGGCGATGCCGCGATGCGTGACAACGCCACGCGCATGAATCGGGTGATGGCCTCGATCCGGGCCGCCGGCATTGCCGAGGCGGACATCCAGACCACCGGCGTCAGCCTGCACCCGCAGTACCGGCATGTCCGCGACGAGGCACCGCGGGTGACCGGTTATGAAGCCCGCAACACGGTGCGGATCAAGGTCCGCGACCTGTCGCGGCTGGGCGATGTGCTCGATACCCTGGCCAAGGACGGCGCCAACCAGATCCATGGTCCCAGTTTCGAGATCGACGAGCCCGAGCCGGTCCATGACGAAGCGCGTCTGGCGGCCCTGACCAAGGCCCAGGCGCGGGCCAGGACCTACGCCGATGCCCTGGGTTTGCAGGTGCGGCGCATCGTCAGCATCAGCGAGGGCGGTGGCGGTTTCCATCCGATGCCGATGATGGCGATGGCGCGCGCCGCCGACAGCGCGGAATCAACGCCGGTATCGCCTGGCGAGAGCACCGTTTCGGTGAATCTGGATGTGGTGTTCGAACTTGGTCGCTGAGTACGGCCCTGCCGCCGTCTTCCGGGCTGCGGACAAGCCGAAGGCTGCCCGATGACTGCGGCACCGCCCGTGCCCGATGGCCATGGGGTGGAAACGCCGGGACGGTTGCGCCGGGCGCTGGTGTTTGCACTGAATTTCTTCAAGCACCCACGCATGGTCGGCACCTTCGCGGTGAGTTCGCCGGCCCTGGTGCAGCGTTTGCTGGCACCGGTGGACTGGCAGCATTGCCGCACGGTGGTCGAGCTGGGGCCGGGCGTGGGCACCATCACCCGGGCGCTGCTGGCGGCGATGCCGGCCCAGGCGCGGCTGATCGTGATCGAGACCAATGACGATTTCGTGCGCGAGTTGCGCCAGGCGCTGCCCGATCCGCGCCTGCAGGTGGTGGCCGGCAGTGCCGCCGACCTGGATCGCCACCTGCAGGCGCTCGGCGCCCGGCCGGTGGATGTCGTGGTCTCGGGGATTCCGTTCAGCACCATGCCGGCCCAGGCCCGCGAAGACACCCTGGATGCGGTCGCCCATGCCTTGGGTGACCGCGGCCAGTTCCTGGTCTACCAGTATTCGGCGATGATCCGGGAGCCGCTGCAGCAGCGCTTCAACCAGGTGCACAGTGAGCGTGAATGGCGCAATCTGGTGCCGGTGCACCTGTTCCGCGTCAGCCAGCCGGTATCCACACCCTGAAAGAGGCTGCCGGGTATGGTGGTCGCGCCCGGGCCGCTGACGGCGTGCCGGCAGGTTGCCGACCACAGGCCTGGATGCCGGTAAAATAAGATCTGCATACAGCTATCGCTTTTTCCGCAGCACCGGTGTACACTGCATGCGCTGTGATTGTCAGGGTCACGGTGGGTCGTGGCCCGATCGGCAGTTGCAAATGCTCCGTATCTAGCTTCACGTGTTCACTCCCTGCAAGCCAGCACCAGCGTCGGTGGTTTCCGGCGATGGTTTTTCCTCTACAACGCTGCAAGGAGTGTCACCCATGTCCGATCGTCAGACCGGCACTGTCAAGTGGTTCAACGATGCCAAGGGCTTCGGCTTCATCACGCCGGAGAGCGGTGAGGACGTCTTCGTCCATTTCCGCGCCATCCAGGGCAACGGCTTCCGTTCACTGCAGGAAGGCCAGAAGGTCAGCTTCGTGGTCGTCCGCGGCCAGAAGGGCCTGCAGGCCGATGAAGTGCAAGCGATCTGATCGACGGTAACGTTCGATCCTGAATCGAAAAAAACGCCGGCCAGGTCATTCTGGCCGGCGTTTTTTTATGCCTGGGTCCTTCGCAGGCGCTGCACGGCTCCCGGCTGAGGCTCAATCGCTCACTCGCCGGCTGTTGGCGATGCCGGATGCAGGTGACCGCAGGACGGGCAGGTGCGATTTTCCACCGAGTCGTGGAAACGGGCGAATACCGGTGGAAAATCGGTTTCGATATCCTGCAACACGAAATATTCTTCATAGACCTTGCCGTCACAGGCGGGGCAGAACCACAGCAGGCCGTCCTTTTCTCCCGCCTGCCGCCGGCGTTCGATGACCAGCCCGACCGAGCCGGCGGAGCGTTGCGGCGAATGCGGCACCCGCGGCGGCAGGTAGAAGATTTCCCCGGCTTCGATCGGAATATCGACCGGGCCCTGGTCGGTCATGGTCTTGAGCACCATCTCGCCTTCGAGCTGGTAAAAGAACTCGCCACCTTCGTTCCAGTGGAAATCGTTGCGCTGGTTGGGCCCGCCCACGACCATGACGATGAAGTCCCCGTCGTAAATGCACTTGTTGCCCACCGGCGGCTGCAGAAGGTGCCGGTGCTCGTCGATCCAGCGCTGGAAATTGATCGCTTGCATGGACAACTCCGAATCCTTGGCTAGTGGGTGTTGGCTTGCTGCCGTCAGTCCCGTGGTGCCCCTTCGGGCAGGACGGCAATGCACTTGAGTTCGACGGCGATCGGTGTCGGCAAGGCGCTGACTGCCACCGTGGTGCGGCACGGCGCGTGTGCGGGATCGGGAAAATGCTCGGCCCAGATCCGGTTCATGGTGGCAAAGTCGGCTGCCATGTCGGTCAGGAACACGGTGACATCGGCCAGGTCGGCCAGGCTGGCGCCACTGGCGCCCAGCACCGCCCGCACATTGGCGAACACCGCGTGCACCTGCTGCTCGATGTCATAACCGGTGAGGCGGCCATCGCCGTCATATTCGTTGCCGGCGATCGTGTTGCTGCCGGCCTGGCGCGGGCCGATGCCGGAAAGGAACAGCAGTTGTCCGGCCCGGCGCGCATGCGGATAGCTGCCTACCGGCCGGGCTGCCTGCGTGGTCTGGATGCCGTCGTTGGCAGCGGAGTGTTCCATGGCGGATATGGTCCCTGATTGCCGGCGCCAATGCCAGCGCCAATGCCGCCGATGGATGCCCGGGCGTGCCTGGGCGACGCGAGGCGACGGTGCGGCCGGCGGCCTGCGTCAATCGCAGAGCAGGGCGCCGTCGTCGCTGACCTGGGTGATATCGCGGATCAGCAGTTCCACCACCGGCTCGGGCCAGTATTCGAAGATGCTGCCATTGGCGGCCACCGGACAGCTGGAAATATAGGTTTCATCGCCGCTGCCCAGGTGGCGGACAAACAGCCGCAGCTTGACCGGATCGCCGGTTTCATTGCTGATCTGGGCGGCAATCGAGCCATCATTTTCCTGGCGCAGTTCCAGGGTGACGACGTTGTTGCGGGCGGCATCGCGGCGCCGGGCCTGGCGCCACTGCTGGAACTGGCCACTGCGTGAGAACTCGGGTACTGCCTGCAGCTCTTCGCCGAGCATGATCGAAAGGCTTCGCGGCAGGACCGCGGGCCGGTGCAGCGGCAGGTGCTCGGTCATCACCTGGCCGTCAGCCATGCGCACCGGTGTGTGCAGCTCGCGCCGGCAATCGGGCGTGCCCGAGCAGTATCGGGTCATTTCCGGCGAGCCGGTGCGCGGCGGATCCTGTGCCAGGGCAGGCGCGGCCACCACCATCATCATCAGGGACATCACAAAGGCCGCCAGGCGGCCGATATGTTCGGGAATAGTCATGGCTCCTCCCGCCAGTTGACGCAGACATTTTTGGCTTCAGTGAAAAAACGCAGGGCTTCCAGGCCACCTTCGCGGCCGACTCCGGAAGCCTTCATGCCGCCGAAGGGGGTGCGCAGGTCGCGCTCCAGCCAGGTGTTGATCCAGACCACCCCCGCCGACAGCCGTGCGGCCAGGCGATGGGCCCGGCCGACATTGCCGGTCCAGACGCTGGCCGCCAGTCCGTAACGGGTCCCGTTGGCGATGGCGATCGCCTCGGCCTCGTCGGCGAACGGGATCAGGCTGGCGACCGGACCGAAGATCTCGTCCTGATTGGCGGCGCACTGGGCAGTCAGGCCGTCGATCACGGTCGGCGGGACAAACCAGCCCTGTGCGCAGCGGCCGGCCGGATTGACCGCCGCGCCGCCGGTCAGGATCCGCCCGCCATCGGCGCGCGCCTGTTCGATGCAGGCCATGATCTTGTCGAAGTGGGCCTGCGAAACCACCGCTCCCAGGTCGACGTCCGGTGCCAGCGGATCGCCGACCACGAGCCGCGACGCGCGCTCGACGAAGGCGTCACGGAAACGCTCGTAGATCGACGCCTGCACCAGGATGCGCGAGCCGCACAGGCAGATCTGGCCCTGGTTGGCGAACGCGGCCCGGACCGCGCCGGCGACCGCGGCATCGAAGTCGGCATCGTCGAACACCAGGGTCGGATTCTTGCCGCCCAGCTCCAGCGACACCTTGCGGAACTGCGGCGCAACCTGGCTGGCGATGGTCGCGCCCACGCGCGTGCTGCCGGTGAAGCTGACCGCCTGGATCGCCTTGTGCCCGGCCAGCGCGGCGCCGGTGTCCGGCCCGCCATGCACGATATTGAGCACGCCCGGTGGCCAGCCCAGCGACTGGCTCAGCTCGCCGAGCATGAAGGCGGTGGTCGGGGTGATTTCCGAAGGCTTGGCGACCACGGTATTGCCCGCCGCCAGGGCCGGCGCGATCTTCCAGGTGAACAGGTACAGCGGCAGGTTCCAGGGCGAGATCGCGGCCACCGCGCCCAGCGGCAGGCGCAGGGTGTAGTTCAGGCTGCCCGGCCCATGGTGGCTTTCGCTGGCGAACTGTTCGCCAGCCGAGGCAAAAAAGCGCAGGTTGGCGATCGCCCGCGGGATGTCCAGCGTGCGTGCCAGTTCCAGGGGCTTGCCAGTGTCACGGGTTTCGGCCTGGGCGAACTCTTCCTGGCGCGCTTCGATGGCATCGGCCAGCTGATACAGATAGCGGCCGCGCTGGCTGGCCGGAAGCTCCGACCAGGTGTTGAACGCGTCCTGGGCGGCAGACACGGCGGCATCCACCTGGGTCTGGTCAGCCGCCCGCAGATGGGCATGGACACCGGCGGTGGCCGGCTCGTGGATGGCCAGCTCCGGGCCACGGCCCGGACAGGCCTCACCGGCAATCAGATGTTCAATCCAGCGTCCCATGCTGCAAGGGTAACGGCTTTCTCACCCGGGCACGGGGCCATGGTGACATTGACACACTTGTTTCGTGCCCGCTCGGCGCGTTGTCGCAAGTTGTCGGCGCTGCGCCCAGAGCTGGCCCGGCGGCCGCCGTCGAGGCCTAGAACGAGCGGGTCCGGCCACCATCCACGGCCAGTGCCACTCCATTGATATAGGCGGCGGCCGGCGTGCACAAAAAGGCGATGGCGGCGGCTACTTCCGCGGGCTGGCCGAAGCGGCCGGCCGGAACCTGGGCGCGCATGCCGGCGGCGATGTCATCCTGGCTGCGGCCACTGCGCCGGGCATTGCCGTTGATCAGGCTGGCCAGGCGTCCGGTTTCGGTGAACCCGGGCAGCACGCTGTTGACGGTGATGCCATCGGCGGCCAGCTCGCCGGCCAGGGTCTTGGCCCAGCTGGCGACCGCGCCGCGCACGGTGTTGGACACGCCCAGGTTGGCGATCGGTTCGCGCACCGAGGTGGAAATGATATTGACCAGGCGGCCGTAACCGGATTCACGCATCCCGGGCAGCACCGCCTGCAGCAGGGTCTGGCCGCCGATCAGGTGCCGCTGGAAGGCGGCCAGATAGGCTGCCGGGTCGGCATCGGCGGCCGCCCCGGCCGGCGGGCCGGCGGAGTTGTTGACCAGGATTTGCACCGGCGCATCAATCACCAGCGCCTGGACCTGGGCGGCCAGGGCAGCGGTGGCATCCATGTCGGCGGCGACCAGGCCATGGCGCTGGCCGCCGTGGCTGCGCGGCAGCGACTTGACCACTTCCTGCAGCACCGCCTCGCGTCGTGCCAGCACGGTGACATCGGCGCCCAGCAATGCCAGTTCCATCGCCGCCGCGCGGCCAATGCCGTCGGAGGCACCGCAAACCAGGGCATGTTTGCCGGTCAGATCCAGATCCATGAGGCTGTCCATATCCGGTTTCGTACAAGGGCGGCCATCATAGCGGCCTGCTGGCGGCGACCGTATCGCGCCGCCGCCGGGCGGCTGGCTGGCATCGGTGGGCCACGCCTGCCATGCTGAGGGCGGGTTCCAGTAATCAGGCAGTTAGCAGTGATACCGGAAGCATTGATGTAGATTGTTTGTTCAAGCTACCATGCCGGCGCGTCGGGTGACGACGACGCCCTGCACAATCATAAAAGCACCATCCTGACAGGCGGCTTCGGGCCGCCTGTTTTTTTGCCCCGGCTTGCGCAACGCTTGACACGGACACGAGAACTGGGCGAACACTACGCCGCCCGGGCACTTTGCCTGCCCCGGCGGCCCGCCGGGCGTGGCCACCCATGAGGAGCGTATGAGCAAGAATCTTTTGATCGTCGAATCGCCTGCCAAGGCCAAAACCATCAACAAGTACCTGGGCAAGGACTTCGAGGTTCTGGCCTCCTACGGCCATATCCGGGATCTGGTGGCCAAGGAGGGTGCGGTCGATCCGGACAATGATTTCGCCATGCGCTACGAAGTCGACGAAGGCAGCGAAAAACGCGTCGACGCCATTGCCCGGGCAGCCAAGAAGGCCGAAGCCCTGTATCTGGCCACCGACCTTGACCGCGAAGGCGAGTCCATTTCCTGGCACATCATCGAGGTGCTGAAGGAGCGCGGCCTGCTTGAAGGCAAGGCCCTGCACCGGGTGGTGTTCTCGGAGATCACGCCCAAGGCGATCCGCAATGCGGTGGCCAATCCGCGCGAATTGTCGATGGATCTGGTCAACGCCCAGCAGGCGCGCCGCGCCCTGGATCATCTGGTCGGCTTCACCCTGTCGCCGCTGCTGTGGCGCAAGGTGGCGCCGCGGCTGTCGGCCGGCCGGGTGCAGTCGCCGGCCCTGCGCATGATCGTCGAGCGCGAGGAAGAGATCGAAGCCTTCAAGCCCCGGGAATACTGGAGCGTCCAGGCCGATCTGAGTCAGGGCAAGGTGCCGTTCCAGGCCCGGCTGGTGAAGCTGGATGGCAAGAAGTTCGAGCAGTTCGACCTGGGCAATGGCGAGGTCGCCGAGGCGGCACGGGCACGCCTGGCGGCGGCCGCCGCCGACCAGGGCTCGGCCCCGGAAGCCATCGGCGTACTGAAGGTGTTGTCGGTGCAGCGCAAGCAGCGCCAGCGCCGGCCGGCGCCGCCATTCATCACCTCCACCCTGCAACAGGAGGCCTCGCGCAAGCTGGGCTTCAGCGCCAGCCGCACCATGCGCACCGCGCAGACCCTGTATGAAGGCGTGGCGATCGGCGAGGAAGGCGTGCAGGGCCTGATCACCTACATGCGTACCGACTCCACCAGCCTGTCCAACGATGCCCTGGCCGAGCTGCGCGAATCCATCGGCCGTTTCTATGGCCAGGATTTCCTGCCGCCGGCGGCGCAGTTCTACAAGACCAAGTCGAAAAATGCCCAGGAGGCGCATGAGGCGATCCGCCCGACCTCGGCCCTGCGCCGGCCCGAATCGGTGCGTGCCCATCTCAGCGACGACCAGTACAAGCTCTACAGCCTGGTCTGGAAGCGCACCGTCGCCTGCCAGATGAAACCGGCCCTGGTCGACACCGTTGCCGTCGAGCTGGCGTGTGGCGCCGAACACGCCTTCCGGGCCACCGGCTCGACCATCGCCGATCCCGGATTCCTGGCCGTCTACGAAGAGGGCAAGGACGCCAAGGGTGCCGAAGATGACGACGAAGGCCGGCGCCTGCCGGCGGTGCGCGAAGGCGAGGTGATCCCCTGTCACGCGATCGCCGCCAACCAGCACTTCACCGAGCCGCCGCCGCGTTTTTCCGAGGCGACCCTGGTCAAGACCCTGGAGGAATACGGCATCGGTCGGCCGTCGACCTACGCCTCGATCATCCAGACCCTGCTCGGTCGCGACTACGTGTACCTGGACAGCCGCCGCTTCCGTCCAACCGATGTCGGCCGCGCCGTGGCCAGGTTCCTGTCCGGGCATTTCGACCAGTACGTGGACTATGAATTCACCGCCCGTCTGGAAGACGAGCTGGATGCCATTTCCCGTGGCGAAGAAGCCTGGAAGCCGCTGCTGGAGCGGTTCTGGGGGCCGTTCAAGGCCCGCGTCCAGGACAAGGCGGAAACCGTCGAACGCGCCGAGGCCACCGGCGCCCGGGTACTGGGCACCGACCCGGCCAGCGGCCGGCAGTTGTCGGTGCGCCTGGGGCGTTACGGACCGTTCGCCCAGATCGGCGTGCGCGACGAAGAAGAGCCGCCGAAATTCGCTTCCCTGCGCCCGGGCCAGAGCATCCACACGATCAGCATGGACGAGGCGCTGCAACTGTTCCGCCTGCCGCGCTCGCTGGGCAACGATGCCGAGGGCACCGAGATCACCGTCGGCATCGGCCGCTTCGGGCCGTTCGTCAAGCGCGGCACGGTCTACGCTTCGCTGCGCAAGGAAGACGATCCCTACGAGATCGGCCTGGATCGCGGCCTGGAACTGCTGCGGTTGAAGGAAGAGGCGATCGCCAACCGCATCATCTCCAGCTTCGACGATGGCCGGATCCAGGTGCTGCGCGGCCGCTTCGGCCCCTTCGCCACCGACGGCACCCTGCTGGCCAGCCTGCCCCGGGACATCGAGCCGGAATCATTCACCCTGGAACAGGCTGAAGCCCTGTTGGCGGAAAAAGGCAAGCCAGCCCGGAAGGGCCGCAGCGCGAAGAAAGCCACGAAGAAGGCGGCAAAGAAGACGGCGGTGAAGAAAGCCGCGGCAAAAAAGGCCACGGCGAAGAAGGCCGCCGCAAAGAAGGCCGCCAGCAAGACCGCCACGAAGAAGTCGGCAGCAAAGAAGGCCGCCGCCAGGAAGACCACAGCCGGCGCAGCCGTTCCGGCTCCGGATGCGGCCGCGGCCAAACCCGGGTCATGAGGCGGATGCTGTTGCCACGGCCGCCCGCGTCACTGGCCGTTTCCGGCTGACAGGCATGGCCGGCAAGCCCGGGCAGGCGTCGGGCGCAGTCCCGCCCGGACCCGAGCCCTGGCCAGATCTGGGTCGGGCGGTTGCCGTCCTGCGCGCCGGTGGCATGGTTTTGCATCCGGCCGAGGCCGTGTGGGGGCTGGCCTGCGACCCGTTCAACGCGGATGCGGTGGCTGCAGTGATCCGGCTCAAGCAGCGTCCGGACAGCAAGGGCCTGATTGTGGTGGCCGACCGTTTCCAGGCCCTGGCACCGCTGCTGGCGCCGGTTCCCGAATCGTGTCGGCAGGCGGCCCTGGCCACCTGGCCGGGTCCGCATACCTGGGTCTGGCCGGCGGCTGCCGAAGTACCGGCCTGGCTGGTCGGGGAACGCGGCTCGCTGGCAGTCCGGGTCAGTGCCCATCCACCCCTTGCTGCGCTGGCAGCCGCCTTCGGTGGCCCGCTGGTCTCGACCAGTGCCAATACCAGCGGCGCGCCGCCGCCGTATTCGCTGGACCAGGTCGACCCGGCGATCCGCGCCGGTGTCGAGCATGCCCTGGCCGGGGTGACGGCCGGCGGGCAACGGCCGACCACGATCCGCGATGTGCTCAGCGGGCAGCTGCTGCGCGGCTGAGGCGGCGGGACCGGCTCGGGTCCGACAGCAAGACCGGCAGCCACCGCGGCCGCCTAACCGCCGTCCTCGTGCGTGCCGTGGCCGTTTCTGCCGGTCAGGGTGAGCAGGGTCCGGGCCAGCTCTGCCGGATCGACCGGCTTGCGGTAGAAGGCGCGGGCGCCGGCATCGCGGCTGCGCGCTTCATCGGCGCTGTCCTGGCGCGCTGTGACCACGATCACTGGCGGGGTCCGGTCGGCCAGGCGCTTGCGTGCCATCCGCAGCACCCGCAGGCCATCCAGTTGCGGCAGATCCAGATCCAGCAGGATGGCGTCAAAGCGGGTGCCTTCCAGGTCGGCCAGCGCGGCCAGGCCATTGCTGCGGCTGGTGACCTGCGCGCCCAGTCCGGTCAGATGGGTGGTCATCACCTCGCGCAGGATCGGGTCGTCCTCGATCAGCAGCAGGTGCATCCCGGCCAGCATGGCCGGGTCGGGCATTGACGTACCGGCACTGTCCCGTTCCAGCGCGGAAGCCGGCGCGTCAGGATCTTCGCCGCCCAGCAGCTGCAGCACGGCACCCAGTTGCCAGGGACCGGGCAGCACCGGCAACGCCGGCAGGCTGGCCGGCGGGGTGGCCTGCAGCGGCAGCGAGACCACGATCTGTGCCGTTGGCCGTGCCAGTTCGGCCAGCAGGCCGGGCAATGCCTCCGGATCCTCGCAGCGCAACAGGACCATGCCATCGGTCTGCCCCTGCCAGTGGCCAGCCTCGACACCCAGGTGGCGCAGGCTGTCGATCAGGTCGTCGGCCTGGCGCCGGTCGGCATCATGGACATGCACCACCGGCATTGCGTCCGGGTCAGCGGCCCGGGCATTGTCGCCGGTCAGCGCGGCGTCCCCTATGGCGGCAGCGCTGCCAGCCGCGGCCACCGGAGCCAACGGCACCTGTAGCCAGAAGCAGCTGCCACCGGTTTCGCGATTGTCGGCTCCGACCTCGCCGCCCATCAGCCCGGCCAGTTCGCGGGCGATGGCCAGGCCCAGCCCGGTGCCGCCGCTGCGCCGGCCCAGATCGTCCTGCGCGTAGCGGCGGAACAAGCGGTTGCGGACCTCCTCGGACAGACCCTTGCCCTCGTCCTCGACCCGGAACCAGGTCAGGCCATCGTGCTGGTCCAGGCGCAGTCGGATGCGGCCGCCGGGACCGAACTTGACCGCGTTGTTGAGAAAATTGAGCAGGATCTGTTTCAGGCGCCGGCCGTCAGCGTGGACCCGCCGCGGCACACCCGGGCCGATGCGTACCGACATCCGGCTGCCGGCGGCCTCGGCAGCGGCGGCGACATCGATGATGATCTCGTCGGCCAGTGCGACCAGATCGACCGGTTGCAGCTCAAGTTCCAGCTTGCCGGCCTCGATCCGCGACTTGTCGAGCAGGTCATTGATCAGGGTCAGCATGTACTGTCCGGCATTGCGTACCGACTGCGCGTAATGGCGCTGGTGACCGCTCAGCGGAGACCGCAACAGCAGGTCGTTCATCCCCAGAAGGCCGGCCATCGGGGTGCGCACGTCGTGGCCGATATCGGTCAGGAAGCGGGTCTTGGCGTCATTGGCCTGTTCGGCCCAGTGCTGGCGCTCCTCGGCCAGGGCCAGGGTCTGGCGACGCACCAGCCGCCGCCGCGAGGTGCGGTGTGCGGCCAGCAGCAGGCCGATGATCGCCAACCCATACAGCGCCCAGGCCCAGGGCTGGCGCCAGGGCGGCGCCTGGACATGGACCGCCACGCTGAGGGCATTGGCGGCCGCCTGGTCGGCGGCGCTCAGGGCCTGCACCTCAAGCTGGTACTGGCCGCTGGCCAGGCGTTCGAACAGCCGCTCGGGCTGGCCGATCTGCTCGACCCAGTCATGGTCATGGCCCTGCAGGCGGAAGCGGTAGCGGTGGTTTCCGGGCTTGATCAGGCTGCCCAGGCGCACCGCGATGCGCAGCTCGCGGTCGTCATGCGCCAGCCGCAGGGTGTCGCCATTGGCCAGTGACAGCGGCTGTTGCCGGTTGCCGCGCACGATGCTGGCCTGGTGCCAGCCCAGGCGCGCCACCGGTGCCGGTGCCCGCAGGGCGCGGGTGTCGATCACCACCGGGCCGGTCAGGGTGCCGGCGGCAAGCAGGTAGGGCCCCAGCCGAACCGGCGGCGTGGCACTGAACTCGGTATTGGGCAGGCCGTCCTCTTCGTCATAGTGTTCGATCCGGTCGGCTTCCGGGTCGTAGGCATACAGGCCACGCGGTGTCGCCGCCCAGACGATGCCATCGGCATCGGCGATCAGGCCGCCGATGCGCAGCGCCGGCCAGCCGCGGGACGATTCCACACGCTGGCGGGGCTGCAGCCTGCCGTCCTCGATCCGGTAGCCGAGCAATTGCCCTTCGCTGTGCAGCCACAAGGTGCCATCGGGTGAAAACTCCAGGCTGTCGACCGGTCCGGCCGGTGCGCCGGCCACCGCGTGCACCGGTTGCTCCGGTCCGGCGGCATGGAGCACGCCGCGGTCGCAGGCCATCCAGATGCCGCCATCGGCGGCAAAACGGATGTCGCGCACTTCCGCACAGGGCAGGTTTTGTTCATGACCGAGCCGGTCCACGCGCAGCGCCAGCTGCTCACTGTCAATGACCGCGATCCCGCCACCGCCGAACGCGGCAATGACATGGCCGCGCGGGTGTTCGGCCAGCAGTCGGGCCTGGATTCCGGGCAAGGGTTGGTCTTCGTCATCGTGGCTGAACACCTGCAATCGTCCCGTCGCCAGCTCGTAACGGGCCAGCGTGCCGCGATGGCTGGTCCACAGCGCACCATGACGGTCGCGCAGGGCGGTCAGGAAGCTGCGATCGGGCAGCGGATCATCGGCATCGGCCG
>CAZUZT010000009.1:30527-34000 GCA_964624575.1 uncultured Rhodanobacteraceae bacterium | reverse complement strand
GGAAGCCCGCCATCGGCAGGACCCATGGCCCGTCGACACCGGCCGACCACATTGCAATCGGCGCGCCATCTGCAGCGCACAGCGCGATGCGTCCGCTGCCCGGCAGGGTGCGATAGTGATACTCGACACCGTCCACGACCAGCGCCGGCGGCCAGCGGCGTTTCCGCACGTGCGAGGGTGCAGGCCTGTCTGCTCCGGATGCAGACACCGGACCGGACACGTGTGCGGCGGATGCCGCCGGCATAATGGCTGCGCCGGCATCCAGGCCACGCAATAGCGCCTGCAGCCCGGCGGCCAAAGGCATCAACCGGCCCGACAACCAGGCCCGCTGGGCCGGATCCAGGCTGGCGAAGAAATTGGTGTCGGGGGCGGAATCGGTGTTGGAAGTCATCATCGTCATCTCCGTGTGAATGGTGCCCCAGCACGCAATCATCCACGGGATGATCCGCTTTAGCTGCACTTGTATCCCGCCCGCAAGCTGGTGGCTCAAATCGGCGGTGCATATCCGGGCGGCTGGTGGACCGCCTTTCTGGAATGCGGGAACAGCATGCCATGTGGGCGTCTCACCGGTTGAGACGGATCTGATCAGCCGCAGTCCCCAGAGCAGTGTCCGATACTTCTTCGCTGGCTGAAGAAGGCCTGGAAGGCTGTTGTGACGTGCAGCGGCGCAGGCTTTTACGCTGTGGGCTTCGCACCGCGGCTTCATCGGAGCCAAGGGCACGACGCGAACAGGGCCGCGATCGCGCCGCGCCCGGCACAGATCATGCCGGGTGCGCGGTTTCCATAAGCCTGCGCGCCTTGGTGCCCGCGTAAACCACGGCAGCGCCGGATAACAGCATCTGGCACAGTAACCGGGTATCGGGGACCGCGAGTAGACCCCTTGCAGCGGCAGGAAAGCGCATGACCAAGCTGACGGCGAACACGGGCCCGGCGCAGGACGCGCCGGTGCCGTGGTGGTATCCGGTCGCGCTGCTGCTGGCTGCGTTGTTGCTGTTGCTGGCATTGAACGAACTGATGGACGCCGGTGCCCGCGTCGACGACGCCGGGGTACAGCGTTTCGACATGGCCCTTGCTGACGACGGCGACATGTCCGGGCCAGGACCGATGCGCCTGCCCAGAAACTGCCGTTCGCGTGGCGAATGCAGCCATCGCTACCGGATTGGATTTGATCACGATCCAGCCGGCGATGGCCCGTTCGCGCTCTACGTGCCGCAGTTCACCGGTCGCATCCAGGTCTCCTTGAACGGGCTGGCGATGCTGGACAGCACCCTGGGCGAGCTGTCGCTGCACCCTGGCCAGGGCACGCCGCAGATCGCCATCGTTGACGGACATCTGTTGCAGCCGGGCCTGAATGAAATCGGCGTTCTACTCACCGACCGGCTGGGTTCGGGCTCGGTCGGCCCGTTGTTCTTCGCTCCGGAGGAACAGCTGCGCGACGACTACAAAGCGGCCTATTTCTCGGTCGTGACCCTGTCGCGCCTGACCGATGGCGCCCTGCTGGCGATCGGCTCGATCATGCTGCTGATCTGGCTTTCACGCCGCCACGATCAACTCTATCTGCTATGCGCAGCCATTTCGCTGAGCTTTGCGCTGAGCTCGCTGTCGCCACTTTTCGCCAATGCCTTCGACGGCTCCCTGGTGATGGTGGCCAACACGCTGCGTTACATCGCCGCCTGCCTGGTGTTGCCGCTGGTATGGCGGATGATCGGGCGCAAGCCGCCGGTGCGCACGCGCTGGTTCCTGCTTCCAGGCACGCTGATGCTGGTCGCCTTCCACGTCCTGCCAGCGGCCTGGGCGACGGCCCTGCTGCCCACGGTGTTCATGCCCCTGGCACTGGGCCTGGGCGCGCTGGCACTGTGGGAACTGGGACGGGCCGGCATTCGTGGCCGCGATCGCACCGCATTGACCCTGCTGGTGGTGATCGCGGTACTGCTGGCACTTGCACTCCGCGACCAACTGGCGCTGGCCGGCATCCTGGGCCGGGACTACGTGCTGCTGGCACGCTTCAACGCACCGATTCTGGTTTTCATCATGGGCGCGATCCTGCTGCGCCGCTTCGCCGCAGGCCTGTCCCTGCTGGAAGAGTTCAACACGCGCCTGCACCGCGACGTCGCCGATGCGCGCGCGAAATTGCAGCAGGCCTTCGAGCAGGAGCAGGCCCGGGCACGGCGCGAAACGCTGACCGCCGAGCGCATGCGCCTGATGGGCGACCTGCACGACGGCATCGCCGGTCAACTGGTGTCCATCGTGTCCCTGAGTGAACGCGGCCAGGGACCCGAGGCCCTGGAAATATCCCGGGCCTGCCATCGCGCCCTGACCGACCTGCGCCTGGTGGTGGACTCGATGGAGGACTTTGGCGACGACCTGGCAATGATGCTGGTGGCGTTCCGCGACCGGATCGAGCCGCAACTGCGCCGATCCGGCCTGCGCCTGCAGTGGCGGGTCCACAATCCGCCGGATCTGCCCGGGCTTTCGCCCACGCTCACGCTGGCGATCTTCCGGTTGCTGCAGGAGGCGGTGAACAATGCCGCGCGACATTCCGGTTCCGAAGTGGTCGAGGTCGCATCATCGCACTCGCCCGTGCCCGGACGGGGCGTGCGCCTGGTCGTGCGCGACTTCGGAACGGGCGGCGCGCAACCCCGGCGTGGCCACTACGGCATGCAGAACATGCAGCGCCGTGCCAACGAACTGGGGGCACGGCTGACGGTGGAAAGCAGCGCCGACGGCACCTGCGTGACCGTGGACCTGCCCAGGGAACTGAATGGCTAAAGCGTGATGAGCTTGCGTGAAACCGCCTCGAACACGGCCTCGCCGCGGCTGCCCACTTCCAGCTTGCGGTAGATGCTCTTGATGTAGTTGGGCACGGTCTTGTGCGAGATGCCCAGGCTGTCGGCGATCTCGTTGTAGGTCATGCCCTTGGCGATGCCCCACAGGATGTCGATCTCGCGCGCGGTCAGGCCCAGTGCGGCCCGGGCCGTGTGCGCAAGGTCCGGCATCGAAACCGGCGCCTGTTGCAGCCGGCGCAGCAGGTAACGGGCGATGCCCGCCGACAGGGGCGATTGCCCTGCCAGTACCTGCCGGACGGTGGCACCGATGTCTTCGGGCAGCGCATCCTTGACGATGTAGCCACTGGCGCCGGCGGCGATCGCCGCGACCACATTGGCTTCGTCGCAGAGCACGGACACCACCACGATCTCCACCGAAGGATGAGCGGCGCGGACCTCGGCGGTGAGCTCGGCGCCGTGGCCGTCGGGCAGTTCCAGGTCGGTCAACAGCACCTGCGGCGGCATCCTGGCGATCGCCGCGCGCGCGTCGGCGAGGTTGCCGACCGACTCAACCTGGAACATGGAATCGGCGGCCAGGGTTTCGTGCAGCCGCTGCCGCGTCGGGGCATCGTCTTCGACCAGGAGAATGCTTACCGTTGCCATGGCGGCATCATGCTGGCAACCACGGCGGCAAGTCGATGCCTTGGG
>CAZUZT010000009.1:5737-30427 GCA_964624575.1 uncultured Rhodanobacteraceae bacterium | reverse complement strand
CCCGCAGCCCTGGCTATGGCGCAGAACGATGATGATGGGATTTTCTCCAATGGCTTCGAAGTCCAGGCGCCCAACATCCTGTTCATCGTCATCGACGATTTCGGCCTGGACCAGCTCGACTTCTACGGCTATGGCGGCATCGCGCCACCCAGAACGCCGAATCTGGCGGCCATCGCCGAAGCCGGCCTGAAGTTCCGCAATGCCTGGGCCATGCCCACCTGCACGCCGACGCGTGCGACCTTCTTCACCGGGCGCTACCCGTCCAGCACCAACATCCTCAACGCGGTGGTGCAGACCGACCTGGCCAACTCGGAAATCTCGCCCTACGAGGTGACGCTGCCCAAGCTGCTGGAAACCGTCGGCTATACCAGCGCCCTGATCGGCAAGATGCACCTGACCGGCACCAACCTGGGCACCTCGGCCAACCTGCCCTACGGCCTGCAAACCATGTGGACGCTGGGCTGGGATCACTTCGACGGCTACCTCGACGGTGCGCCCTACCCGATCGACACCCGTGCCGGCCTGGCCACCTTCGGCGACAACACGGCCGACGGTCCCTACAGCTGCGGCTTCGTGCCCAACACGACGATGGACAGCGTCAACGGCGCCGACAGCGGCGCCTGCTACTTCGTCGATGAAAGCTGCCAGATGATCGTACGCAACGATGCCGCCGACCTCAGGACACCGGGTCGCGCCTGCCTGGAGCGCGGCGGCATCTTCGATCCCGGCCATGCCTGCCAGGCCAGCGCGCCCGATTACATCGACTTCATGGCCCAGAACGGCTATTACACCGGCAAGTTCGTCTGGAGCGACAGCGACGGCAACGCCGGTGAAGTTCTGGCCAACGACCCGTCCGCACGCGGCTACCGCAGCACCCTGGAAACCGATCGCGCCATCGCCTGGGCGGCAGCCCAGCCCAGGGACAAGCCCTGGATGCTGACCCTGGGCTATTCGGCCATCCACACGCCCTTGCAGGTGCCGCCGCTGTCGTTGATTGCCGAAGATACGCCGGGCCGCAACGACAACCTGGTCTGTTCCCCTCTTTCCGACATGGAAGGCGCGCCGGGCGTGATCATCGGCATGGTGGATGACCGCCTGGTCACCAATCTGATGGTCGAGGCCATGGACCGGGAGATCGGCCGCCTGCTGGTCGAAACGGGGCTGGCCCGTTGGGCGCAGGACGGCACGCTGGATTACGACCCTGCCCGGACCAACACCGTGGTGGTGGTGATGAGCGACAACGGCACCTACGTCAACAGCGTGAAGTTGACCGCGCCGGGCCGCTTCGATGCGGCGCGCGCCAAGGGCACGCCCTACCAGACCGGCATCAGCGTGCCCCTGCTGGTGGCCGGGCCGATGGTTGCCGCACCGGGCCGGGAAGTGCCGCACCAGGTAAGCTCGCCCGACCTGTACCGCCTGTTCGCCGACATCGTCGGCGCCGACATCGACGCCTATATCGATGCCACCCGCCCACTGGATGCCAAGCCCATGCTGGCCTACCTGACCCACCCCGGGCAGGATGCGCTGCGCGAAATCAATTTCACCGAAATGGGCACCAACTTCCGCAATCCGGCCAGCGGCATCGTGCCCCAGCCCTGCGTGGTGGAAGCCGCCGATATCTGCGTGGTGATCTTCCCCAACAAGGCCTTGTGCGGCGATCAGGGTGGCATCTGGTACGGCGCGGGATCGGGCTTGCACGAGGTGCCCGAGGCGGGTTTCGATCATTGCGGCCAGGTCATGTCCTATCGCAAGTCGCTGGATCCCCAGGACGCCACCCAGGTGCTGCCCGATTCGTCCAAGGCGGCGAGCGATGGCGTGTTCAAGCTGGTGCGCCTGAATCGCAAGACCTATACCGAAGATCTGCTCGTGCCGGTGAACTCCACCTACACCGGCGTGAACACCGACACCGACGAGTTGTACCGGATCGACATGCTGGCCTGGCCCAACCCTGTGCTCGACAAGGCGGGTACGGAACTGGCGACGGGAACACCGCCGCTGGATGTCTCCGCCCTGGATCCCGAAGCGCAGGCCGCGCATGGTGTGCTCAGTGCCAGGATCAACCGGCAGGACGTGGTGGCGGACTACAACTACAGCTACGACGAAATCCAGTGTCCGGGCGACGGCAACCGCGACTTCATCGTGGACCAGGCCGATCTGGACAACTGGCAGGAGCTGAGCCAGATCAACCTGCACGAAGGCGTGGCGCAATCGTCCTGGTACGACTTCAACCACGACGGCAGGACCGACGAGGCCGACCTGGCCATCATCGCCGCCAATTTCGGCAACATCTGCGCGCCACTGGCGCCGGGCCGGTAACGGGCAAGAGCAATGATGCACATGCCCACGCACAGGCTCGACCCGACACAGACACCGGCTGGAGGCGTAGGTCATGGCAAGAACTGCTGAGCGATTGACGCGCCGCCAATTGCTGCTCGGCGGCACGGCCCTGGCCGCCGTGGCGGCCGTGGGCGGCGTCATCGGTGGGCGCTTCCTGGCCGGCCCACGCCCGCCCCGGATCATCCTCGGCGACGGTGTCCGCGGGCCGACGGGCATGGCCTGGATTCCGGGCGGCATCTTCCTGATGGGCAGCGACCACCCGCTCGCGCAGCGCAACGAGAAACCCGCGCACCAGGTACGCGTGGCCGGCTTCTGGATGGACACGACCCACGTCACCAACGACCAGTTCGGTGAGTTCGTGCGCCAGACCGGCTACGTCACCACTGCCGAGCGCACGCCCGACTGGGAAGCCATCCGGGTGCAACTGCCGCCGGGGGTGCCGCGCCCACCGGATCATGTCCTTGTGCCCGGCGCCATGGTGTTCACCGGCAGCACCGCACCGGTACGGCAGGAAGACTATTCACGCTGGTGGAGTTATGTCCCAGGCGCGCAATGGCGTCATCCGCAAGGCCCGCACAGTACCCTCCGGGACAAGGGCGAACACCCGGTGGTGCAGGTCAGCTACGAGGATGTCCTGGCCTATGCCGACTGGGCCGGCAAGCGGCTGCCAACCGAGGCCGAATGGGAGTTCGCGGCGCGTGGCGGCCTGGAACAGGCGACTTACGCCTGGGGCGACGAGCTGGCCGCCGCCGATGGCGGCCAACTGGCCAATTACTGGGACGTGAAACAACGCCCGTTCCCAGTGGTCAGCGCCAGGGCCGGCGGCGCAGTCGGCACCTCGCGCGTGAAGTCCTTTCCGGCCAACGGCTACGGCCTGTACGACATGACCGGCAACGCCTGGCAATGGGTCGGGGACTGGTATCGCGCCGACTATTTCCAGCAGCAGGCACGAAACGCGCGTGGCGCCATCGACAATCCATCCGGGCCGGCCACGTCCTACGATCCCGCCGATCCGGGCGTGCCCGCCGACGCGCCGAAAAAAGTGATCCGCGGCGGCTCGTTCCTGTGCAACGAGGACTACTGCATGTCCTATCGCCCCAGCGCCCGACGCGGCAGCGACCCGCACAACCCCATGTCGCACATCGGCTTCCGGCTGGCTGCCCGGAGCTGATCGCCGGTCGCGTTGCCGGGTCGGCTGCACGCGCATGAACTTGCGACAGCGTCGATCCAGCGCGCCGACGTGTGCCGACGGCAGACAGTGCAGCCGGGGCGATCAGGACGTCGGTGCGGTATCGCGGCCGTAGACATCTTCCAGGCGGACGATGTCGTCTTCGCCGAAGTAATCGCCGCACTGGACCTCGATCAGGGCGATGTCCTGGTCGGTGGGATTTTCCAGCCGGTGCAGGGTTTCAACGGGAATGTAGGCCGACTGGTTGCGCTCCAACAGGAATTCCTCGTCGCCGATGCGCACCTTGGCCGTGCCCTGCACCACCGTCCAGTGCTCGCTGCGGCGATGGTGCAACTGCAGGCTGAGCACCTGGCCGGGCTTGACCACCAGGCGCTTGACCTTGCAGTCGGGCGCATCCTCCAGGATGGTGTAGCTGCCCCACGGCCGCTGCACGGTGAGGTGCAGTTCGGTGCTGTCATGGCCGCGGTCACGCAACTGGTCGACCACCTGCTTGACCTGCTGGACATGACCGCGATCGGCCACCAGCACCGCATCCGGTGTTTCCACCACCACCAGATCGCGACCACCCAGCACGGCAACCAGGCGCGATTCGGCGCGGACATCGCAGCCGCTGGAGGCAACCATTACTGCGTCACCGGCAATACGGTTGCCGTCGCCATCGGCGCCGATCAGCGCGCCCAGCGCATCCCAGGAACCGATGTCGCTCCAGTCGAACCGGGCCGGCACCACGGCGCCCTGCTCCCCGGCCGGCTCCATGATCGCGTAGTCCACGGAGATATCGGGCACCCTGGCAAAGGCGTCGCCATCCAGTTCGGTCAAGGTCTCGTCGGCGATGGCGGGAAGGCTGGCCTGGACGGCAGCAAGCAGATCCGGCGCAACCCGCGCGGCGATCGCCAGCAGCGCCCCGACCGGGAAGCAGAACATGCCCGAGTTCCAGTAATGCTCGCCGCCTTCAAGGAAGCTCTGCGCCGTCGCGGCATCAGGCTTTTCGATGAAGCGATCGATACGAAAGCCGTCGCTGCCGGAAATGGCCGGACCCCGGCGGATGTAGCCATAGCCGGTTTCCGGCCGGTCCGGGACCAGGCCGAAGGTGACCAGGTGGTCCTGGCCCGCCAGTACCCGTGCCTGCGCGACGCAGTCGGCGAAGCCATCCAGATCATGGATCAGGTGGTCGGCCGGCAACACCAGCATGTGGACGTCGTCGCCATGGTCGCTCTGCAGCTTCATTGCCGAAGCCAGCACCGCCGGCGCGGTATTGCGGCCGTACGGTTCCAGCAGGAAGGGCAACTGGCGCTGACGGCTGCCGGGCACCCGGGCGTATTCGTCGCGGGTAAGGAAGTAATGCTCCCGGCCGGTGACCGTCAGCACCGGCGCGTTGGCATCGGCGACATGCAGGGCGCGGACCAGGGTCTTGGCCAGCAGGCTCTCGCCATCGGGCAGGCGGATGAAGGGTTTGGGGCTGGTGCGCCGCGACACCGGCCACAACCGGGTGCCGGCACCGCCGGAAAGAATGACGGGAATCAGCATTCGGCAAGCTCCATGAGCACCTGGTCCAGGCCTTCCTGCCAATGCGGCAGGTGCAGGCCGAAGTGCTGGCAAAAACGCCGGTTGTCCAGCACCGACCAGGCCGGACGCCGGGCCCGGGTCGGAAACTGGTCGCTGCCGATGGCGGTCAGCTGCGGCGCCTGTTCCAGCAGGCCGGCAGCCAGCGCGCGTTCAAAGATGGCGCTGGCGAAACCGTGCCAGCTGGTATGGCCGCTGCTGGTCAGGTGCCAGGTGCCCTGCAACCCGGTCCGCGCGTCGGCGTCGGATCCCCGCCAGCGGGCCACGGCGTGGGCCGTGGCGGCGGCGATCAGCCAGGCCGGCGTGGGCGAGCCGGTCTGATCGTCGACCACCGACAACTGGTCACGCTCCCCGGCCAGTCGCAGCATAGTGCGCAGGAAGTTGTGGCCGCGGGCGGCATAGACCCAGGCGGTGCGGAAAATCATGTGCGCGGCGCCGCTGGCGGCCAGGGCCTGCTCACCGGCGAGCTTGCTGGCACCGTAGCTTGACGCCGGGGCCGTGGCATCGCGCTCGCCGTAGGCAGCGCCGCCATCACCGGGAAAGACATAGTCGGTGGAGTAATGCACGACCAGGGCATCCAGGGTAGCGGCGGCTTGGCCGATCTCGGCCAGGGCCTGGCCATTGACCCTCTGCGCCAGCTCGACTTCATCCTCGGCGCGGTCAACCGCTGTGTAGGCGGCGGCATTGATGATGAGCTCCGGCTGCACGCGGGCGATCGCCTGCGCCGCCGAATCCGGTTGCGCCAGGTCCACCGTCAGACAGGCGGCGCCACCGGGCAGCTGGCCGGTGCGCGTGGCTGCCTGCACCGGTGCCAGTGGCGCCAAGTGGCGCAACAGTTCGAAACCGACCTGGCCGTTGCCGCCCAGCAGCAGGATGCCGGCCATGGCTCAGCTCCCGTAGACCGGCAGGCGTGCTGCCGGCACCTGGGCCAGCAACGGCGCTGCCGCATCCTTGTCCGACAGCAGCGGCTGCGCCACCGGCCAGTTGATGCCCAGGGCGGCATCGTTCCAGGCAATCCCGGCATCGGCGGCCGGATCGTAGACGGCGCTGCAGTGATAACCGAACAGCGCGTATTCGGAGGTGACCACGAAGCCGTGGGCAAAGCCTTCCGGCACCCAGAACAGGCGCTTGTTCTGTGCCGACAACACGCAAGCGGTCCAACGGCCGAAGGTCGGCGAGCCCTGGCGGATGTCGACCGCGACGTCATAGACCTCGCCCTCGAGCACCTGCACCAGCTTGCCCTGGGGATTGGGCCACTGGTAATGCAGCCCGCGCAGCACGCCATGGGCCGAGCGCGACAGGTTGCTCTGCATCACCTCCAGTTCAATGCCGTTGTCGGCGAAGCGCTGGCGGTGGAAGCTTTCCAGGAAGAAACCGCGGTCATCACCAAACACCTTCGGCTCGATGATGACTACCCCGGGCAGGTCGGTCTGGACGAAGTTCACCGGTACGGGTCTCCCTCGACCAGGCGCAACAGGTACTGGCCATAGCCGTTCTTGGCCAGCGGCTGGGCCAGGCGCCGGACCTGGTCGGCGTCGATCCAGCCGTTGGCCAGCGCGACTTCCTCGGGACAGGCGATCTTCAGGCCCTGGCGCTCTTCCAGCGTCTGGATGAAGTTGCCGGCCTGCTGCAGGGATTCATGGGTGCCGGTGTCCAGCCAGGCATAGCCGCGGCCCAGGCGCTGGCAGGACAGCGAACCATCCTCCAGATAGCAGCGGTTGAGGTCGGTGATTTCCAGCTCGCCGCGCGGCGAGGGCTCCAGGCCGGCGGCGAAATCGCAGGCCCGGCCATCGTAGAAATACAGGCCGGTCACGGCGTAGCTGGAACGGGGCCGTTCCGGCTTTTCTTCCAGGCTCAACACCCGGCCCTCGGCGTCGAATTCGGCCACGCCGTAGCGCTCCGGATCAGCGACCCAATAGCCGAACACCGTCGCGCCGCGGGGACTTGCGGCGGCCTCGCGCAGGACATCGACCAGGCCATGGCCGTGGAAGATGTTGTCACCCAGGATCAGGCAGCAGGGCTGGCCGTCGACAAAATCACGGCCAATGATGAAGGCCTCGGCCAGGCCATTGGGCTCGGGCTGGACTTCGTAGCTGATCGCCATGCCCCACTGCGAGCCATCGCCCAGCAGGGCCTTGAACAGCGCCTGCTCATGCGGGGTGGTGATCACCAGCACCTCGCGGATGCCGGCCAGCATCAGAGTGCTGAGCGGGTAATAAATCATCGGCTTGTCGTAGACCGGCAGCAGCTGCTTGCTGACCACCTGGGTCAGCGGATACAGCCGGGTGCCGGAACCGCCGGCCAGGATGATGCCCTTGCCGATACTCATGCTTTGTCTCCGTGTAATTGCCGCCCGCTCGCAGCGGCAGCGCGAAGCCGCGCCGCCCGCCGGTCGCCGGCGTTGGAATTCTGCAATCGATTGATCAATAAGCCGACCACGACTCAGCCGGCCGCACCAAGGCGCTCGCCCCGGTAACTGCCATCCAGGACACGCTCGGTCCAGTCCTGGTTGGCCAGATACCAGTCGACGGTGCGCGCGATGCCGGATTCGAAACTCTCGCTCGGCCGCCAGCCCAGTTCGGTCTGCAGCTTGGTCGAATCGATGGCGTAGCGCTGGTCGTGGCCCGGCCGGTCACGGACGAAGGTGATCTGTTCCTCGTAGCTGACGCCATCGGCGCGTGGCCGGCGCTGGTCGAGCAGTTCGCACAGGGTGCACACCACCTGGATGTTTTCGCGCTCGGCATCGCCGCCGACGTTGTAGACCTCGCCCGGCCGGCCGCGCTCGAGCACGGCGTTGATCGCCGAGCAATGGTCGCCGACATACAGCCAGTCGCGGACGTTGCGGCCATCGCCGTAGATCGGCAGCGGCTCCCCGGCCAGCGCTTTGGCGATGATCAGCGGAATCAGCTTTTCGGGAAACTGGAACGGCCCGTAGTTGTTCGAGCAGTTGGTGGTCACCGTCGGCAGGCCGTAGGTGTGGTGATAGGCGCGCACCAGGTGGTCGCTGGCCGCCTTGGAGGCCGAATACGGTGAATTAGGCGCGTACGGCGTGGTCTCCAGGAACTTGCCGGTGGCGCCCAGCGAGCCATAGACCTCGTCGGTGGAGACATGCAGGAAGCGGAACGCCGGCGCATGTTCCGGTGCCAGCCCGCGCCAGTACGCCAGGGCGCAATCGAGCAGGGTGAAGGTGCCGTTGACATTGGTCTGGACGAAGGCGGCCGGTCCGTCGATGGAGCGGTCGACATGGCTTTCGGCGGCAAAATTGACGATCGCCTGCGGTTGATATTCGGCCAGCAGGCGGGCCACCAGGTCACGGTCGCCGATGTCGCCCTGAACGAAGACATGGCCGGGTTCATCGGCCAGCGCCGCCAGCGTATCCATGTTGCCGGCATAGGTCAGCGCGTCAAGATTGATCACCCGCACCCCGGCCTTCCGTGCGAACAGGTCAAGCACGAAATTGCCGCCAATGAAACCGGCCCCGCCGGTCACCAACCATGTCTGCATCGGTCGTTTCCCACCCGCTGATTCAAACGCGCCATTGTACAGGCAAGCGCCCGGCGGCTTGCCCGAACGCAGCGGCTACCGGCCCCAGGCGGCGGTGCAACCGGCAGTCGCGATACAATCGCCTGTTCGTTCTTATTCTTGGGCCGGCGACCACGGATTGCTTCAGCGCGATGCCGGCCTGCATTCCCACTGCAGTCACGGAGTTCCATGGACATTCTCAAAAAACTCGGCCTGGCCGACAGCAACCCGGGCACCTACCTTGGCAACGGCGAATGGTCTCAGGCCAGCGATGCCGGCACCATTGAATCGGGCAACCCGACCACCGGCGGGCGCATCGCCAGCGTGCTGGCCAGCACCGACGCCGATTACGAAACCCTGATCGGCCGCGCCCAGGAAGCCTTCAAGACCTGGCGCACGACGCCGGCACCGCATCGCGGCGAAGCCGTCCGCCTGTGTGGCGATGCCCTGCGCAAGCACAAGGACGCGCTGGGTTCGCTGGTGGCCCTGGAAATGGGCAAGTCCAAGGCCGAAGGCGACGGCGAGGTGCAGGAGATGATCGACATCGCCGACTTCGCCGTCGGCCAGTCTCGCATGCTCTACGGCCTGACCATGCATTCGGAGCGCCCCGGCCACCGCATGTACGAGCAATGGCACCCGCTGGGCCTGGTCGGCATCGTCTCGGCATTCAATTTCCCGGTCGCGGTATGGAGCTGGAATGCCTTCCTGGCTGCCGTCTGCGGCGACATCTGCATCTGGAAGCCGTCCGGGAAAACGCCCCTGACGGCGGTCGCCACCATGCGCATCTGCAATGAAGCGCTGAAGGAAGGCGGCTTCCCCGACCTGTTCTTCCTGTTCAACGACAACGACCACGCGCTGGCGAAAAAGATGGTCGATGATGAGCGCGTCGCCCTGGTCAGCTTTACCGGCTCGACCCGCGTCGGCCGCACCGTCGGCGAGCGCGTTGCCCGCCGTTTCGGCAAATCACTGCTGGAACTGGGTGGCAACAACGCCATCATCCTGCATGAAAGCGCCGACCTGAAGCTGGCGATCCCGGCGATCGTGTTCGGCGCCGTCGGCACTGCCGGCCAGCGCTGCACCTCAACCCGGCGCCTGATCGTGCACGAGTCGCTGCATGACGAAGTGGTGGCAACGCTGAAGAATGCCTACGCCCAGGTTGAAAAGCGCATTGGCGACCCGACCGATCCGGCCAACCTGATGGGTCCGCTGATCGACCAGGACGCGGTCAAGGGTTTCCTGGATGCCATCGCCAAGGCGAAGGCGGCCGGCGGCACCGTGGTCACCGGCGGCGAAGCCCTGGACCGGCCCGGCAACTTCGTGCGCCCAACCATCATCACCGGTGTCGCCAATGACGCCGAAGTCGTGCAGACCGAAACCTTCGCGCCGATCCTCTATGTGATGCCCTACCGCACGCTTGATGAGGCGATCGAAGTGCAGAACGGCGTTCCGCAGGGCCTGAGCTCGGCGGTGTTCGCCACCGACCTGCGGGTTGCCGAACGCTTCCTGTCGGCCGCCGGATCGGACTGCGGCATTGCCAACGTCAACATCGGCACGTCCGGTGCCGAGATCGGCGGCGCCTTCGGCGGCGAGAAGGAAACCGGCGGTGGCCGCGAGTCTGGATCCGATGCCTGGAAGGTCTACATGCGCCGCCAGACCAACACCATCAACTGGTCCGACGCCATGCCGCTGGCCCAGGGCATCACGTTCGACTTTTGATCAAGACCCCGCCGGGCACTGTCGATGACGGTGCCCGGCCCCGGGTCCGCGCTGGCTGATCGGCCGGTACGGAAATGACAGGCCGCCGCCGATCTTCGGCGGCGACCTTTTTGTACCCGATTGCCCAGGCATGGGCGTGACGATTCGGGCGCTTTTCACCCGCACGCTAAACCCGGCACCAGCGCCGTCAATCAGCGCTGGACCAGTTCCACGTCCAGATCGCGGCCGTCTTCCAGCCGCAGGGTGACTGTCACCGTGTCCCCTTCGGCCAACGGCTGTTGGGCGCGGAACAACATCAGGTGCAGTCCACCCGGCTCCAGTTCGAGTTGGCTGCCGGCCGGCACCACCAACTCGGCCACCGGGCGCATGCGCATGGTGTCATCGTCGCCATGGACCATCTCGTGGATTTCCACGGCACCGAAGGCCGGGCTGTCGGCGGCGACGATGCTGACATCCTGGTCACCGCGGTTGCGTAGAATCAGGTAGCCGGCGCGCACCGGGGCTGTAGGTGGCGCGGCGCGCAGCCAGCCTTCCGCGGCCACCAGGCCGGCAGGATCAGCGGCCAGTACCGGTGCGGCCGCCATGACCACCAGCGCCAACACGCAGGCCAATCCCCGCATAACACCGGCCCGGACAACAAAAGCAATGACGCCCATTTTCTCTCCTGAAGCAATCCCATCGAAGCTGGCGAGCATAGCGCAGCCCGGCGTGGCGGCCGCGTGGGACCACGATCTGCTCTGGTCACCGCCGCCCCGGGCGGCAGCACGGCCAACAATCACCCTGGCCACCCTGCTGGCCGTGGCGGCACTGGGCCTGCAGCCAGCCGACAGCCAAGCCCGGACCGGTGCCATCGATGACAGCGAAGCCGGCCTCGTCGTCGTCGAAGACACGGCCGGCGACACGACCGGACCGCGACCGGCGCCGAAATATGCCCTCACCATTTATGGCGGGGCGGATGCCCAGGCCCTGTTCGGCGGTCCGGTCGAACTGGAGCCGGTGCCCGGCCATGCCATCGTCCATGAGCAGCGCAGCGTCGAGGTGGGCAGCGGCGCCGGCACACTCACCCTGCAAGGCTTCCCGCACTACCTGGATGCCGGCGCGCTGACCACGGCGCTGTCCGGCGGCCAGGTCCTGAGCCAGCGCTTCGATGCCGAGCCGCTGCGCGGCGACACCCTGCTGCACCGCAACCTGGGACGCCAGGTCACCGTTGAGCAATACCTGGGTGGCGAGATCAACGTAGTCAGCGGTGAACTGCTCTCCGCCGAGCTGCCGCTGAGCCTGCGCCTGGCAGACGGCAGCGTGATCAGCATCAATGACTACAGCCGGATCCGGATGCCGGCCCCGGCGACGCCATACAGCGCCGTGCCGCAACTGCGCCTGGGGGTGGAAAGCGCCCAGGCCGGACGCCAGGCACTGACCCTGATCTATGCCACCAGCGGTCTGGCCTGGCGGCCCGAATACGTGGTCCGGTTGCGGCCCGATGTCGGCTGCCGTCTGGATTTCGCCGCCCACGCCCGGATCGTCAACCGTTCCGGCCACAGCTTCACCGACGCCACCCTGAAGCTGATTGCCGGTGAACCCTGGCAAAGCGCGCCTTTGACGGCCACCGCCGCTGACGCGACGGGAACAGCCGGCGCGCAGCCGGACGGCTACAGCTACAGTTTCGCCTCCACCCTGAGCCTGCCTGATGGCAGCAGCCAGCAGATCACCCTGCTGCCCGGGCAGCGCGAACTGGCGTGCCGCCGGGAGCTGCTGTATGCCGCCAGCAGCGCCCCCGGTGGCAGCCAGCGTGTGCCGCAGACCCGGCCCGGCCACGACGGTGCCAGCCGTGCGGTTACCCGCAGCGTCAGCTTCCATCTGGCTGACGACACCGCCCTGCCGCCCGGCCGTGCCCGCATCCTGGCCGAAGATGGCGCCAACGGTACGATCGAGTTCCTGGCCGAGCAGGCACTGCCCGCGCACCCGCCCGGCCGGCGCCTGGATGTCGGCATCGGCATTGCCGCCGGCATCACCGGCGAGCGCCAGATGCTGGCCCTGGACCTGGACCCCGACGAGCTTGGCCTGACCGAGCGGATCCGGATCCGCCTGGACAACAGCACCGGCGAGGCGGCCCAGGTCCGGGTGCGCGAACACCTGTGGCGCTGGCGACAATGGCGGATCGTCGACAGCAGCCATGACCACCAGCCGTTCGACGCCGCCAGCATCGACTTCCCGGTCCAGGTCCCCGGCAATGGCTCGGCAACCGTAGACTATGGCGTCCACTATCGCTGGACCAGGGATCTGCGATGAGCTTGAAGATCGAACACGATGAGCACGGCATCCGCACCATCGGGCTGGCGCGACCGCCGGTGAACGCATTGGATCCGGAGCTGGTGGCCCAGCTCACCGACGCCGTCGATGCGGCAATCGCCGAAGACGCCCGGGCGATCGTCATCGCCGGCGGTCCGGAGGTATTCAGTGCTGGCCTGGATGTGCCGGTGCTGCTGGGCCTGTCACGCGAGCAGATGACCGGGTTCTGGCGCAGCCTGTTCGAGATCACCGCTCGCCTGGCGCGCAGCCCGGTACCGATTGCCGCCGCCATTGATGGCCACAGCCCGGCCGGCGGCGCGGTCCTGGCGCTGTTCTGCGACTACCGGGTGATGGCCCAGGGCACGTACCGGATCGGCCTCAACGAAGTCCAGGTCGGGCTGCCGGTACCGGTCTGGATCCAGTCGGCGCTGCGCCGCCAGATCGGGGCGCGCCCGGCCGAGCAGTTGCTGGTTTCCGGGGCGATGCTGGAATCCAGGCAGGCCCTGGCGGTCGGCATGGTCGATGAGCTGCAGCCACCCGGCCAGGTGCTGGCCGCGGCGCAGGACTGGTGCCGGCGCCTGCTTGCCCTGCCGCGCCAGGCGATGCTCGCCACCCGCACCCTGGCCCGACGCGATCTGACCGACATCTTTGCCACGTCCGAGCAGGCCGACTACCAGGCCATGACCGACGCCTGGTTCGGCGCCGAAACCCAGGCCGCAATGCGGGCCCTGGTGACGCGCCTGAAGGCGGGCGACTGAGACCACGCCGGGGTCGCTGGCGGTGCAGGCACAGGCGCTGTTGCCGCCGGCGGCGTTACCTGCGCACGGGTTGGCGCACCGCCGGGGTCAGCCGGTCGCGGCCTGAACCACCGGCCGTGCCGGATCAAGGATCCAACCGCTCCACGAGGGCGCATACAGGCGCGAGCCGGACAACCCGGCATGTTCCATCGCCAGGATATTGTGGGCGGCACTGACGCCGGAGCCGCACATGTGCACAACCTGCTCCGGCCCACGCCCGTCCAGCAATGCCAGAAACTCCTCGCGCAGGCGCGCCGCCGGCTTGAACCGGCCATCGACGAGGTTCTCGCTGAAAGGACGGTTGACGGCGCCGGGAATGTGGCCGGCAACCGCGTCCAGCGGTTCTTCCAGACCCTGGAAGCGGGCCGATGCGCGGGCATCGATCAGCAGATGGCCCTGCCCGATATCCGCCGCAAGGGTCCGGGCATCGAGCAGGTAGCGATCGGATTGCCAGGCATGCGGACGGCTTTGGTTGCCATGTTTCACGGCGCCGGCATCGGCGGGCAATCCGGCCTGGCACCAGCCTTGCCACCCGCCATCAAGCACCGCCACCGCCTCGTGGCCCATGGTACGCAGCAGCCACCAGGCCCGCGCGGCGGCCAGGTTGCCGCCGGCGGCGTCGTAGCAGACCACCTGGTGTTGGGGCTGTATTCCAAACCGGCCCAGGATGGCGGCGAACACGTCCGGCTCCGGCAGCGGGTGCCGGCCCAGTCCGGACTTGCCCATATCGGAAAGATCGGTTTCCAGATGGGCGTAGAAGGCGCCGGGAAGATGGCCCAGTGACCAGCCCTGCCAGCCGGCGTTGGCGTCGGCCAGATCGAAGCGGCAATCCAGGATGATCCAGTCGCGCGCATCCAGGTGCACGGCCACGGTGGCAGCATCGACCACGGTGCGATGGATCACCGGTGCACGGTCATCGCCGGTGGCGGGTTGGTTGGTCATGGTTGTCGTCCGTCCGGGTCGGGCTGCGTCCCCGCCAGCCCGCGTGGCTCGGCCGCCGCGTCGTAAATGGGCATGCCGCGCATGCATTCAGCCAGTTCCTGCAGGATCATCGCGGTCAAGCCCCAGATCGTGTGGCCCTGGTAGTCCAGTGCCTGGAATTCCAGGCCGGGGATCGGCGATGCCGGCCGGTAGTCGCGCCACATCGCCAACTCGGCCACCTGGGCCAGAGGCAGTTCGAACGCACTGCTGACCTCGCGTGGATCCAGACGCAGTTCGTAGTCGGGCGCCAATCGGGCGACGACCGGTTCAACAACGAACTGGCTGATCGTGGCGACCGGCAACAGGCGCCCCAGCGGCAGAACCTGCTGCGCCGGCACGCCCACTTCCTCATGGGTTTCACGCAGCGCCGCCTGCACCGCGTCGGTATCGCCGGGATCGATGCGGCCGCCGGGAAAGCTGACCTGGCCGGCATGCTGTCGAAGCTGGTCGTTGCGCCGGGTGAGCAGCACGTTCAAGCCATTCCGCCTGGCCACCAGCGGCACCAGCACCGCCGCCGGCGCCAGCGTCCTGGGCCCGCCCCAGTAGCGGGTCAGAAGCTCCAGATTGGCCGGAGCCGGATCCGGCACGGCGGCCAGCGGCAACAGCCGTCCGCTCAGGCGCCGCCAGTAACGGGAATCATCGGCGGTCAGCATCCGGAAGCAACCCGGCGATGGCGGCGCTGACGGCGATCGCCGCGTTTCCAAAGCGCCGGACACGCAAACGGGGCGGATCGCGCCACCCCGTCGGCATGCTCTTGCGGGCCGGCACTGATTGCGTGCCGGCGTGGGTCGTGGCGGGCCCTGGTCACCGGCGCCCGGCCATCATTACTTGATTTCGAGCAACTTGATGTCGAACGCCAGCGCCTCGTTTGGACCGATTGGCGGCTGGCCGCGTTCGCCATAGGCCATTTCCGGCGGCAGGAAAACCTGCCAGTGATCGCCGATCTTCATCCGCGGCAGCACTTCCTGCCAGCCACGCAGGACCTCGTCGACCTTGAAGGTCACCGGCTGGCCACGGGCGAAGGAACTGTCGAACTCAAGGCCCGAAGCGGCAATCGAGCCCCGGTAGTGGATGCTGACTTCGCTGGTGGCCGTGGGGCTGCGGCCGCTGCCGGCTTCGATGACCCGGTACTGGATGCCGTTGGGCAGCGACTGGATACCGGTCTTGCTGCGGTTTTCGGCCAGGAAGCGGTCGCTCTTGGTCTTGTTCTCGGCCGCCATCTGCTGCAGGCGCTGACGCGCCTCACCCATCATCTTTTCCTGGTAGGCCACCAGATTCTGCTGCATTTCCGGCGCCGGCACCGTGGCCTCACGGCCCGCGTGTGCATCCTGCAGGCCGCGGATCACGGTCGGCAGGTCGATATCGGCCTGCTTGTCGCGGAACTCGCTGCCAAGCTGGAAGCCGATGGCGTAGCTCAGCTTGTTCTTGTCGATGGCCGGTGCCTGCCCACCCTGGGGAGCCTGGGCAACAGCGGCGGAGGTGGCGAAAATGAAAGCCGCGGTAATCGCGGCACGACGCAACAGCATGGGGAACCTCCTGGGGGGCGGAAATGAGTCGGCAGCAGACCGGCTGGCGGCGCATTGTAGCCGAACCGGGCTGTTTCAAGGCTATGGAGACTGGCAGCGGCGGGCTAAAGTTCCGCTGCCGCAGGGTAACCGGATGGCGATCGGCTCAGATTGCGCCGCTGCCCGGGCCACGGCCCGGACCCCTGGCGCAACCGGGGGCCGGCATGACGGCCAGGAAAAAGGGGCGGTCAGATGCCGCCGTTGCCGAAGCCGCCATCAAAGATGCCGTCCTCGTGCACGGAGGGCAGCCGGGCATTGAAGATCACGTCCGGATCGGCTGCCCGATGGCCGCGATCGAACGAAGTGCTCAGGATCGCATCGACCGGAATCGTGCCGGCATCGTGCTGGGCCACGTCGCCAACGCCCTGTGCGTCCGGCGCCTGCCAGGGCTGGGCCAGGAAGGCGGCGGCCACGGCCAGGCCGGACACCGCGGCCGCCATCGCCCACCGCGCTCCCCGGACCCGGGCCCGCCGGGCCGGCCTGGCGGCTGGCAGGGCGTGCTGGCGGCGGCCGGCAAGGTCATCGTTGCGGCCTTGCGACAAGTCGGCGGCGACGGCCGCAGCCCAGGGGCCACTGTCGCGGGCGATGCGCCAGGCGGCGGCAAGTTCCGGCGACCTGGCGATGGCATCGATCACAGCCTGCCGACGAGCGCCGGCCAGGCGGCCATGGGCCAGGGCGATCAACTCATCGGCAGTGACGGCGTCCAGGGCGCCGGGGTCATCGGCGCAGGCCTGTCGATACAGTTCAGCCAAGGTCGTGTCAGTCATCATCTTCAAGTCCATCCAGTCCCGCCGCCCGCAGGCGGTCGCGCAATTCGTACAGGCCGCGATACATCAGGTTCTTGGCCATGGTTCCGGTCATGTCCAGCAGCTCGCCGATCTCATCGGGCGTGAAGCCCTGCAAACCCAGGCGTACCGGCTGGCGGCGCCGCTCCGGCAGGGCCTGGATCGCCGCCTGGACCATATCCATGCGCTGGCGATCACTGGCACTGCGCACCGGTCCGACCTGCTCCAGCAGGGCCTCGACCCCGGCTTCCTGGCCGGGTTCGGGCAACGGCAAAGTCTGTTCGGGCCGGTTGCGGCGCAGGGCGTCGATCACCGTGGTGACCACCACCCGCTGGATATAAGACGCAGGCAAGGCCGGATTTGTCTCACGCTCGACCGCCCGCCACAGGCGGATATGCACTTCCTGCTCGATATCGTCCGGATCAAGGCCTTGATTGGACGAGCAATGCCGGAGCACCAGCGCGCGCAAACGGCTGCCATGCCGGGCCAGCAGCTGCTTCAGCCGCGCCTGTGCCGACGAGGATTCCACCGAACTTCCCCCTGCAAGTGCGTTCAGCCGGGCCGTGCGGCAGTGGCTGGATCGGTGGCCTGGCCGCCGGTCACCCGGCGATGTAGGTCTGCAGCTGCTCGATCTGGCGGGCCTGCTCGTCCAGCTGCGCCTTGATCAGGTCGCCAATGGACAGCACACCCAGAACCCGCCCATTCTCGACCACGGGCAGGTGCCTGACCCGTTCCTCGGTGACCACGTGCATGCATTCCTTCAGGGTCGCGGACGGTGACACCGTGATCACCGGCTGCGACATGATTTCCGCCACCCGGGTGCCCTTGGATGAGCGCCCCTTGAGGATCACGTTGCGCGCGTAATCCCGCTCCGAGACGATGCCGGTGAGGGCGTCGTCCTGCAGCACCAGCAAGGCGCCGATGCCTTTTTCCGCCATCTGCCGGATCGCCTCGTAGACCGAGTCCTCCGGGCTGATGTGATAGATGGCGTTGTCCTTCCCCTGAAGGAGGTGGCTTGCGTTCAACATGGTCTTCCACCCTCAAAGTCGATTGCCGGTAGCCGGAGCGTGGCTGCTGGCAACCGGCCACGCCCAAAGGCACTGTATCAGGGCGTGGCACGGGCTGCGATGGCGGCCACCAGGGCCAGGCTGACGACCAGGACCGCAAGCGCCCGCAGCGGGCCGGCAAAACGCAGGACCGGTGCCTGCGGAAGCGCGATCCGGCCGCTGCCGAAGATCGGGCCGATGCGATCCTCGCCCTTGCGCACGCGGTAGTACAGCGCCGCGGCGACATGCACCGCGACCACCGACAACAACAGCCAGTGCAGCAGGCCATGGAGGTCGGTCAGGCTGCGCACCGTGCCGCGGCTGACCGTTTCCACCAGCGGTCCGGCCAGCACGCCCCAGCGCTCGGCATACAGGCCGGTGACCGCCTGCACCAGCACCAGCGCCAGGATCAGCACCGTGGACCAGCCACCGACCGGATTGTGTCCCGACCAATGCGTGGCCTGCGTCGACCCCAGCCCGCCAAGATAGGCACGAACCGCGCCGGGGCCGCGTAGAAAATAGGCAAACCTGGCGCTGTCACTGCCGACAAAACCCCACAGGATGCGGAACACGACCACCACCAGCAGCGCGTAGCCCAGCCACAGGTGACTGGCGATCGGGAGGAGGCCGAACTGGCCGCTGGCCCATTGCCCGGCAAGCAGAAGCACCAGCGCCCAATGGCACAAGCGGGTCGGCAGGTCCCAGATACGGACCGGTTTCAGCTCGGGCGTCATTACGCAACCCCCAAGCCCTGGATCTGGCTGATCCGGGCCGAATCGTAGCCGGCGGCCCGGGCGAAGGCCTGGCCACGGGCGGTGTAATCGGTGAACTGGGGAAAGCTTGGCGCACCGGGTGACAGCAGCAGCACGGCCTGGGCCTGGGTCTCGGCGAGCACACCCTCGCCGGCACTGTCAGGGGATTGCCGACACCGGCTTGCGAGCAACTGCAGGCCATGACCGACGGCGCCGGCCAGGTCGGCGTGGACGCTGACCGGCAATCCCGCCGCCGTCATCAGGCCGGCGAGGCGGGCGCCGTTCGCGCCCTGGGCGCAGATGTGCAGCGGCGGACGGGTGGCCAGGGCATCGACGGCGCCACGCCAGTCCAGGCCACGCTCATGGCCGCCCACGATCAGCACCAGCGGCCGGTGCCGATAGTGCTGCCAGGCGGCCAGCATCGCCGTCGGTGTGGTCGCAATGCTGTCGTTGACCGCCAGCACGCCATCGCGCACACCCAGTTCCTGCAGCCGGTGCGGCAGCGGCTGGAAGCCGGCCAACCCGGGCAACAGGCTGGCCGCATCCAGTCCCGCGGCGTCGATCGCGGTCAGGGCGGCACACAGATTGACGGCGTTGTGCCATCCCGGCAGCGGGACGTCGGACACCGGTAGCAGCTCCCGGTCCCCGCACCGGATCCAGTCGCCTTCGACATGCCATCCCTCAGCGACTCCGAACCGGTGCTGGCGGCCGCTGCTGTCGACAGCAATCCCCGGTGGCACGACCACGTTCACGGCATGGGCCAGCAGCCGCAGCTTGTCCTGCCGATAGCGCTCCAGGCTGCCATGCCAGTCCAGGTGTTCCTCGACCAGGTTGGTCAGCACCACCACCTGTGGCGCGATGTCCAGATCGGCGCTCTGGTAGCTGGACAGCTCGATCACATGCCAGTCCGGTGCCGGCTCCGGTTCCAATTCCAGGTCAAGCAGCGGCCAGCCGATATTGCCGGCCAGCCCGACCCGTTGCCCGCCACGGCGCAGCAGGTGGGCAATCAGCGCCGCCGTGGTGCTCTTGCCCTTGGTACCGGTGACGCACAGAGTGCGGGCCTCGGGGTGCTCGGCAAACCAGATCGCGCTGCCGGAAGTGAAGCGGGTGCCGGCATGGCAGGCGGCAATGATGTCGGGCCGGTACAGGCTGATGCCCGGCGATTTCACCACCAGGTCGAAGTGGCCCAGCGCCGCATCGACACTGCCGTCGACATGCAACGTCACTGGCGGCGCGATGTTGGCCGTGACAAACGCCTGGCACGGCTCAAGCTCGCCGGCACTGACCAGCCAGTGCAGCGGGCGCTCTCGATCCCGGCGGCGCAGGGCCGCCAGGGCAGCGCGGCCTTCACGGCCAGCGCCCCAAACGGCGATCTTCGCCTGGCCAGCGATCAGTTCAGTGGGTGTGGTCATCGCCGGCCCCGACGATTGATTCGACTTCCTGTGCTGCCTCGATCGCAACCTGATAACGCTCCGGCACAGCATGCCCCGGGCGCGGCTTCAGCAGCGAATCCAGGCTGGGCGGTGCCGGCAGTTGCGGCGCGATCAGGCTGGCATAGCGCTTGACCAGGGCATCCTCGCGCCACTCGGCACGGCCGGCCAGGGCAGCGAAGGCCGCCCTCGATTCGGCCGCTTCACCGACACATTCAAAGGGCTTGTGGGCCCGCCATTCGACCAGTGCATCGAAACCGGCGGCCTGGGCAGGCTCATCCAGCAGGTTGCGGCCGAAGATGCGCACCAGCGCCGGCTTGGGCAGGAACGGTGCCAGCGCCAGGAACACGAACTGGCACTTGGGACATTCGCCGCACCAGCGCCCGGCCGGGCGCTCGCCGAGGATGCGGAAGTTGCGGTTGCAGCTGGAAAAATGCTGGTGGTAGGCGGTCATGCCGGCAAAGCGCGCGGTCACCGCCAGTTCCGAGAACGGCCGCAGCAGGGAAAAATAATCAAGCTGCGGCGAGATCGAATCACGGACCAGGGCGGCAAACGCCTGCTCGAAGGCGAAGCCCTTGCTCCACTGGTGGTTGACGCTATGGCCGTCGGCTTCCAGGGTCGCTGCCGAAGCCGAATGTTCGTTGGAGAACACCACCGCGTCGTAGCCGTAGAGCACCGCCGCCAGCACGCCGATCGCCGAATTGATGGCGGTGACCGGGATATGGCCGTTCCATGCCCCCTGGCGATTGAATTCGAACAGCTCCGGCGCCAGGCGGCGGCTGATGTTGAGCCCGGGCAAGCCGGTGCGTTCCGCCACGGCGGCGATCAGCGGCGACTGGCCGACCCAGAACAGGCGCATCGCGTCGCCGTGGCGGCGCAGCAGCTCGATGCTGACCAGCGAGTCCTTGCCGCCACCGATGGCGACCAGGCTGCGTCGGGGCCGGTCGGCATCGGTCATCGCCACCGGAGCGGGTGCCGGCGGTTCGGGCGGTTGCGGCGGTCCGGGCCGGCCCGCTGTCACGAACCGGGCATGCCCGCGCAAATCCAGGCCATTGCGCCAGGCGAACTCGGCCAGGCCATCGCTGTAGACCTGCCGCAACAGTTCCAGGGCCTGATCACCCGGAGCACGGCCAGAGAATTCGATCCGCCGGGGAATGGCCGCCTTGTAGTAGCTGACACCGGCCAGCCAGTGCACCAGATCCAGCGCCTGCGCCAGGCGCACCGGATCGCGCACCGGCGGCGGATCGGGAAAGCCCAGGGTCTCGACCAGCTCCGGGCCGTCATCGAAGGCATAGGCCAGGCGCGCGATACCGGCATCGGCGTCGTAACGGGCCGAAACGAAGCGGAAGGCCGCGATCCGGTCCCGTTCGAATGTCCAACTGCGGCTCACCGGCATCCTCCGTCATCGATCACGACTTCACGCGCCGGCGGCCGCAGGTTGTAGGCGCTGGCCATCACCGCCCCGTAGGCGCCGGCCATGGCCACCAGCAGCGTATCGCCGGCAGAAGTTTCCGGCATCCGCCGGCCCTCGCCCAGGACATCGGCGCTCTCGCATACCGGGCCGACGATGTCGGCGCGCCATACCAGCGGCTCATCCAGACGATCCAGGTTGGTGATGCCGTGCCAGGCCTCGTACAGCGCCGGCCGCAGCAGGGTGTGCATGCCGGCGTCGCAACCGATCAGGGTCTGGCGGCCCTTGAGCTTGACCTGGGTGACGCGGGTCAGCAGCACACCGGCTTCGGCAACCAGATAGCGGCCCGGCTCCAGCCACAACTCCAGATCCGGGTAGGCCTGCTGCAGCTGCGCCAGGTGCTCACCCATGGCGGCCAGGTCCAGCGCCGGCTCGCCGGGCAGGTACGGCACGGCCAGGCCACCGCCCAGGTTCAGATGGCGCACGTGGGGCAGGCCTTCGGCCAGCGAGGCCAGTTGCACGCCGACCTCGCGCCAGTGTCCGGGATCGGCAATGCCCGAGCCCAGGTGGGCATGCAATGTTTCCACGCGCAGATCCAGGGCCGCCGCCCGCGCCATGAATACGGGCAGGTCGGATAAGGCGAGCCCGAACTTGCTGCCTTCTCCGGTACGGACGTGGGCGTGATGACCCCGGCCAGGACCGATATCCAGGCGCACGGCAATGCCGCGACCGGCATGCTCGCGGCCCACTGCCGACAGCGAGGGCAGCGAATCGAAGGTCACCCGCAAGCCCTGTTCCAGCCCCTGCGCATACTCGGCCGGCGCCACCATGGCCGGGGTGAACAGGATGCGTTCGGGCGCCAGTTCCGGCAGCGCCGCCTGCACCGCAGCGACCTCGCCCGGCGACACGCACTCAAAATCCATGCCTTCCTCGGCCAGCGCACGCAGGATCTGCGGATGCGGATTGGCCTTGACCGCGTAGTGCCAGCGCCTGACTGCCACCAGTCCGTTCAGCGCCCGCGCCCGGGCCCGGACCGTGGCCAGGTGATAGGCATAGACCGGCGTGCCGGACTGCGCGAGCTGCCGCAGTTCCGGCGCGCAGTCGCGCCACCAGGGCGGGCTGGCCGCAGCGCTGGTACCGGCGTAGAGCTGCGCCCAACTGGGGCCGAATACGGCATCGTCCTCGGCCGGCATCGCCTGGCCGGCGATGAGGGCGCCATGCAGGCGCGGCAATAAACCGTCGGCATCGGCCTGGTCCAGGACGAAGGTCAAGTTCAGGTCGTTGGACGATTGCGAGATCAAATGCACGCGCAGGCGGCCCAGTTCGGCCAGCACATCACGCAGGCGGTAAAGCTGGCTGCGCATGCCGCGCCCGACCAGGGTGATAGCGGTGCACGGGGTGATCGCACGCACCCGACAATGGCCGGCCAAGTCCTGGCACAGGGCGGCGAGCACATCCGAATCCAGCAGGTTCTCGGTCGGATCCAGGGAGACGGTGACGTTGGTCTGGGCGGTGCCAATCAGGTCCACCGACAGGCCGTGGCGCTTGAACACGGTGAACACATCGGCGAGAAACCCGACCTGCTGCCACATGCCGGCGGTCTCCATCGAGATCAGGGTGATGCCGGTACGCGCCGACACCGCCTTGATCGAAGGCGGCGCGTCGGGCTGTTCGGGCGAGATCACCGTGCCGGCCAGGTCCGGACGCTCGGTATCGCGCACCCACAGCGGCACGCCGGTGCGGCGCAACGGCCCCAGACAACGCGGGTGCAGCATGCGGGCGCCGGTGAAAGCGATTTCCTGGGCTTCCTCGAAATCCAGCCGTTGCAACAGGCGGGCACCGGGCACCTGGCGCGGATTGGCGCTGAACAGGCCGGCAACGTCGCTCCACACCTCCACCCGCAGGGCCCGGAGCCGGGCCCCGAAACAGGCCGCCGAGGTATCCGATCCGCCACGACCGAGCAGCACCGTACGGCCGTCGCTGTCACGGGCGATGAAGCCCTGGGTGATGAAGATGTCCGCCTGCCGCGCCCGCAGCCGGTCACGCATGGCGGCATCGTCTTCACCCTCGCGCGCGACCCGGGCCGCCAGCCAGCGCGACCAGCCATTGCCGGCCACCGGCGGCGGCCGTTCGACTTCCAGGAACTCGCGCGCATCCAGCCAGCGGCTGACCAGACCGGCCTTGCGCAAGGCAGCATTGCCCAGGGTGCTGGCCATCAGTTCACCCAGCGCCAGAAGCTGCGCCTGCCAGGCGCTGCGATCGTGTTTGCGTTCCGGGGCGCCGGCGGCGGCCAGTTCGGCCAGCTGCGCCAGCCAGGGCGCCAGCAAGGCGGCATCGACTCCGAGCTGGGCGGCAAAATCGATATGGCGCTGGGCGATGGCTTCGGCGCCGGCGCGCCGCTGGCCGCGGTCACCTGCCGACGCGATCCCGGTCAGGGCATCGGTGATCCCGGCCAACGCCGATACCACGATCAGTACCCGGGCACCCTCGTCATGGCGCTGCCGCGCCAGCGCCGTGATATTGGCCCAGCGATCGACCCGGGCAACGCTGCTGCCGCCGAACTTCAGCACGATCCAGGGCGCATCGGGTGGCAAGGTGTGGGACGGAACGGACATCGGGGTGGTCGCGGAAACGGTCGCTGATTGTGCCTGATGCGCCGCATCGCCGGCCATGGGCCGGCCATGACGCAGCCACGGGGTAGCTATTGGTACGGTGGCGCTCAGCCGTTGACAGCGCCGGCCATGCGCTCCAGCGCCAGGCGCAGGATCGGCCTGGGCAGGGCGAAGTTCAGGCGCACATGGCCCTCGCCACCGGGGCCGCAGTCGGCGCCATCAGTCAGGGCAACGCCGGCATGGCGCTGGAAAAAGTGCTGCGGAGGCAACGGCAGCTCCAGCCGCCGGCAATCCAGCCAGGCCAGGTAGGTCGCTTCCGGGGGCTGGTAACCGATGTCGGGCACCTGCCGGCACAGGATCGATTCCACCAGCGCCCGGTTGCACGTCAGGTAATCCAGCACGCCCGCGAGCCAGGCCGCGCCGTGGCGCCAGGCGGCAATGCTGGCGATGACGCCAAGCGTGGCCGTGCCGTGCCCGGCCAGCCAGCCGATCTCGCGCCAGCGCACCAGGTCTTCGGGCCGGGTGAGGATCAGTTGCGCGCATTTCAGGCCGGGCAGGTTCCAGGCCTTGGAGGCCGAGACGGCGGTGATCGCCTGCTGCGCCGCCGGTTCGCCAATCGAGGCGAAGGGCACATGCTGGTGCCCGGCATGGACCAGTGGCGCGTGGATCTCGTCGGCGAACACGCGCACACCATG
>CAZUZT010000009.1:0-5637 GCA_964624575.1 uncultured Rhodanobacteraceae bacterium | reverse complement strand
GCGGTGCCGAAATCCATTTCCGCCACGAAGGCCCCGATGCACTCGGGATAGGCCGACCACTTGAAACTGCCGGCGGCACGCAACTGGTCTATGCCGATGGCGTCGATGGCCTCGGCATCAAAACCCGTGCCGGGCGCCGCCGTGGGCCGGTGACCGCTCACGGATCGGGGTTGGCAACGCCATGCGGCACGTGGCCGGTGGCAACGAACTGCCGCGCCGAATCAACGTTGACGCCAGTATCATCAAAGAAAATGTCGGCAGCAAAGGCTTCCAGGAACGGGCCCTTGGCGCGGCCACCCAGGAAGATGGCCTCGTCCAGCCGTACGCCCCAGTCACGCAGGGTCAGGATCACGCGCTTGTGCGCCGGCGCCGAGCGGGCGGTGACCAGGGCGGTGCGGATCGGCGGCTGATCGGCAGGAAAATGCTGCTGCAGGTCATGCAGCGCAGCCAGAAAGGCCCGGAACGGCCCGCCTGACAGCGGCTGGTCGACATGCTCGGCCTCGTGCCGGTGGAAGGCATCGATGCCCTGCTCCAGGCTGATCCGTTCGGATTCGTCGCCAAACACTACCGCATCGCCATCGAAGGCGATGCGCAGCGGGCCATCCGGATCGCTGGCGCTGCCTGAGGTAAGGATCGTGGCTGCGGCGACATTGGCGCGTAGGGCGCGGCGCACATCCTCGCCATTGGCGGACAGGAACAGCTGTGCGCCAAACGGCTGGATATAGGTGTAGGTGGGCGCGCCGCCGGTGAACGCGGCCCGGACCACGTCCAGGCCGTAATGCTGGATGGAATTGAAGATGCGCAGGCCGGTATCGCTGGAATTGCGCGACAGCAGGATCGCCTCGACCAGCGGCAGCCCGGAGCGCTGGTTCAATGCCAGCAGCTTGCGCACCAGCGGAAAGGCCACGCCGGGCGCCAGCGGCTCATTCTCGCGCTCGACCTGGTAGCGGGCATAGGCTTCCACGCCCTCGCGCTCGAACACGGCATGGCTTTCATCCAGGTCGAACAGGGTGCGCGAGGAGATCGCCACCACCAGCCGCGGCAGCACCACCTCGGGCGGCCCGGGATCAGGCACCGTATTCATGGCTGGAAACCATCGGCAAATATCGTCTCGGCAACACGAAAGGCGGCCCAGGCATCAATGCGGCCATGACCGGCCTGGAAGTTGGGCCAGGTGCCCGGCATCTGGCCACCGCAACTGCCGCTGAGCGCGAACGGTAGCGAGGTCTGGCGCAGGATGTCCTCGATGCGGTCGACCTCACCGCGCAGGCCGGGGTTGGCGGCGATCAGCAGCGCCACCGCGCCGGCGACATGGGGCCCGGCCATGCTGGTGCCGGACATGTTGCCGTAGGCGGCATCGCTGCCGCGCAGGGCCGAGCGCACCGCCACGCCCGGGGCAACGACATCGGGCTTGGCCACCCGGCTGCCGGCGGCGACCGGGCCGCGGGCGGAAAACGAGGCCAGCGCCCCGCTGGCGGAGGTGGCGCCAACGGTGAACGCCTCGGCGTAGATTGCCGGCGGCTTCGCCAGACTGCCGCAAGCCGGCCCATCATTGCCGGCCGAAGCCACGACCACGATGCCGGCCTGGCGGACGCTGGCAACGATATCGCGCAGGATTCCCGGATCCTGGCACAGCTCGTCAGGCGGGCAGGACCAGGAATTGTTGATCACATCCGGCGCCAGGTCCGGGCGCAGCGGCCGGCCGTTGCCGCCGGGTGCCACGAACCACTGGAAGCATTCGGCATAGGTGCTGGCCCGACCGATACCGCGCTCCATGTTGCGGCAGGCGATCCATCGCGCATCCGGCGCCACGCCGATGCGGTTGCTGCCACCATCATCGCCAACGATGGTGCCAATGGTGTGGCTGCCATGGTTGTGGTCGTCGCAGGGTGCCGCCGCGTTGACGCCGCAGGGGTTGGTGCCGCCACCGAGCAGCTCACCGATGGCGTCGTGCCAACTGTAGCCGTGATCGGCATCGACGCCATCCCAGCCCCGGTACTGCTGGCGCAAGGCCTGATGGCTCCAGCGCACGCCGGTGTCCTGGCCGCCGACGACCACGCCCTGGCCGGTGATGCCGGCCGCCCACACATCCGGCGCGCCGATCATCCCGACGCCCCACTCGATCGCCGCCGGTGACCTTGTGTTCACCGTTGATCCGGCGGCAACGACCGCCAGGCGCTGGCGCGGGGCATCATCGTGGATCCGCAGCACATCGCCGCGTGCGGCCAGTTCCGGCAGTACGGCGGCATCCAGGCGCAAGGCCAGGGCGTTGACCAACCAGAAGGATCGCCATTCGATGCCCTGGGCATCCAGCCGCGCCTGTAGCCCGGCCTGGCTGGCCCGGGCTTGCGCCTGCCAATGGTCGACCAGGCGTTGCCGGAACACGGCGACAGGTTCACCCGACTGCCGCTGCGGGGGCGCCAGCACCGCCACCGGACGCAACTGCACCAGCACATCAATCGCCCCGCGGGCTGCGCGCAGAGCCGGATCCAGCCGATCCTGTCCCGCCTGGACCAGAAGTGCCGGACTGGCCAGAATCAGCGCCAGGACGATCGCCAGGCACGCCGGCCACCGCCACCGCGGCTGGCTACCGGGCACGCGCCAGTCAGGCGAACTGCTCATTCTGGATCCGCTCCTCCAGATCATGATCCGGATCAAACAGCACGGTGGCCGTGTGCTCGCGGGCATCGCTGATCGTCACCTCGACGATATTGCGCACCTCATGGGCATCGGCAGTGGCACTGACCGGACGCTTGTCCGGATCCAGCACCTCGAACACGACCTGGCTGTCGGCGCGCAGGATGGCGCCGCGCCAACGCCGCGGCCGGAACGGGGCCAGCGGCGTCAAGGCCAGCACCTGGCTGCCCAGCGGCAGGATCGGCCCGTGCGCGGACAGGTTGTAGGCGGTGCTGCCGGCCGGCGTCGCCACCAGCGCGCCATCGCAGACCAGTTCTTCCAGGCGCACCTTGCCGTTGACGTGCACCCGCAGGTGCGCGGTCTGCCGAGTCTGACGCAACAGCGAGACCTCGTTGAAGGCCAGCGCCGTCACCGAGCCGCCCGATTCGCTCTGCGCGCGCATCTGCAACGGCACCAGCTCGGTGCCGTTGGCGCCCTGGATGCGCTCGATCAGGCCGGCCTCGTCAAAGCGGTTGAGCAGGAAGCCGACCGTACCCAGCTTCATGCCATAGAACGGTTTGCCCAGGGCGCCATGGCGGTGCAGCGTATGCAGCATCACGCCGTCGCCGCCCAGTGCAACGATGACCTCGGCGTCCTCGGCCGGGCAATCGCCATAGCGCTCGCGCAAGGCGGTCAAGGCCGCCTGGGCGGCCTCGGTGCGGGCGGCGACAAAGGCCAGGCGCATGCTGCTCATGAGCCGCATCCGGCAGCCATGGCCAGGTGGACGGGGTCATTTCCCATCACCGCCCGGACCCGACCGCCCCGGCCCGACGGCTTCCGGGGCAACGCCAGCGCCGGTATCCGGGGCCAGGGTGGATCCGCCGCGGCCACGCTTCCGATCAGGACTGCATCCATCCTCGCCACCTCGTGACTGTCGCTTCCAGTCTAGACCCCTGGCCGGCGGCTGCCGCCATGCCGGAATGCCGCAGCACTATTCCACGCTGGCGCGACCGGAATCCCAGCGCGGATCGGACGCCGCCTCCAGTCGTCCGCTGTCGCGATGCCAGAGCACTACCTGCATATTGCCCCACGCGCGTTGCCCGAAATTGACCGTATGGCCCAGCCCGCGCAATGCCTCGACCTGATCGGCAGCCAGTCCTTCAGGCTCCACCGAGATGACATCGGGCAGGTACTGATGGTGGAAGCGCGGCGCGGCGACGATCGCCTCGGCGGTGGCACCGTTGGCGGCATCAAGCAGGCCCAGCAGGACCATGGTGATGATGCGGCTGCCGCCTGGCGTGCCGATGACGAGCACGCGTTGATCATTGCGCAGGAAGGTCGGGGTCATCGAGGAGAGCATGCGCTTGCCCGGTGCCGGCGCGTTGGCATCGCGGCCAATCAGGCCGTAGGCGTTGGGCTCATCGGGCACCAGAGCGAAGTCATCCATCTCGTTGTTGAGCAGCACGCCGGTGCCGGGCGGCACGAAACCCGAGCCATACGGCAGGTTGATGCTCAAGGTCGCCGCCACCAGGTTGCCATCGGCATCGATGATGGAAAAATGCGTGGTGTCGGTTCCGCGCTGGGCATTGTCGCTGCCCGGCAGCATGGCGCTGGGCGTGGCCTTGTCCGGCATGATCGAGGCACGCAGGCCGGCGGCGTAGTCGCGACCGGTGAGCATCGCCAGCGGCATGTCGACGAAGTCCGGGTCGCCCAGGTAGATGCCGCGGTCGCGGTAGGCGCGGCGCATGGCTTCGGTGACCAGGTGCGTGCGCTGGGCAGGTTGCAGCGCGGGCAGTTCCCAGGCCGACAGGATGTTGAGCATTTGCGCCAGGGCAACACCGCCCGAAGACGGTGGCGGCGAGGTCACCACGGTATGGCCCTGGTAATCGATGCGGATCGGTTCGCGCTCGTGGACCCGGTAGTCGGCCAGATCATCCAGGGTCCAGGCACCACCGGCTTCATTGACGCCGGTGACCAGGCGGCGGGCGGTCTGGCCGCTGTAGAAGCCGTCAAAGCCGTGTTCGGCCAGGCGCTCGATGGTGGCGGCCAGATCGGGCTGCTTGATGATGTGGCCGGCTTCGGGAATCTCACCGGCGGCCAGGAACTGGCGGGCACCGGTACTCCAGCGTTTGAGGACGTCAATCCGGCCGCCGATCAGGGTGCGGTACTTGTCATCAACCGGGAACCCGTCACGGGCCAACTGGATCGCCGGTGCCAGTGACTGCGCCAGTGGCAGCCGGCCGTAATGCTCGGCCAGCCAGACCAGGGCGGCCGGCTGTCCGGGAATACCGGCGGCCAGCGGCCCGTTGACGCTCTTGTCGCGATCGGGCTTGCCGTCCTCGTCCAGGTACCAGCGCCGGTTCACCGCGGCCGGCGCAGTCTCGCGGGCATCCAGGAAAATATCCTTGCCGTCGCTGGCCCGATGCAGCAGAAAGAACCCGCCGCCGCCAATGCCGGAGCTGGCCGGCTCCACCACTGCCAGCGTCATTGCCACGGCAACGGCGGCATCAAAGGCATTGCCACCGGCGGCCAGGATCCCGTGCCCGGCCTGGGTCGCCAGATGGTGGGCGCTGGCAATGGCGGCCTTGCCAGGTTTGGTCGCCTGAATGGCCTGTTCCAGACCGGCATCGGCAGTTTCCCGGGCGGGCGTTTGCCCGACCGGGCCGGCCGTTACCGGTGGCGATTCGACGGGACTGGGTGCCATCACCGCCGGCTCGGCATGGAGCTGGGCGGCCGCCGACAAGGCGATCACCAGGCAAAGATGCAGCAGTTTCACGTTACGGTTTCCTGTTCCAGACGTTCCAGCTTGGCCAGCAGCTGCGGCCGGGTCTCGGCGTGGTCGGGATCAGGCAGGCAGCACTCCACCGGACACACTTCCTGGCACTGGGGAAGGTCAAAATGACCGACGCACTCGGTGCACCGGGAGGGATCGATCTCGTAGATGAACTCGCCCTGGAAGATCGCCGTGTTCGGGCAGACCGGCTCGCACACGTCGCAATTGATGCACTCGTCGGTGATGCG
>CAZUZT010000008.1:23147-35542 GCA_964624575.1 uncultured Rhodanobacteraceae bacterium | reverse complement strand
ACCGGGTGCCGGCACTGGACTGGCAGGGCCGTCCTTACGATCCGGCCTCGGGCAACCCGGCCGCGCATCCCAATTCGCGCTTCACCGTGTCGATGCACAACTGCCCCAGCTACACCGACCAGGCCGAAAACCCGGCCGGCGTCCCGATCAGCGCCATTGTCTTCGGCGGCCGCCGCCGGCACCTGGCGCCACTGGTGCTGGAAGCCCGCGACTGGACCCATGGCGTGTTGATCGGGGCCTCGATGGCCTCGGAAACCACGGCCGCGGCGACCGGCAAGGTCGGCGTAGTGCGCCGCGACCCGATGGCGATGAAGCCGTTTTGTGGCTACCACTTCGGCGATTACTGGACGCACTGGCTCAGCTTCGACCGGCCCGGCGTCAAACTGCCGAAGATCTTCCAGGTCAACTGGTTCCGCCGCGACGACGATGGCCGCTTCCTGTGGCCCGGCTTTGGCGACAACCTGCGGGTACTGGAATGGATCATCGACCGCTGCCAGGACCAGGCCGGCGCCCGAGACACCGCCATCGGCCGGCTGCCCGACCCGGACGATCTGAATATCGACGGCCTGGCCATCGACGCGGCCGACCTGGACGCCCTGCTGGCAGTCGACATCGACGGCTGGCAAGAAGAGGCCCGGGCCATCGCCGACCACCTGGAGGGCTTCCAGCCTCGCGTACCGCGGGCGCTGCTGCAGGAACGCGAACGGCTGGCACAGGCGCTGGCCGCATCGGACGCCGGGCTCGCGCCTGCCCAGCCTGCTCCGGCACAGTCGCCGGCCTGAACCACGGTCACCGGCGCGCCGCGGCAGTTGCGGCGCGCCGGTGCTTTGGCTTGTGCCGCTGTCGACCTGTTGGCCGCATCTTGCGATGCCGTATCGGCACGGCGACGACCGATGTCTGGCGCGACACCGGCCGGCGGCCAAGCTGTCCGGTCTGGCGACGACGCCCGCCCGCTGCACCGGCTGACGCCCACCGTGCAGCCAGCCGGCTGTTATCCTGTCGAACCATTTTCATAGTCCCGCAGGCGCCTGCCCAAACCATGTCCGAACCTTCTTCGACCCGGCTGCCCGCCGGCACCGTCATTGCCTTCATCGGCGCCGGCAACATGGCGCGCAGCCTCCTTGTCGGCCTGCGCCAACAGGGCGTGCCGGGAGCACAATTGCGGGTCGCCGCGCCCGGTGCTGCCGGACGTGAGGCGCTGGCTCGTGACACCTGCGCCCTGGCCACCGCCGACAATGCCCAGGCCGCAGCCGGGGCCGATGTCATCGTGCTCGCGGTCAAGCCGCAGGTGATGGCGCCAGTCTGCCGCGAACTGGCCCAGGTTCTGGCCGGCGATCCGGTCATGGTCTCGGTCGCGGCGGGCATCGACAGCGCCCAGATCGACGCCTGGCTGGGCGGCGGCCGGGCCGTGGTCCGGGCGATGCCGAACACCCCCTCGCAACTGGGCGCCGGCGCCACCGGCCTGTTCGCCAACGCCCGCTGCAGCGCCGCGCAACGCGACTTGGCCGAGCAGTTGATGGCCGCCGTCGGCAACACGGTCTGGCTCCAGGACGAGGACCTGATGGATGTGGTGACCGCCGTGGCCGGCTCCGGCCCGGCCTATTTCTTCCGCCTGATCGAAGCCATGCAGGCAGCAGCGGTGGCCCGTGGCCTGCCGCCCGAAGCCGCCCGGCAACTGGTTTCGCAGACTGCCTTCGGCGCCGCCCGGATGGCGCTGGAATCCGACGAGCCGGCGGGCCGGTTGCGGCAACGCGTAACCTCGCCCGGTGGCACCACGGCGGCGGCCATGGACATGCTCGGCGAGCGGCGCTTCGAAGACATCGTCGACGCGGCTGTCGGCGCGGCCCATGACCGTGGCCGCCAGTTGCGTCAGCAGGCGGCTGCGGCCTCCGGAAGCCAGGAACCATGAGTTACCTGGGCAACGCCGGCCAGTTGCTGATCGATACCGCGTTCGGTCTGGCCATGCTGACCGTCCTGCTGCGCATCCTGATGCAGTCGGCACGGGCCGACTTCTACAACCCGATCTGCCAGTTCATCCACCGGCTGACCGAGCCGGTGCTGGCGCCGATGCGGCAGCTGATTCCGCCGCTGGGGCGCGTCGACACGGCCGCGATACTGTTGCTGCTGGCCCTGTCCTGGCTGCGCTACCTGATCCTGAAAGTGGCCATCGGCGGCACGGTCATGCCGTTCATCAACATCGGCACGGCCGGGCCGATGGCGATGCTGGTCGCCGCGATCGCCTATGTGCTGACCCTGCTGGCCATGGCCTGGTTCTGGTTGCTGCTGATCAGCATCGTGCTCAGCTGGGTCCAGCCGGCCAACCGCAGCCCGGCCATTCCGCTGGTATTCCAGCTCACCGAACCGCTGCTGGCACCGTTCCGCCGCCTGCTGCCGCAGATGGGGCTGGACCTGTCACCGCTGTTCGCCTTCATAGGCCTGCAGCTGGCGCGCCTGCTGCTGGTGCAACCGCTGTTCGACCAGGCGGCGCGCATGGCCCTGTACTGACGCACCGGCCTGGCCACGGACCGGCTCTTGCCCCATTTTTCATGGTACCGATCATGTCCAATCCACTGCGCCTGTGCATCCTCATCCTGGGCGGCCTGCTGCTGGCCGTGCCGGGGCTGGTGAATGCGAACGGCGCCGACGGCGAGCGTGCCCACCGCCACGGCCCGTACACCATCCATTACAACGCCATTCCGAGCACCGCACTGGGCGCTGATGTCGCCCGGCATTACGGCATCGTGCGTTCGGCCGGACGCGGCCTGCTGAATATTGCCGTGCTGCGCGACAGTGACGCCGAGGATGACGGGGACAGCGACGGGCAGGCAGCGGCGATCACCGCCAAAATCCAGGCCTGGAGCCACTCACTGGTCGGCCAGCGCAACGAAATCGCCTTGCGCGAGGTTCGCGACCAGGGAGCGATCTACTACATCGGCCAGTTCCGCATCCGCGGTGACGAGCATCTGCGCTTTGAATTGCAGGTCCGTCCGGATGGCGCCCGGCAGGCGATCCCGGTGCGGTTCGAGAACCGTTTCATCGGCCGCTGAACCGGTTCCCGCGGCACGGCGACGGCCGCGCCGGAGCGCCGGGTTCCCGCCATTACATCAGGCAAACAGTTCGGTGATGGTCGACTGGATCGCCAGCGCCTGCGCGCGCGGATCGTCGGCGTTGCGGATCGGCCGGCCCACCACGATGTAGTCGGCGCCATTGACGAATGCCTGGCGGACATCAACGGTGCGCTTCTGGTCATCGCCGGTGTTGGCCACCGGCCGGATGCCGGGGCAGACCACGATCAGCCGATGATCGATCCCGGCACGCAGGTCAGGCACTTCCAGGCCGGAGGAAACCACGCCGTCACAGCCGGCGGCCAGTGCAGCCCGGGCGCGGGAAAGCACCAGCGCGCGGGCATCGCAGCCGAAGCCCAGATCATCCAGGTCGTGCTGATCCAGGCTGGTCAAGGCGGTCACCGCCAGCAGTTTCAGCGGGCCTTTTTCAGCGACAGCGGCACGGACCATGGCGTCATTGCCGTGGATGGTGCAGAAGGTGGCGGGATAACGGGCCAGGCCGCGCACAGCGGCAGCAACGGTGGCCGGCACATCGAAGAACTTCAGGTCCACGAACACCTGGTTGCCACGTTCGTGCAAGGCCTCCAGCAAGGGGAAGAAGCCGCCGCTGGTGAGCAGCTCCATGCCGATCTTGTAGAAACACGCGGCATCACCCAGGCGATCCACCAGGGCCAGTGCCTGGTCGGCCTCGGGCACATCCAGGGCCACGATCAGGCGCTGCGCCGGTGGAATCGGCTTGTCGGAAAGCAGCGGCGGACGATCGGCGCCCGTCGTCGTTGCGCCACCTGTTGAGGAACCGGCGCGGAGTTCGGAAGCGGTCATCGTCGCCGGCTTCAGCGGCTGCGCAGCGCGCGGCGTTTCCGGCCCGCGGCATCGTCAGCGTCCGTGTCACCCAGCACGGCACTTTCCCAGCCGCCATAGCTGGGATTGGGCAACATGAACCAGCGCGTTCCCCACCAGCCCTGGTGGGCCTGGACCTGGCTGGCCCGCGCCTCGATATGGCCACGGCTGCCGGAGACGAAATCACCCAGGTTGTCGCCGAACATCATCAGCACCCGGTACTGCTCGCCGACGAACTGCCGGCGCGAGCGTTTATCCGAGCTCCAGCCCTGGTTGTCGTCGATGGTCAACACCGTATCCAGCGGATCGGACATGGGAAAGCCCAGGGCGCGCAGGTTGTCGTAGGTGGCTGCCTTTTCCGCGGCGTTGCGGTTGGTGACATAGAACACGGTGACGCCGCGCTGGGCGGCGCTGCGCAGGAACTCCTGTGCGCCGGGAACTGCGGTCGCCCGGCGCTCCTGGGTCCAGGCATACCAGGTGTCGGCATCGAAGGCCTGGCCGCTCTGGATCAGGCGCGCCTGGTAGGGCGAGTTGTCGATCACCGCCTCGTCGGCATCGACGATGATCGCCGGCAACAGGTGTTCGACCCGGTGCCCGCCCCGCTCTTCGGGCGGCAACGCATCCCAACCCGGATCGGCCAGTGCCTGGTCAAGCAGGGCGCTGGCAGCACCGAAGATGCTCAGCGTGGCAGCCTCGTATTCGGCCGCTGTCTGCATCCAGAGCACGGCGTTGAGGTTGTCATGGGGCCCCTGGCCCGGTGCCGGCGTCGGTGCCGTCGGCGATGACGGCGATGACGCCGGTGTCGACGAGCCGGTACGGGTGGCGGTGCCGGCACAGGCGCTGATCAGCACGGCCAGGGCGATGGCCAGGGCACGCATCGGAAGGAGGTTTGAGGTCATGGCAGGGATCACCGGCAGACGAATGGAATCAGGATGGCAGATGGACAGATGGCAGCTTGGGCTGGCCCCGGTGCCGGAAGCGGCAACACAGGAACAGGAGATTTCCGGGAACGGCCGGATGACATCCGACCCTGGGGCCGACCGGGCCGGGCAGTGGCGGCAAATCGGCTTGCACCGGTCCTGTCCGACGCGGCGCGCGGCCGGTCAACGCTCGACGATGGCCGCTACGCCCATGCCGCCGGCGGTGCACACCGACAGCAGCGCCCGGCCACCGCCGCGTTCTTCCAGCAGCTTGGCCGTGGTCGCCAACAGACGGGTGCCGGTGGCCGCGAACGGATGGCCCAGGGCCAGCGAGGAGCCGACGACATTGAGCCGGTCCGGATCGATTGCGCCCAGCGCCGAGTCCAGGCCGAGCTGGTCGCGGCAATAGTCGGGCGATTCCCAGGCCCGCAGGGTACACAGCACCTGCGCGGCAAAGGCTTCGTGGATCTCGTAGAGGTCAAAATCCTGCAGGCTCAGGTCATTGGCCGCCAGCAACTCGGCGACAGCCAGCGTCGGCGCCATCAGCAGGCCCTGGCCATGGACGAAATCGACCGCAGCCGTGCGCGCATCGCGCAACCAGGCACGCACCGGCAGGTGGCGTTCGTCGGCCCAGGACTGGCTGGCCAGCAGGGCGGCGCTGGCGCCGTCGGTGAGCGGCGTGGAATTGCCGGCGGTCAGGGTGCCGTGGCCGGAATGGCGATCGAAAGCCGGCTTCAACTGCGCCAACTTCTCCAGCGTGCTGTCCGGGCGCAGGATGTCGTCCCGGCCAACGCCGCGGAACGGCAGCACCAGATCATCGTAGAAACCACGCTCATAGGCCGCCGCCGCCTTGTGATGACTGGTCAGGGCGAACTCGTCCTGGGCCTGCCGGCTGATCCCCCACTCCCGAGCCATGCGCTCGGTATGCTGGCCCATGCTCAAGCCGGTGCGCGGTTCGCCTACGCCGGGAAACGACGGCGCCAGTTCACCCGGCCGGAAACCTTTCCACACACCCAGCTTGGCCATCGCGCCGCGGGCGCGGTTGGTATCCAGCAACCGGCGCGAAAAGCGCTTGCCGTAGACCACGGGCACATCGCTGGTGGTGTCCGAGCCACCGGCGATACCGGCCTGGATCTGGCCGGTGGCAATCCGGTTGCCGATGATGATCGCGGCATCCAGGCTGGTGCCGCAGGCACGCTGCACGGTGATTCCCGGCGTGCGCGCATCCAGGCCCGAGGACAGCGTGATCTCGCGCGCCAGGTTCCAGTCCCGGCTGTGCTTGATCACCGCACCGAAGGCGACCTCACCCAGGCGCTGACCGTGCAGCCCGTAGCGTTCAACCAGACCGGCCACCGCCTTCAGCCCGAGGCCGAAGTTGCCAACATCGGCATAGGCACCATTGCTGCGGCAGAAGGGAATGCGGACGCCGCCCAGGATGGCGACGCGCTCGAGCATGCGGTTGGATTGTGATCGTGTGCCTGCCATCGCTACCCAGCTGCCCTGACGTGTGTGACCGTTGCCGCCAAGATGGGCGACGCGGCCGACATGGCCGGCATGGTCTCCGGCCGACTGCTGCAACAGGCCTGAATGGTACACTACGGGGCTATCCCCTCGCCTGCGCGACCACGCCACCATTCATGCTCGAAGACATCCTCAAGCTGCACCAGGCCGGCAATCTCGACGACGCCGAAACCGGTTACCGCCAGTGGCTGACCGACCACCCCGACGACCCGGAAGGCAAGCACCTGCTGGCCCTGCTGCGGCGCCAGCGCGGCGACCTGGAGCAGGCCATGGCACTGGCCCGCGAGGCGATCGACCAGGCGCCCGACCAAGCCGCCTACCACAACACCCTGGCCAACCTGCTGCTGCAGCAGGGCCAGTGGCAGCCGGCCCACGAGGCGTTCAAGAACTCGCTGCGCCGCGATCCCAACCATCTGGGTGCCCTGGTCGGCGCCGCCCAGGCCGCCCTGGCCCTGGGCAACCTGGCCGCTGCCCGTGACGCCCTGGGCAAGGCCGAGCGTGTATCACCCGATCACCGCTGGCTGCGACTGCCGCAGGCCAACCTGGCCCAGGCCAGTGGCGACCAGGAAAAGGCGGTGCGCCTGTACATGGCCGCGCTGGAAGACAATGCCGAGGATCCCACCATCCACATGAGCCTGGCGCGCAGCTTCGGCGCCATGGGCCGGACCACGTTTGCCGAGCAGGCGCTGGACAACGCCCTGAAGCTCAAGCCCGACTTCGTCATGGCCCGGGTCGCGCTGGGCCAGTTGCGGCTCAAGGATGGCCGTTTCGTCGATGCCCAGACCGAATTCGAGCGCGCCCTGGAGCACGATCCCGACCATGCCCCGGCCCTGGCCGGTCGTGGCGATGCCCGCCGGCGGATGGGCGACATGGCCCGCGCCCTGGACGACTATCGGCTGGCCCACGCGGCCACCCCCGACACTCCCGGGCTGGCTGCCATCCTGATCCAGACCCTGCTGATCACCGGCAATGAGGCCGAAGCGCGGCAGCAACTGGCCGACTCGCTCACTGCCCTGCCCCAGGATGTGGCTCTGCGCCAGGTGCAGGTCACCGTCGCCGCCCGCGATGGCGAGCCGGCGCTGTTGCAGGCGCTGCAGGAATGGCTTGCAGTGGATTCCGACAATCCCGAGGCCCGTGAACGCCTGGCGGCGCTGCACGAATCGCGCGGCCGTTTCGACGAGGCCGTGGCTATCGCCCGTGACACCCTGAAGCGGAACAGCCGCAGCGGCTTCGCCCGCCTGGTGCTGGCCCGGGCGGCGCTGCGCGACGACGACTACGACGAGGTCCAGGAACAGGTCAACCTGCTGCCGGAAAATGCCCTGCCGCCGCCAGGCCGCGCCCAGCGCGCCCTGTTGCGCGGACTGGCACGCGATGCCCTGGACGATCATGACGGCGCCCTGGAAGCCTGGCTGGCCGGACGCAAACATGTCGACGGCGCCGCCCGCCTGGTACCGATGCCGCAGGTGGCTCAGCTGGACCTGCCGCCACCGCTATCGGCAACGGCCGGCGACACCAACGATACCGACGCCCCGGCACCGGTATTCCTGCTCGGGCTGCCCGGCGCCGGTACCGAATCCCTGGCCACGCTGGTCAGCGCCCTGGGCGTGCGTGTGCTGGCTGACCGCTTCAGCCGGCAACCGCGGGTCGACGCGATTACCAGTGGCGAATACGGCACGATGGTCAAGTCCCTGACCGAGGACCCGGGCGTGGCCGGCCAATTCCGTGACCGCTACTTGGCCGCCCTTGCCGGCGTCGGCGAAATGCCGCAGCCGGACCGGGTCGACTGGCTGCCGTTCGCCGACCTGCGCCTGCTGACCATGCTGCAGCATGCCTTCCCCGCCGCCCGATATCTGCTGGTTGAGCGAGATCTGCGCGACTGCCTGCTCAACTGGTTGTCGGTGGGCACGGCCCAACACCTGGCCAGTGACGACCCCAAAGCCGCGGCACAGTGGCTGCTGCGCGGCAATGAACACCTGAAGGCCGCCAGCAGCCGGCTGCCGGCCGAACGCCTGTTCCGGGTCTCGGCTGACGATCTGGATGCGCCTGAATCCCTGGCACCCAAGCTGCTTGAGTTCCTCGGCCTGCCGGGCCGCGACTTGCCGCCGGGCCTGGACATCGTACGCAGTCGTGAAGGCTTCCCGGCAATCCTGCCGGCCGGACACTGGCAGCGTTACCGGTCACAACTGGCCGAGCCGTTCGCCATCCTGAAGGACTGAACTGCGCGGCGCCGACGTGCGCCGCCTCGTCCAGGCATCCGTTTCGCAGCCCGGTTGATGAACCATCGCCGGCACTGGGCAGATCCGCGCCCGGCAAGCTCAAGGATCGGGCGCCGCGCCCGCGCGACCGCGACTGCGCGCGGCGATCAGGCCGGACCGGGCTATCGTGCCCCAACACCCAAGGAGACAACGATGAAACTGCACAGTGACAGCTTCAAGGATGGCCAGCCCATCCCTGCCGATTTCGCCTTCGGCCAACCGGCCCCGGATGGCCCGTTCATGGTCGCCGGCAACCGGAACCCGCATCTGGCCTGGCGCGAGTCGCCCGCCGGCACCCGCTCGTTCGTGATCACCTGCATCGACGATGATGTGCCGACGGTGCCGGAAACAGTCAACCGCGACGACCGCAGCGTCCCGGCCGACCAGCCGCGCGGGCAGTTCGTGCACTGGCTGCTGGCCAACGTTCCCGCCGACATCCATGAACTGGCTGCCGGCAGATACAGCCAAGGCGTCACCGCCCGCGGCAAGCGTGACCCGGATGGCCCGAGCGGCAGCCGCCAGGGGCTCAACGACTACACCGGCTGGTTCGCCGATGATCCGGACATGGCCGGTGATTATCTTGGTTACGACGGCCCCTGCCCACCCTGGAATGACGAACTGGTCCACCGCTACACCTTCCGCATCCATGCCCTGGATGTCGAGATGCTCAACGACCTGCCGGAGCACTTCACCTTGGCCGACCTGGAAGCCGCCATGGCCGGCCACGTCTTGGGCCAGGCCGAGCTGGTGGGTACCTATACGATGAACCCGGCCCTGCGCCGCTGAAGGTCCAAAGCTTTAGCCGCTGAGCAGTGGCACGGTCAGCCGCGCTTTCCGGCTGGCAGGCCGACCACGGGATCGAGGCTTGGACCCTGCCTCGGCACGGCCGCGACGGGCGTAATCGCCTGACAATCGGGTAAGGGCCAGTCAGGCCGATGATTACCACGGTGCCGGTGCCCGAACACTCTGGCACCAGCCCGGCGCGACGGTTTAGCCTCAGGCCGTATCGGTAGCCGCCACCGCCACCTCTTCGTCGGTGTCGTAGGCCGCGACTACGGCCGTACCGACCAGGTCGCCGGTGACATTGAGCGTGGTCCGGCACATGTCCAGGAAGCGGTCCACGCCCAGGATCAGGCCGATGCCCTCTGGCGGGATCCCGACCATGCCGCAGATCATCGCGATCACCGGCAAGGACCCGGCCGGTACGCCAGCGGTGCCGATACCGCCCAGGATGCACACCAGCATCACCAGGAATTGCTGGCCCAGGCTCAGGTCGATACCGAAGAACTGGGCCAGGAACAGCACCGTCACGCCCTCGAACAGGGCCGTGCCGTTCTGGTTGGCAGTGGCCCCGATGGTCAATACGAAACGCGACACTTTCCGGGGCAGCTTCAGGTTTTCCTCGGCCACCTTCAGCGCCGTTGGCAGTGTCGCGTTGCTGGACGCTGTCGAGAAGGCCATGACAATAGCCTCCTGGCTGCCGCGGAAAAACGCGATCGGCGACCAGCCGGCGCCAAAGCGCAGCATCAGTGAATAGACAACCACGAAGTGGAAAGTCAGCGCCGCCAGCACGACGCCGACGAAGGCGCCCAGCCTGATCAGCAGTTCCCAGCCGAACAATGCCGCCAGGTTGAACACCAGGCAGGCAACGGCATAGGGCGCCACTGAAATCACTAGGTGAATCAGTTTCATCATCACCTGGAACATGCCGTCGATGGTTGATTTCAACGCCCGGGTCGAAGTGTTGTCGCCGGCCAGTACCAGGCCGATGCCGAACATCAGGGCGAAGAACATCACCGCCAGAATGTCGTTGCCGGCCGCCGCACGGAACACGTTGTCGGGCACGATGTTGATCAGCATCGACATGCCGCCAGCGCCCTCGCGAGTGGCACTGATGATGCTGTCGGCACGCTCCGCCGACGAGGCCAGCAGGCGCTGCGCCATTTCCTGGTCGACGCCGGCCCCGGGTTGGGCGACATTGACAGCTACCAGGCCGACGATCACCGCCAGGCTGGACGCGACGATGGTGTAACCCAGGGTCCGCCAGCCGACCCGCCCCAGGGCGCGGATGTCGCCCATCTCGGCGACACCCATGACCAGGGCGGAGAACAGCAGCGGCAGCACCAGCATGAACAGCAGGCGCAGGAAGATCGTGCCGATCGGCTGGGTAATCCAGGTGGTCAGCCAGATCAGCCAGGGCGTATCACCCCCGGTTCCGACATGAACTGCCAGGCCGCCGAGCAGGCCGACCAGGAAGCCGATCAGCATCTTGGTATGTAACTTCATTGCATTCCGTCAGGGCAAAAAAAGGGCCGTACCGAAGGGTACAGCCCTTGTGAGGGATTGGTGAAACCGACGCCGTCAGGGCACCAGCGTCGCCGTGCAGCTTTGTGTGTTGTTCTCAGGCAGTACCACGGTGGCCTGATTGTTGTTGATCGGCGTGCAACTGCCCACCCAGTTGACGCTGCTGGCCGGTGTGCCGCCACCCAGATTGATGGTGATGATCACTGTGCCCACGGTCAGGTTCCGGTAGTTGCACTGCGTTGCACCCACCCCCGACGCCAGACTGCAGTTGCCCGGCAAACCGCTGACAGTGGCAGTCGCGTCGTCATCGACGCCACCACCGCGCACCAGGGTCAGGTCCAGCCAGCCATTGGACGCATCTTCCGGATCACCGCAGTTGGGGTTGTCGGGCGCGGCTTCGCAGTAATCGATGCCCTGGATCTGGACATCAGCCGAGGGCTCGCCGCCCGGGGTGGAGAACTCGCAGCTACCAGTGCCGGAGGATCCGAACTGGTTGAGGTTGTTGACCGAGATGGCGGCCGTGGTCTGGCCGTCGGCATTGGTCACGCCCGGACCGCTGCTCAGGCTGACGATGGCGCCGCCACTGCCTGTGCATGCACCGGCCAACTGGACACCACTGATCGGCGTGCCGTCGGCCGCCAGCAGGCGCAGTGTGACCGTGCCGCCGGTGCCGTAGAAACCACTCGGATTGGCCAGCAGGATCTGCTCGCCAACCAGGATCTCAACGGTGGCCTCGCTGTACTCGTCGAAGAAGCGGATCGAGGGCTCATCATCACCACCGACAATGCCTCCGGTCTGAACCGTCACCGTAACGCAGCCGTTGCTGCCGGTCGGGCCAACCACGCCACCACCGGACTGGCCATCAATGCTGGCGGTACCGCTGCTCAGGTCCTGGAAGGCAAAGCCGATGTACGAGCCCTGCATCGGCGCACCCAAAGCATCCTGCTGGCAGACGGTGACCGAGCTGCTGCCATTGCCCTGGATCTGACCCGGGCTGGCGGTTAGCACCGATGGCGCAAGCCCGGGGAAGGCGGCCATCTCGACGTCGGCCACGGTCTTGTTCTCACCGGCCACGACAATGCCGTCGGACTGCGCCCAGACGATGACGCTGCGGCCAAGCATGTTGACCGGGTAATTCATCTCGGTCCGGGCCAGGCCCATCTGGTTGGTCGTGGCCTGGGCGTGGATGTTGGCATGCTGGGCACGGCCGATGGCATAGGGAATCGCGGCGCCCAGATCGACCATCTGGCCGGTGCCGTCATTGAGGTTGAAGCGACGGGTCACGGTCAGGCGGCTGCGGCTGTTGACGCTGTCAACGATGCGCGCGCTTTCAAGATCCGCGGCACCGGGAACATCACGGCCGAACAGCACCAAGGCATCGCCAATCTCGACACCGCCGCCGGCGGTCAGGAAGCGACCGCTGGGCGCGATGAACACATGGCCGCCCTCTTCCGGATCGCCGTCCAGGCCGAACAGGTCGAAGAAACCAC
>CAZUZT010000008.1:0-23047 GCA_964624575.1 uncultured Rhodanobacteraceae bacterium | reverse complement strand
ACTGTTGTCCAGGCCATCGGTGGTGGCGCGCACCGTGATCGTGCCCTGGCGGTGGCCGGCAAAGAAGTTGGCACTGGCAATGCCGTTGCTGGTGCGGGTGTAGACGGTGGTTCCCGACTGTGTCGTGCCATCGGCAGCGACCGTGGACAGGCGCTCGCCATCCGGGGCGATGATTTCCAGCTTGATGTTGTTGTAGGCGGCGCCGCCACTTTCCGGATTGGGCACAGGCGCACCCGTGCCATCAAGCACGTGCAGGCGCAGCAGGCGCTGCGTGGAACCACCCGAGCCTTGGATGTAGGTGGCACCGGAGTCGGGAACGACATGGATATTGGCCGGCATGGCCGGCACACCGGAGCTGAAGTTGAACTGCATCGAGGCGCTGAGGTTCTCGCCGGTATCCGGGTCGGTCACGCCGATCGTCAAGGTGCCGCTGCCGGGTTCATTGGTCGAGCGCACGAAGACCGTGCCGTGACCGGCATTGATCGGCACGCCGACCGAGGCCATCATCGCCAGGCATTCGTCTTCATCGGTGTCTGGGTTGTCCGGTGTCCCGATAGCACCGACGCTGTCGGGAGATGTCCAACTGGCACGCACGGCGTCGTCGTCGGCCGCAGTCACCAGCTCGCCATTCATGTTGCGCCAGACCACGGTCACTTCGGCCTGGTAGGGGTTGCCACGACAGCTCGGCGGTACGTTCTCCAGATTGACCGGGATCATCGTGCGATCGGCGCTCAGCGTGAGGCGGTTGTCCTGGCCGCCCTGACCGGTGAGGGTGATGTTCGTCGTGGCCGTGATCGAAGTTCCCGGCACCCCATCGTTGGAGGAAGCGGTCAAAGTCACGGTGCCGCTACCGGTACCGCTGCGGAAGCGGAAGTGCGCGGTTCCGCCCGCTGTCGGAGCACTGGCCGAGCTGCCAAAGTCGGTTGAGTCCGCAGCCGCGACACCGCCCAGCGAGGCGGGCGAGATGCTGAGCTGGACCACGGTGCCGTCAGAGACTGGGGCACCACCGTGTCGGCGCACGTTGACGGCGACATCGGTGAAGCTGTGCGTACCCAGCGAGCTCTGCCCGGTCTGGACCGAGATGCTGCCAGCCTGGGGCGGCTGGATGGCACCGCCGGAGTCACCGCCACCGCCGCCGCAGGCGATCAGCAACAGGGTTGCAAACAGGGGAACGAGCCGATGCAGGGCGCGCGTCATGGTCTTCTCCAAACGGGTCTTGTGTTGGGTATCGGGTATGGCGGTCATGGCTTACAGCGACTCGCGCAGCAGCTTGGGGGTGACGAAGATCAGCAGCTCGGCCTTGTTGGCGCTGCGGTTCTTGTTGCGGAACAGGTTGCCCAGCACCGGGATGTCGCCCAGGTAGGGCACCTTCTGCAGGAACTCGCGGCTGTCCACTTCGTAGACGCCACCCAGGACCACGGTCTGGCCGTTCTGCACCAGCACCGCGGTGGTGATCTCGCGGGTGCTGATGATCGGCACGCGGCTGCCCTGCAGGCCGGCTTCCCAGCGGTCCAGTTCGTCCTTCTTGACCAGCAGGTTGAGGAACACGCGGCCGTCATTGGTGATCGTCGGCGTCACTTCCAGCACCAGGGCGACTTCCTTGAACTCCATCGTCGGCTGGGCGTTCTGGCCGGTGCCGGTGACCGACTGGAAGGCGATTTCGCTGCCCTGCTTGATGCTGGCCAGCTGCTGGTTGGCGGTAATCACGCGCGGATTGGAGATGACTTCACCGCGGCCTTCAATCTGCAGCGCCGACAATTCCAGATCCAGCAGGTAGTCAGCACCCAGCACCGCCAGGGCGAAGCTGCCGGCGCCGACCGGGGCCGGCATGTTGAAGTTCAGGCGCTCGTTGATGGCCGGGAACACGGCGTCGTCGGTAACACCATCGGAACTGCGGGTGCCGGTGCCGAAGGTCGGCAGGCCACGGCTGATGCCGCCCATGCGGTTGTTGATGGCGCGTGCACTCATGCCGTCGACGGCTTCGCTGGTGCCGCCGGTACTGATGATGTTGCCGTCGCTGTCCTCACGCGAACCGCTGATGCCGAAACGGGCACCCAGGTCGCGGGCGAAGCTTTCGCTGGCCAGGACGATGCGCGACTCGATCAGCACCTGCTGTACCGGCCGGTCGAGCAGCACTACCAACTCGCGGATTTCCTCGATCTTCTGCGGAATGTCATTGACCAGCAGGGTGTTTGTCCTGCGGTCGTAGGAGACACTGCCGCGTGGCGACAGGAAGCCGCGCGACTGCGATTGGCTACCGCCGCCACCACCGCCACCCTGGGCCTGTTCACTCTGGGTGGTCAGCAGGGCCGCGATCTCCTCGGCATTGCCGAAGTTGATCGGGATGTAGTCGGTGACCAGCTCCGCACGTTCTTCGATGGCGATGCGGGCATCCTCCATCTCCTTTTCGCGCGCGGCGATTTCCGGCTGCGGGGCGATCCACATGACATTGCCCTGGCGGCGCTTGTCCAGGCCCTTGGCCTGCAGCACCACATCCAGGGCCTGGTCCCAGGGCACATTATCCAGGCGGATGGTGATGTTGCCGGAGACACTGTCGGCAACCACGATGTTGAGCTCGGAGACTTCGGCGATCAGCTGCAGCAGCGAGCGGATCGGCACATCCTGGAAATTGAAGGTGACCCGTTCGCCAACGTATTCGGGCGCCTTGTTGCGGCGCTCGACGGCAGTCGGCTCGCGCTTGGGCGCGACTTCGATCACGTAACGGGTGCCGGTCTGGTAGGCCAGTGTCTCCACCGTACCGCTGGTGGCGATCTCGAGGCGGGCGCCACTGTCGCCCACCGCACGGACATCGATGGACTGCACTGGGGTGGCGAAATCGCCGACATCCAGGCGCCGCTGGTTGCGCTCGGGCACGCGGACATTGGCCAGCTCCAGCTCGATCCGATTGCCGATGTCGCGCATGTCGGCGCCAACGCCTTCGCCGGAAAACACCAGTTCGATACGGCCTTCGCCATCGCTGCCGCGACGGAAGTCGATCCGGTCCAACTCGTTGCGGGTGCTGATCGCTGCACGCTTGGTCGGGTCGGTTTCAGCCGACAGCAGCGGCGAACCACCAATGGCGACGCCACCGTCCACGGTCACCACCAGGCTGCTGCCTTCCTGGCGCAGGCTGTAGCTGGCCGGCCGTGCCAGGTCGATGACCAGGCGGGTACGACCGCCGGCTTCCACCGCCGACACTGCGCTGACCGCGCCGCTGCCGACCGCCAGGCGTCGCTCATGCCAGCGGTTGCCGGTGTCGTTGAGGTCGATGGCGATGCGCGGCGGCGATTCGGTACTGAAGTCGCTGGCATCGATTGTCGGTTGCGCCAGATCCAGCTTGATGTCGACGCGACCGCCGCCGACCACGCTGTAGCTGACCGCCTCAAGGGTATTGGCCGACACAGGTCCGGCCATGGCGATGAGTGCGCAGACAAAGAGTGCCGCCAGCGGCAAGCGAAAACGATGCGGAGCAGAAGTGAGGGCAGTCATGTTTGTCGTTCTCACTGGCTTTCCAAGGGAATACGGGCCGGCTGTTCGATCCAGCCACCAACACCATTCGGGATCAATTCGACCAGTTCGATTCGATCCTCGTAGATACCCACGATGCGGCCTTCACTCTGGCCAAGGTAATTGTCCGGGCGGATCCGGTAGACGATGCCGTCGGGAGCCTTGATCACCCCGTACATGTCACCGACCATGCCGATGGTGCCGACCATGGCCAGGGCGTCGCGCGGGAAGGCTTCCAGCGGCTCCTTGCGCCGGGATGGATCCGGGCGCGGTCCGGCCGCGGCCGAGGTGCGTACGTCTTCGTCGTCCCAGATCGTGAACGGATCACGCAGATGGAAGGCATCGTATTCATAGGGTTCGAAGGTGCGCAGTACCGGCAAGGGTTCCAGGGCGGCGCCGCGCTGGGCCCGGGCCTGGGCGATCCACTCTTCCAGATCGTCCCGGTTGTTGCTGCAGGCCGACACCATCACGGCCATGGCCAGCAGGGCCAGGACCGCCAGCAACCGGCGGAAAGGGGCTTGGCGATTCATGCTCGGCTCCATCTCAGCGCCTCCTGCCCGATGTGGCGGCTGCGTCCTGTTCGGCGAGCAACTCGGCCTGCTCGTCGTCGTCCAGATAGCGGTAGGTACGGACGGTACCGGTCATGCGCAGGTTGCCGTCAGCCGGTGCGGCTGCGGTGGCGCCGCGGCCGGCGCGGCTGCGGCTGTCGGTGTCCGGCCGCAGCTCGATGTCATGCATGGTCAGGATCACCACTCGCGGCAGCTGGGCGATGACGCTGATGAATTCCCCGAACTGGTGGTAGTTGCCGACCATGCGGACTGAAATCGGCTGTTCGGCGTAGAAGTCTTCCGGTCTTTCCGGTCCAGGCTGGAACAACTGGGTGTCGATCCCGGCCGTCTGTGCCGACTGGGAGATGTCGATCAGCAGCTGCGGCATTTCGGTCTTGCTGGGCAGTTGGCGGACCATCTGCCGGAACATCTCGTCCATCTCGGCCAGCTGTTCGCGATAGGCATCCAGATTGACCACCCGTCCGTGCTTCTGGGTGAACTCGCGGCGCAGCTCCTGTTCGGTGCGCTCGGACCGGGCCAACTGCTCCTTCTGGTCACTGACCTTGAAGTGCCAGCCGGCCAGGCAGATCACAACCACCAGCACCAATGCGACGACGAACTTGACACTGGCCGGCCAGCCACCGGGGTTGCTGGCATCAAGATTGCGGAAGTCCGACAGCTTCATGACCGTGCTCCGGCTTCATCGGGGAAGTCCAGATCGCCGCCGGTTTCAGCCGGCTCGGCTCCCGGCTGGATCAGGCGCACGCCCAGAGTGAAGGAGAAACGGCTGCGCTGGTCCTCTTCCTTGGCTTCGACGATGCGCAGCGCGGTGCCGGTCAACCACTCGGACTGTTCCAGACTGCGCATGTAGCCGGAAACACGTTGCTGGGACTGTGCAAAGCCTTCCAGGGTGAGCTGTTGACCGGCCTGTTTGATCGCAGTCAGGCGTACGCCTTCGGGAATGGTGCGCACCAGTTGTTCGAACAGATGCACCATCTGTGTGCGCGTGCCCTGCAGGCGCTCGATGACATCCTTGCGCGCCACCAGTTGCCGGCGCCGCTCTTCCAACTGTTCGATTTCCTTGATCTGCTCATCCAGCTTGCCGATCTCGGTGCGCAGGTAGCGGTTGCGCTGTTCCTGATTGTCGATCCAGGAGGCATGCACGCCAACCGCCGCCAACACCAGCAGCACGCCGGCGATCGCGGCTGCGCCGAGCATGAGATAGAACTCGCGCTCACGCACCTTGCGCCGTTCAAGGCGCCAGGGCAGAAGGTTGATCTTCGCGCTCATCAGTCGAAGCTCCGCAAGGCCAGGCCACAGGCGATCATCATCGAGTGGCCTTCATCGATGGCCCGGGCAGGAACGCGACCGGCGCGCGCCATGTCGGCAAGCGGATTGCCGATGTGGGTGGGCACCCCGATCTCCGAACTCACCGCCGGTGCCAGCTCGGGCAGGGCCGAAACGCCGCCGCTGACGATGATCTGGTCAACCCGGCTGAACTCGCTGCCGGCATAGAAGTACTGCAGCAGGCGCCCGATCTGGACCGCGACACTGTTCCGGAAATCCGGCGCGATCTCATCGGCGAAACTTTCGGGCAGATCACCGGACCGGATCGCGAGCTCGGCTTCCTTGGCGCTGAGGCCGTAGCGCTGCTGGACATTGTCGACCAGGCTGCGGCCGCCGAAGCCGTGTTCGCGGGTGTAGATGATGCGCCCTTCGCGCAGCACCACCATCGTGGTCGAGGTGGCGCCGATGTCGAACAGGGCGGTGACCAGATCGGCCCCGGCCTGGCGCAGCGCCGGCAACAGGGCCGCGGCCCGAGCCAGGGCGAAGGCCTCGACATCGATGACGCGGGCGGTCAGGCCGGCCAACTCCAGCGCAGACACCACCGTGCTGACCGATTCGGTGCGGCAGGCGGCCATGATCACGTCGGCCAGCTCCGTACCACGCTGGCCGACGACATGGAAATCCATGCTGATCTCGTCCAGTGGGTAAGGGATGAACTGGGCCGCCTCAACCTGCACCTGGCTTTCCAGGTCATCCTCGTTGAGGTCGGCCGGCAGGGTCAGCACCTTGGTGATGACTCCGGAGCCGCCAACAGCGGCGGCAGCATTCTTGATCTTGCAGCCGGCCCGGTCCAAGGCACGGCGAATGGCACTGCCGACCGTGTCTTCGTCACCAATTTGCTTTTCCCGCACGGCGTCGTCGGGCAACGGCTCGACGGCCCAGGATTCGATCTTGTAGCGCCGATCGCTGCCGGACAGCTCGATGAGCTTCACCGATGTCGAGGTGACATCGATGCCGATCACCGTTGGCGTTTTCGATTTGAAGAGACCCACGTCATCCCTCCCTAGGTGAATCGACCACTCAGGCCGACTCTTTACCGCTCCGGATTAAAAGCCATAACGCTGGCTGAACGCAACACTTTTGTTACGAATTGTGTCCGAACCAGCGAAATTGCTCACAATTCTCGACCCAAACCCTTGAGCTGACACACTACATCTCCAGGGCTTGACCCGGCAAGTCCATCCTGCCGTCCCACCTCAACCAGCATGGCGCCTATGCCCTATGCCCCAGAGCGCTCCGGCAAATGCCTTGATAGGCAAAGCCCTAGCGCTACTGGCTGCCACAGTACCTTAACTTAGGTATCGATGACCACTCACGACTGACCGCAGTGCGCTTGGCACGCGGAAATTTCACGCCACCTGCACCGGGACAGAGCCGGTGGCCGGGTTCAAGACCCGCGAAAGCGTCGGGCACAGGCGCCCCGCAATCGTCATCGGTGTCTGGCAACAGCCGCCCCTGGAGCCGCGGCACCCGGGCAAAGCAACCTGCGCCACTGACGCAGACGGGCGTGGCGTGATGATGGTTTTTGTTGGGAGCCCGATGGACAGTGTGCCCCGGGGAAGGACTCCGGGAACGGAGCCCTGACTGCGAACAGCCGCCGGCGAGAGATCGACCGGCGCACCTGCATGAGGAGATGAATATGGAGCGGGAAACGAGACTCGAACTCGCGACCCCGACCTTGGCAAGGTCGTGCTCTACCAACTGAGCTATTCCCGCACCAGACCCGCCATCTTACGGATTCCCGTGAGCATGTCAACACCCGTGACTGGCGTGGCCGCGTGCTGCCGCCCGCAGCAGAAGACTCAGGCCGGGGACGAAGTGCAGCCCCTGCCGAGCATCGAACCGTCGCCGGTACACCTTTCGGCGTCGTCGGTCAGCTCGGGCCTGAGCAGGCGTTCCAGGGCCTTACCGGCAATCACCATGCCGAACGCGGCGGTGACATGCATGGCGGCTCCAAGCCCACCGCCGCAATCAAGCGCACCGGGGACATCCGGCACCCGGGTACCGCTGACCGTGCCATCGGCCTGCGGGTAGCGGACATTTTCCATCGAGAACACCGCGGGCACACCAAAGCGTCGCTTTGGATTGCGTGGCAAGCCGAATTCCTGGCGCAATTTCTTGCGCACCAGGGCGAGCATGGCGTCGTGCTCGGTGACTGCCAGGTCGCGGACCTGGATCCGGGTCGGGTCGACCCGGCCGCCGGCCGAACCACAGACAATCAGCGGCAGTCGCCGGCGCCGGCACCAGGCGATAGTCTCGACCTTGACCCGGAAAGCGTCGCAGGTGTCGATCACCAGATCGAAACCGCCATCCAGCAGCTCGGGCAGGCTGCCGGGGGTAAGAAAGCGCTCCAGTGCATGGATCTGGATGTCCGGCGAGATCGCCCGGGCGCGTTCGGCCAGGATCTCGACCTTGGCCCGGCCATAGTTGCCCATCAGTGCCGGCAGCTGGCGATTGGTATTGCTCAGGCAGACATCGTCGCCATCGATCAGGGTCAGGGTGCCGACGCCGGACCGGGCCAGGGCCTCCACCGTCCACGAGCCGACACCACCCACGCCAATGATGCAGGCATGGGCCCGGCCGAGCCGGGAGAAGCTGCCGCGGCCATAGAGCCGGTCGATGCCGGCGAAGCGGGTGGCGTTGTCGTCGTTATCGTGCATGGATGCGATATCGGGGGCGATTCCAGGAAGTTCCAGGCGGTTGCCCGCGTGAGCCGAACCGGCCGACCTGGCCGGAAGCCACCATTGTCGGTGCGCCATCGCCTGCCGGACAAGCGGCCCGACCGGGGCAGCCACCTGAGAGCATGGCCCGGCAGCGCTTCAAGCCCCATGTTTCGCCACATTCCAGCCGCTGTCGGCAGCTTCAGCTTGGCGCTGCCGGCATCCTCGTGTAGGGTCGCGACCCTATGGAAAACGCTGCCCTGGTCACCGACGACGCCGTCCTGTTCGGCCTGCTCGCCGGAATTCTCGCCCTGGTCTTCTGGACCGCCTCGCATCCGGCCACCTTCTGGCGGCGCTTTTATTCCATCGTGCCGGCGCTGGCGCTGTGCTACTGCCTGCCGGCGCTGTTGAATACGCTGGACATCATCGATGGCCGCGACAACGGCATCTATCCGGTGGCCCGCGACTACCTGTTGCCGGCGGCGCTGGTGCTGTTGACCCTGTCGATCGATGTGAAGGGTCTGCTTGGCCTGGGGCCCAAGCTGCTGATCATGTTCTTCACCGGCACCCTGGGGGTGATGCTGGGCGCACCGATCGCTTATCTGATCGTCGGCGTGCTGAGCCCGGAAACGGTTGCCGGCGACACCTGGACCGGCATGGCCGCCCTGGCCGGCAGCTGGATCGGCGGCGGCGCCAACATGGTCGCGATGCGCGAGATCTACGAGGTCGACGCCAACACCTTCGGCCAGTTCGCCGCAGTCGACATCCTGGTGGCCAGCGTCTGGCTCGCCGGCCTGCTGTTCCTGGCCGGGCGGGCGCAGCGCTTTGATCGCTGGATCGGCGCCGACACCCGCGCCATCGACGAGCTCAAGGACAAGGTCGAAGCCTACCAGCGGGCCAATTCACGCATCCCCACCCTGCCCGACGTGATGATCGTGCTGGGCCTGGCGTTCACCATTACCGGTCTGGCGCATGCCCTGGCCGGCCCGCTGTCCAACTGGATCGCCGCCGAGGCCCCGCACCTGGCCCGGCTGAGCCTGACCTCGCGCTTTTTCTGGGTGGTGATCTTCTCCACCACCATCGCCATCGGCCTGAGTTTCACCCGGGCGCGGAAGCTCGAGGATGTCGGCGCTTCCCGGCTGGGTACGGTCCTTTTGTATGTGCTGATCGTCAGCATCGGCATGCAGATGGATCTGATGGCCCTGATCGAACGGCCCTGGCTGTTCGCCATCGGTGCGATCTGGATCCTGATCCACGGCGCCATGCTGCTGATCGTGGCGCGCGTGATCCGCGCCCCGGCGTTCTATTTCGCCATCGGCTCGCAAGGCAACATCGGCGCGGCCGCATCGGCCCCGGTAGTGGCCGCGGCCTTCCACCCGGCACTGGCGCCGGTGGGCGTCCTGCTCGGTGTGGCCGGTTATGCCACCGGCACCTATCTGGCCTGGGTGGTGGGCCAGATGCTGCGCGTACTGGCCGGCGCCTGAGCCGGGCGCCGGCAGGCGCTGCGGGAACTTCAAGCGCTTGCCAAATTCCAATCCAGTCATGTCCGGCCATCCATCCCAGCGACTGTTGCGCAGCCTGATCCTGCTCATCGCGCTGCTGCCGCTGGCCGCCACGGCCGCCAGCAGCGGCAGCCAGCGCGGCATCCACCTGTCGCTGGAACTGCTCAGCGAAGACCATGCCCTGACCCCGGGCGGCAGCCACTGGCTGGCCCTGCACATCGACCATGATCCGGACTGGCATACCTACTGGCGCAACCCCGGTGACAGTGGCCTGCCGACACGGATCAACTGGCAGTTGCCGGAAGGATTCAGCGCTGGACCGATCCAGTGGCCGTTCCCCGAGCGCCTGCCGTTCGGACCGCTGACCAACTTCGGCTATGAAGGCCAGGCCTGGCTGCTGAGCGCGATCCAGGTGCCCGAGGATGCAAAGGCCGGAAGCCAGGTCACCCTGGAAGCCGAGATCGCCTATCTGGTGTGCAAGGAAGAGTGCATTCCCGGACGTGCCCAACTGGCGATCCAGCTGCCGGTGACGGCGCTGGCGACACCGGCGACATCGGTCAGCACCCATGTCGCCAGCTTCAGCCAGGCCCGCCAACGCCTGCCACAGATCCACGCCGACCTGACCGGCAGCCTGAGCCGGACCGACGATGGCCTGCGGGTACAGCTGGCCGGCGACCTGCCTGGCGACTTCGAACTGTTCCCGATCGCCGAGGACATCTTCACCAGTGCGCCTTTCGCCGGCTGGCAGAAGGTTGACGGCGCCCTGGTCACCCACCATGCCACCAGCGACTGGTTCGGCGGCTTGCCGGAGACGGTTGCCATGCTGCTGGTTGATCGGACGACCGATCCGGCCCGGGCCTACCGGTTCGAACTTGCAACCGATGGCGGCGCAGCAGGGGCAACACTCAACGGGGATGCCGCCGCAAGCGCGGCCGCCCCGGCCGGTGCCGCCTCAGACCTGGCTGCGACCGCGGCGAACATCGACCTTGCCGGCCGCGGCAGCGGCACCGGGGCCATGTCGGTGTGGCTCGCCCTGGCGCTGGCCCTGGCCGGCGGCGTCATCTTGAACCTCATGCCCTGTGTCTTCCCGGTGCTGTCGATGAAGGCATTGGCGCTGGTGCAGGCCGGCACCGACCGCCGCCGTGCGCGCCGCGAGGGCCTGCTCTATACCGCCGGTGTGCTGGCCAGCTTCAGCGTTATCGGCGGCCTGCTGCTGGCATTGCGCGCGGGCGGTGAACAGGTCGGCTGGGGCTTCCAGCTGCAATCGCCCTGGCTGGTTTTGGCACTGGCCTACCTGATGTTTCTGCTTGGCCTGGCCCTGTCCGGCGTGGTCACCCTGGGCAGTGGCTGGATGAATGCCGGCCAGAAACTGGCCGCCGGCGATGGCGATCGCGCGGCGTTTTTCACCGGCGTGCTGGCCTGCGTCGTGGCCGCCCCATGCACGGCGCCGTTCATGGGCGCGGCATTGGGCTATGCCCTGGCTCAGCCGGCGGCGATCGCGATGGCGGTGTTCCTGGCCCTGGGCATGGGCCTGGCCCTGCCGCTGCTGCTGTTCGCCCTGGTACCGGTGCTGACCCGCTGGCTGCCACGTCCGGGGCCATGGATGGAGACGTTCAAGCAGGCGCTGGCCTTCCCGCTGTACCTGACCGCCGCCTGGCTGTTGTGGGTGCTGGCGCTGCAGACCGGCGCCCACGGCGTCGGTCTGGCATTGGCCGGCGTGGTCCTGGTGGCACTGGCCGCCTGGGCCTGGGAGCGCGCCCGGTGGGGTGGCGCCATGGTTGCCCGCATCGTGGCCGTGATCGCGCTGGCACTGGCGCTGGCGCTGCTGCCGGTACCCCAGCGCCTGGCGCCAGCACCAGCGACCGTCGCTGCCGACACTGCGGCACCCGCCAGCCTGTCGCAGGCCTGGTCGGCCGAACGTCTGGACCGCCTGCGCCAGGCCGGTGAGCCGGTTCTGGTCAACATGACCGCCGCCTGGTGCATCACCTGCCTGGCCAATGAACGCGTGGCCCTGTCCTCGGACAGCTTCGGCCAGCGCCTGCAGCAACATGGCATCCATTACCTCAAGGGTGACTGGACCAACCACGACGAGGCGATCAGCGCCTACCTGGCGCAGTTCGATCGTGCCGGCGTGCCCTTGTATGTGCTCTACCCGCGCGGCACCGGCCCGGCCCGGGTGCTACCGCAGATCCTGACGCCCGGACTGGTGCTGGCAGCACTGGACCAGGCCGCCGACAATCAATGACCCCACAGGAGATTTCTTCGATGAACCGTATTCCCCTCGCCTTTCTCAGCCTGGGCCTTGGCCTGGGCATGGCTCTGACCACGGCAGCCGTCGCCGAACCGGTGATCGGTGCGCCGGCACCGTTCTTCAGCCTGCCCGATACCGAGGGCAACACGCGGACGCTGGCCGAATTTGCCGGCCGCACCGTGGTCCTGGAGTGGACCAACTACGACTGCCCGTTCGTCCGCAAACACTATGATTCGGGCAACATGCAACGCCAGCAGACCCAAGCCGTCGCCGACGGCGCCGCCTGGCTGGTGATCAACTCCTCCGCACCAGGCAAACAGGGCCATGTCGATGCCGAGGGCGCCCGCGCCGACATGGCCAAGGACGGCTTTGCCAGCACCGCCTACCTGCTCGACCCCGATGGCACCGCCGGCATGGCCTATGGCGCCAAGACCACGCCACACATGTACATCATCGATGGCGACGGCATCCTCCGGTACAAGGGCGGCATCGACGCGATCCGCAGCGCCGACCAGGCCGATATCGCCCAGGCCAAACAATACGTACCGGCCGCACTGGCGGAAATGGCTGCTGGCCAGCCCGTCACCGACAGCAACACCCGTCCCTATGGCTGCTCGGTGAAATATCCGGGCGTTGACTGAGTCGACTGGATTGCCGGCGGCGCCGAAGCCGCCGGCTTCCGCGTCGCCCTGACCAGGCGTATGCCGACCCCTGCACTGACGCCTGCCCGCACGGCGGGTGGCGGCATTGCGCGGTTGTCATCTGCCCTTGCCATAATCCTGCGCCCGTTCCTGCTCCGAGTCGATGCCACCATGATCCCGCTTCGCTACCTGCCCGCTTTGGCCTTGTGCCTGCTGGCCGCCTGCAGTCCCGCCCGGCATACGCGCCCAGCCGAAATCCCAGCCGTCGCCGGATCGGCCACCGTTCCGGCCGGCCAGGCACGCAACGTGATCCTGTTCATCGGCGATGGCATGGGCCTGACCACGGCCACCGCCGCGCGCATCCTGGAAGGACAGATGGCCGGCGGCACCGGCGAGGAAAACCTCCTGGCCTTCGAGGAATTTCCCCATACCGCCCTGGCCAAGACCTACAACAGCAACCAGCAGACCCCGGATTCGGCCGGTACCGCCAGCGCGATCATGACCGGGGTCAAGACCCGCGCCGGGGTGATCAACATCGGTCCGGACAACCGCCTGGGGGACTGCGCCGGCAGCCACGGCCAGCGCCTGCTGTCGCTGAGCGAACTGGCGCGCGCCGCCGGCCTGGCCACCGGCGTCGTCACCACCACCCGCATCACCCATGCCACCCCGGCGACGACCTACGCGCGCAGTGCCCAGCGCAACTGGGAAGTGGACAGCGCCATGCCGGAGCAGGCCCTGGCTGACGGCTGTGTCGACATTGCCCGGCAGCTGCTGGAACCCATCGATGGCCGTGGCCACGATGTCGTGCTCGGCGGTGGCCGGGCCATGTTCATGCCTGCCGCCCACACCGATCCGGAGTATCCGGAGCGCCATGGCCGACGCGCCGACGGCCGCGACCTGCTCGCGCAATGGCAGGCCGGGGGCGGCCACTATGTATGGAACGCCCGCCAGTTCGCCGCCATTCCAAATGACAGCGGGCAGCGCGTGCTCGGCCTGTTCGAACCTTCGCATATGCGCTATGAGCTGGAACGGGCCGATGATCCGGCCGGCGAACCCAGCCTGGCCGAGATGACGGTCAAGGCGATGGACCTGCTGGCCGCCCGCGGCAACGGCTACCTGCTGCTGGTGGAAGCCGGCCGCATCGACCATGGCCACCACGCCGGCAATGCGGCGCGCGCCCTGCACGACACCGTCGCCCTGTCGGCCGCGGTCCGCGCCACGGTCGCCCGCGCCAATGATGACACTCTGATCGTCGTCACCTCCGACCACAGCCACACCTTCACCATGGCCGGCTACCCGACCCGCGGCAATCCGATCCTGGGCCTGGTGCGCGGCAATGATGCCCACGGCGAACCGTCGGCCGATCCGACCCTGGACCGCACCGGCCAGCCCTACACCACCCTGGGCTATGCCAACGGCCCCGGCTATCTGGGTGCCAGCGACCAGCAGCCGCAGGGTCACAAGACCTATCCGCATCTTCCTGAAAGCTTCCAGCCCATTGGCCAGGTCGATGCCGATGCCGATACCGGTCATGCGCCGCTGGATGATCAGCGCGCCGCCGACATCGATTTCATGCAGGCGGCCACGGTCGCGCTGGCCTCGGAAACCCATGGCGGTGAGGACGTGCCGGTGTATGCCATGGGGCCGGGTTCCGAACAGGTCCGCGGCGTGATCGAACAGAACCTGCTGTTCCGGATCCTGGTGCAGTCACATCCGGCATTGCGCGCCCAGCTGTGCAACAGCCAGGCCTGCCCCGGGCAGCCACGTGCCGCGTGGACGGCGCCGATGCTGGCACGCTGATCCGCAAACCCACCGCCGCTGCCTGCGGGCAGCGGTTGCCCAACCGCCAACAGCGCCGGGCCTGCCGGCCGCGTAGAACCTTTCCCCAGATGAAATCCCTGCTATTGATCCTGACCGGTGTGCTGGTCGGCAGCCTGTGCGCCCTGGCCGCGGCCAAGGCCCTGGCCACCCGCAATGCCCATGAACGCGCCACCATGGTGGTACTGGCCCACCATATGGATGCAATGCGCCGCGCTGGCGATGATGCTGACTGCACCGGTGATGCCATGCGCCAGCGCCTGCAGCAGGTCAGCTTCGCCGCCCGGGAACTGAGCTTCGCCTTTCCCGATCTGGACACCCCCGGCTCGGAGTTCGCCCGCCGCCGCCAGGACCTGCAGCGGGCCGCCGACGGCATCAGCGCCGAGGGCATCGAAGATTGCAATGCCCTGGTCCAGGCTACCGGCACCCTGGCCCGGGTTTGCCAGGAATGTCATCGCCGCTATCAGTAGCCCGCCGCTGCAGACCACTGCCGGCATCGCAGCAGGCAGACCCCGGCTTCGCGGCTGCAACCATGCACGGAACGCGGGCCGTCGAAAGCCCGATAGCAGCGTCATCAAGCCCGTGCCCGCTTGGCCGCGGGGGGTGGCTTCCTGCCCCCGCCTGCGCATCGTGCCTCCACCTTTACACCACCGTTCACGACCTGCAGACACCACCTGTTCAGCCTGGCAGCCCGGGTTTAGCTCCCTGTTCATGCCCACCCGTTTAGCTTAGGTGCTGCACGAGCGCGACCTGTGTCGCGTGCCAGACAAGGAGAGCAGCATGATCATTCGCCTGATGATGATTTCCGTCCTCGCCCTCGCTGCCGGCGCCTGCGCCAGCACCCAGGGCGGCCAGTACTACGGCAATCGTGGTTACGGCCCAGTGGATGGCTATGCGTACTGCCAGCAGTGTGGCGTGGTCGAACGTATCGACCGGGTCTACAACCAGCCCCAGGCCAGCGGTGGCGGCGCGATTGCCGGGGCCGTGATCGGCGGCATCCTGGGCAACCAGGTCGGCAGTGGCTCCGGTCGCCAGGCCGCCGCGGTGGCGGGCGCCGTCGCCGGTGGTGTTGCCGGCCACCAGATCGAGCGGAATACCAGCGCCGCCGCCAACCACGACCTGTTCGTGCGCATGGATGATGGCCGCCGCATCGTCATCAGCCAGCGCGACCTGCGTGGCATCCGAGAAGGTTCGCGGGTGCGCGTCAACGGTCGCAGCGCGTCACTGCTCTGATTCCTTTCAAGACAGGAACCGCCGCCATGGGTTATCCGATGCCTTATGCAGTTGCCACCGCCAGGCGTGCACCGTTGCTGGCGGCCGGCCTGATGCTTGCCGCGGCTGCTCCGGTGATGGCAGCCCCGCTGCAGCCGATGCTGGAATGCCGGGACAGCCAAGCGATGACTGCCCAGCCGGCAGTAATTGCGGCGCGGGCCGCCGATCATGGATTCAACTGTCAGCACCGTGAAGATGCAGGCCGGCACAGCCTGCATTGCCAGGGTGGCCGCGCGCAAGTGCTGGGCAGCCGGGTGCAGGAATTCACCCTGAGCCAGACCCGTGATGGCGGCGCCACCCTGTCGGTGGCGCTGGCCGCCAGCCCGTCCGACGTTCAGGCCCGGCTTGACCGAAGCCAGGCGGAGCCGGAAGCCGCGTTTATCGGTAGCCTGCAGTTGGGCTTGCGGGAAGATGGCATCGCCGAGCTGCAGTGCCAGGCTCCCGGTGCCCACGGCGATACCGGTGCCATCTCCGGGCGCCTGGATTTCCGCGGTGTCGAACCGGTGCCGGCCATGCGGGTCTGCGCGGCACCGGAATCAGCGCCGGAAGCGCCGATCTGCATGCAGACCCGCCGTGGTGACCGCCACTACCGCATCGAGGACCTGCCGGTGGGCAGCTACTACCTCACCGCATTCGCCCTGGAGAACAATCCCAACCAGCTATTTGGCGTCCACGCCCAGCCGCTGCGTGATTGCGCCCCGGGCGACGGCGGCTGTACCTCGGCGCGCCTGCAGAAGATCCAGGTACACCCGGGCGAAATCCGCACCAACATCGATCCGCACACCCTGCTGCCCGAACTGCCACCGCCGCTGCGCCGGCCGGCGGGAAACCGGTGAGGATGCCGGTGTCCGGGCACCTGACCCTGATCGCCAACGCCGGCTACGGCCACCGCCCGGCAGCGGGCGGCCGGAGTGTCCTGGCCGGCACCCGCCACCATTCCTGGACCCCTGGCCGCGACGGCTGTAAGGCCGGGATTAAGGCGGGTTGCGGTTCCATGTCATCCAGATGCGTTCCGGCCGCCCCTGGCCGTGCAGGTGCATCCGACCAGAGTTTCACCGGGAGGTTCTCATGAACACAGCGTTTTTTCGCTCACTTGGCGCCGCAGTCCTGGCGGCCGGCCTGTTGCTGGTGGTCTCGGCCAGCGCCTGGGCCGACCCGCCGGCACGCGTCGCCCGCCTCAGCTACCTGGCTGGCGACGTCAGTTTCGCCCCGGCCGGCGAGGATGCCTGGCATGCAGCCCAGCTCAACCGGCCGGTCGTCGTCGGCGACCGCCTGTGGGCCGATGGCGGCGCCCGCCTGGAACTGGAACTGGGCACCGCCGCGCTGCGCCTGGACCAGGGCAGCGCGATCGAATTTTTAAACCTCACCGATGCCCTGGCTCAGGTCCAGATCACCCAGGGCGTGCTCAACCTGCGCGTGGATGTGGTCCATGACGGCCAAATCTACGAGATCGACACCCCGACCCTGGCCCTGGTGGTCAGCGAGCCGGGCGAGTTCCGGGTCGACATCGCGCCCAGCGGCGATTCCACCCAGGTCACCGTGTTCAGTGGCCGCGCCGACATCTACGGCGAAAGCGGCCAGTTGGTGCGGGTCGCCTCGGGCAACAGCATCCGCTTCCATGATCCGTCCCTGGCCAATCCGCAGCGCATGGGCATCCCGCCGCGCGATGATTTCGACAACTGGGCCTTCGCCCGCAACGACCGCTACCTGAACTCGCCCACGCGCCGCTATGTCTCCTCGGAGATGATCGGCTACGCCGACCTGGATGCGCACGGCAGCTGGCGGCCGGTGGCCGAGTATGGCCACGTCTGGTTCCCGCGCCATGTCGGTGCCGGCTGGGCGCCATACCGTGATGGCCGCTGGAACTGGATCGAGCCCTGGGGCTGGACTTGGGTCGACGATCACGCCTGGGGCTTTGCGCCCTCGCACTATGGCCGCTGGGTCTATGTTTCCAGTGGTTGGGGCTGGGTGCCCGGACCGCGCCACCTGCGGCCGGTGTTCGCGCCCGCCCTGGTCGCCTTCGTCGGCGGTTCCGGCTGGCGCCTGACGGTCAGCACCGGCGGCCCGCCGATCGGCTGGTTCCCGCTGAGCCCGCATGACATCTACATGCCCTGGTACCGGGTCAGCCGCAGCTACTTCAACCGGGTCAACGTGCACAACACGATGGTGGTCAACAACATCTACGTCACCAACGTCTACAACGATTACTACGTGCAGGGCCGGGTACCGCGGCGCAACTACACCTTCCGCAACGCCGCCAACGCCGTCACCGTGGTGCCGCGCGACAGCTTCGTCGGCAACCGCCGCGCCGCCGATACCATGGCCCACATGCGCCCGGGCGCCCTGCGCCAGGGCGAGTTGCTGACCCGCGCGCCGGCTACACCGGTCCGTGCCAGCCTTGCCGGCACTGCGGCCAGCCGCACCGCGGTGCCCGACAACCGCCAACGCAGCGTTGTCGCCCGACACCAGCCGGCGCCGACGATCGCCGACTTCGACCGGCGCGAGGCGGCCATTGCCCGCAACGGCGGCGAACCGCTGGCCAGTGACCAACTGCAACGCCTCAGTGCCACTGCCGGTCCCAGCCGCGAGCGCAGCGTACGCGTGATTGATCCCGGCAGGCAGGACAGCCCGGCCACCAGCATTGCTGCCCGACCCGCGCGCGACACCGCGGCTCGCGGACAGTTGGGCGAGGTTGGCGTGCAGCCAGCGCCGGTGCAGGTGCCCGACAGCAGCGCCGGCAGCCGCCAGACCGCCGCACGCTCCACTGTCACAACGCCATCTGGCGGCACCGGCCGCACCGGCGCTGGTGAAGCTGCCGCGCCGGCCCGTGACACCAGCCGCACCGCAGGTCCCCGTGAGTCGGTCAGCGCCCGCCGGGGTACCCCGCTGCCGGAAACCGCCGAACGCGGTCGCGCCCTGCCCTCCTCGCGCTACGTCCCGCGCGCCACCAGCCCGGACGCCAGCCCCGGCACCACGACCTCGCGGCAGGCGCCGGCTGCGGCACGGCAAACGCCATCACAGTCCCGCTCCATCGAACCCGGCGTGCGCTCGGTCGTCCCGCAATCGGCCCCGGCGCCACGCAGCACCCAGCCGGCAACCCGGCAGGAGCCACCGGCTGCCAACACGCGCTCGTCCAGCGGCATCCCTCTGCCGGCGACCCAGTCCCGGGCTCCGGTACAGGCGCCAGCGCGCACACCGGCCAGGTCGACGGTGCCGGCGAACCGGGATCGTCCGGCAACGCAGATGCCGGCGCCGCCGCAGGGCAGCCCGGCAGCACAGCGCCAGTCACAGCCGGCCATTCGCAGCGCTCCTGCACCCAGCCGTTCGATCGCGCCGCCGCGGACGACCCAGTCGGTACCCGTGGCGCCGCGGGCTGTCGCACCGGCGCCACGCAGTAGCGCCCCCGTCTCCGGCGCCACGCGAAGCAATGCACCGGCGGCCCCGGCACGCAGTGCGCCGCCGGCCCGAAGCACGCCGGCCCCGGCCGTGCGCGAACCTGCTGCCTCGTCCGGCCGGTCCGAGCGCGGCAGCAGCCGCAGCAGCCGCTCGCAGGAGCGTCGTTAAAGGTATTCGGCAATCATCGCGTCGATGACGTCGGGGCAAATGCGACGGTAAGCCGCGCGCAAAGTGACCAGCAGCCCGGGAACTGATTCACGACTGATCAGCGCCCCGGGCAGCAGTTACCGCCAACGGTCGGTCGGTCGATCAGATCGTGGCCGGCGCCGACCACCGACCACCGACCCTAGCGCTCGGGCGCACGGCGTCAGGCATCCGGCAACTCCCGGCGGTAGTCGTCATAGGATTTTTCCTCGACCAGGGCCGAGCCCAGCGTCAGGTTGATTTCACGCTTGAGCCGCGCCCGCTCGTCGTTGTTCAGATACACCGAGCGCGCCAGGTCAATGAACGCCGGCCCGAAGTCCTGCTGTGCATCATGCTCCCGCACGGCATCCTCGATCTGCCACAAGCGCTCGTTCACCGCCTTCAGTTCGGCGCGCAGAGCGGCAATGTCCTGTCGTGACTGCGGCACCTGATCCCAGGTTGCGCACAGTGCCTGATACTCATGTTCGACATTGGCCCGCTTGCCGGGGTCGGCCATGCGCTCCCGCTTGATCTCCAGAATGGTCAGCTTGTCGATCAGCTCACCGAACGCCACCGGAACCCGTATTTCACTCATGCCAATCCGCCACTACGTGCCCAATGAACGCAGGCACCAGAGGCACCTGCCCAAGTCCGGCCGCCGGGGAAGCGGCCAAGGTCATTGCTGATCATCGCTGGTCATTGCCGGTGGTTGCCGGACCGCGGCGCCCGGACCAGCAGCGGGCGGCCGACATCAGGTCAAAGCGACTGCAGTTGCTGACTGCGTCCGGCAGCCGGCTGATCGGCCTGGGAACTGTCCGGCGCCGACCATTCCGGCGCCGACGCCAGCACCGCCGGCGCCAGTTTGATCGGTGAATCCTCGCGCACCGCCAGCACCAGACCGTCACTGGGCCGGGTGTCAATCCACGCTTCCTGGCCATCGGCCATGCGTACCTGCAAGGTCGCGTAATAGACACCCTCGCGCAGATCGTCGATCACCAGCTGCAGGATCTGGATGCCACCGGCGGTGAGCAGGTCGCCGAGCAATTCATGGGTCAGCGGCCGCTGTGGACGCACGCCCTGCTGCGCCCGGGCGATGGCCGCGGCCTCGTTGACCCCGATGAAGATCGCCACCACGCGATCGTCATCGTCATTGTCGGCCTGCAGGCCGACGGCGGCCGCACCACCGGGCAATTCCAGCACGCCGACGATGTGGGCCGCCTGCATCTGCTCCGCGGCCACCGCCGGCTCGCGAGCCTGGGCCGAGCCGATCAATCCGGCCAGCAGCAGCGCGGCGCACAGGCCGAAGGGAATGGGAACGGACAGCCGGTTGATCATCGCCTTAGCTCCTGCAAGCGCGGACAGGGCCCCGATGGTATCGCGACCGGCGCAGGCATGTGCGATGCTGCGCGCTGCCTTTCTTCGGCCATGACCGCAATGCCAAGACAGTACACCGCAGGCGGCCGCGCATCCGGTGCCGCGGCCCCGGGACGCGGCAGCGCGCCCCCGCCACCGGCGTCCTTTCGCGAACGCTTCGGCGCCCTGCGCAACCTGCCGCCCTTCATCAAGCTGATCTGGCAGACCAGCCCGTCGCTGACGATCATCAACCTGGTGCTGCGCCTCGTCCGCTCGCTGCTGCCGGTGATGATGCTCTACGTCGGCAAGCTGATCATCGACGAGGTCGTGGGCCTGGCCCAGGCCGGCACCGGCGGTGACCTGGGCACCTGGTGGCAGAGCGGGCAGCTGGATCAACTGGCGGTGTTTTTGGCCGTGGAATTCGGCCTGGCCGTGGTTTCCGACCTGCTCGGGCGGGTGGTCTCGCTCAACGACTCGCTGCTGTCCGAGCGCTTCAACAACGCCACCAGCGTGCGCCTGATGGAGCACGCCGCCACGCTGGATCTGGAGGATTTCGAAGACGCCGAACTGCAGGACAAGCTCGACCGCGCCCGGCGCCAGACCATGGGCCGGATGACCCTGCTCGGCCAACTGCTGGGCCAGGCCCAGGACATGATCACCATCGTCAGCTTCGCCGCCGGCCTGATCTTCTATGCGCCCTGGCTGATCGTGCTGCTGGTGATCGCCCTGGTGCCGGCGTTCATCGGCGAATCCCACTTCAACGCCAAGAGCTATTCGCTCAACTACGCCTGGACGCCGGAGCGGCGCGAGCTGGACTACGTGCGCCAGACCGGCGCCAGCGTCGAAACCGCCAAGGAAGTGAAGATTTTCGGCCTGCACGCGTTTCTGATCGAACGCTACCGCTCGCTGGCCGAAGCCTTCTACGCCGTCAACCGCAAGCTGGCCATCCACCGCGCCGCCTGGGGCGGCCTGTTCACCGCCCTGGGCACCCTGGGCTACTACGCCGCCTACGCCTTCATCGCCTGGCGCACGGTGCGCGGCGATTTCACCATCGGCGACCTGACCTTCCTGGCCGGCTCATTCCGGCGCCTGCGCAACCTGCTGGAAAACCTGCTGTCCAGTTTTTCCCAGGTCGCCGGCCAGGCCATGTACCTGGATGACCTGTTCTCGTTTTTCGAGATCGAACCGGAAATCGTCTCACCGGCCAACCCGCGCCCCTTCCCCAGCCCCATCCGGCAAGGCTTCACCTTCGAAAATGTCGGCTTCATCTACCCCAATGCCGAACACTGGGCCGTGCGTCACCTGGACTTCACCCTGCGCGCCGGCGAGGTGCTGGCCCTGGTCGGCGAGAACGGCGCCGGCAAGACCACCCTGGTCAAGCTGCTGGCGCGCCTGTACGACCCCGACGAAGGCCGCATCCTGCTCGATGGCCACGACCTCAAGGAATACGACCTGGACGAGTTGCGCGCCAACGTCGGCGTGATCTTCCAGGATTTCGTGCGCTACCACATGACCGCCGCCGAGAACATCGCCGTCGGCCGCATCCACTCGGCGGAAGACCGCGAGCGGGTCGAGGAAGCCGCCCGGCGCAGCCTCGCCGACGAGGTCATCCAGCGCCTGCCGGCCGGCTACGACCAGATCATCGGCAAACGCTTCAACAAGGGCGTGGACCTGTCCGGCGGCGAATGGCAGAAAATCGCCATCGCCCGCGCCTACATGCGCGAAGCCCAATTGATGATCCTGGACGAGCCCACCGCCGCCCTGGACGCGCGCTCGGAGTTCGAGGTCTTCCAGCGCTTCAAGGAACTCAGCCAAGGCAAGACCACCGTGCTGATCTCGCACCGCTTCTCCACCGTACGCATGGCCGACCGCATCCTGGTGCTCGAGCGCGGCCGCATTGAAGAGATCGGCAGCCACGAACAACTGCTCGCCGCCGGCAAACGCTACGCGGAACTGTTTGAATTGCAGGCGGCCGGGTATCGGTGAGCCGGAAGTCGCGGCCCAGGCGGCCCGGGCGGCATCGGCGGCACCCGTTCCCGGCCCGATCGATCGATCGTCAAGTCTGCCGGTTCATCGTGTTCCATCGACGCAGGCGGATCCGGCCTTGCGCACGGAGAATGTCGCGTGCCGGGCCCGCGTTGCACGGATCGAAGATCACTGGTCGCCTGGACAGTGGTCGTGCGTCGTTCAACCAGGTGCAGCCGGTGATGGGCGCAGCGCTGGAAGGGCCCAGCCGGCGCGGGCGGCAGTCCTTCGCACAGCCGTTGTCCGGACACTGGTTTGGCAAGCAAGCGCAAAAAAACCGGATCAGACCGCGCTGGTCCGCGCCCGGTAGACCGTGCCGGGACCGCTGGTCCAGCAGTTGCAGCAACTGGACGATGGAAGGGGCAGATCTTTTGGCGATACGCGTGCTGCCGGCCGTCCGGGACGGCGCTGGCAACCGCGGCACCCGCGCCTCAGTAGGTGATGGTCGCGGTGATGGTATCGGTGTAGGTGCCAGGCGGTTTCGGGGCTTGGGGCGGCACCCAGCCATGGACGGGGATGGACTGGACGGTGCCGGTGCCGGTGC
>CAZUZT010000007.1:32255-37826 GCA_964624575.1 uncultured Rhodanobacteraceae bacterium | reverse complement strand
GCCCGCTCGCTGGCCCGGTTCCTGCGCCGCAGCGACTGGTCGGTAACGGTCAACACCGCGTTTGCCCAGGTCATCGGCCACTGCGCCACGATCCGGCGTGCCGGCCAGCGCGGCACCTGGATCGTGCCGGCCATGGTCCGCGCCTACCAGCGCCTGCATCAGCTCGGGCATGCCCACAGCGTCGAGGTCTGGTCGCAACAACAGGAACTGGTCGGCGGCATCTACGGCGTCGGCATCGGCCGCATGTTCTTCGGCGAATCCATGTTCAGCCGGCGCAGCAATGGCTCCAAAGTGGCCCTGCTGGCGCTGTGCCGCCATTTGCAACGGCACGGCATGCCACTGATCGACTGCCAGATGGAAACCGCGCACCTGGTGTCCCTGGGCGCAGTCATCCAGGATCGTCAGCGGTTCCTCGCCCGCAGCCGACAACTGTCTGCCGATGACGGCGGGTCCGCCACCTGGCTGGCCTCGCCCGCGCCGCTTCCGGTCCAGTCGTTGTTGCCATGAGCGCCGGCAACCGCAGCCAGCGCCTGCCGACCGCAGCTATCGCGTTGGCGAAGCCGGCGAGCCGACCCGGATCCATCGGCTAAAATCGCCGGTCCACCACCCTGCCGGACCCTTTAGCCATGCCCGTCCGTACCGATTTCGCCACGCCGACCGTCGACACCCCCGACACCCGGCCCGCACCGGAACGGCAACGGCCTGCCCGGCCGGCCCCGCTGGCCATGATTCCCCTCCTGGCCCTTGTCCTTGCCGGCTGCAGTCCGGCACCGACCGCCACTTCCCCCGATGCCGCCGAGACCGCCGTGACCGATTACGCCCCGATTGCCCGACAGGTTCCCCATCTGGTCACCTCGCCCCATGGTGATCGTCCGGACCCCTACTACTGGCTGCGCGATGATGAGCGCAGCAACCCCGAGGTGCTGGCCTACCTGGAGGCCGAGAACGCCTGGCATCGCCGCCACATGGGCCGCCTGCAGCCGCTGGCCGAGCGCCTGTATGAGGAGATCGTCGGCCGGATCAAGCAGGACGATGCCAGCGTGCCCTACCACGACCGCGGCTGGTGGTATTACGTACGCTACGAGGAAGGCCAGGAGTACCCGATCCATGCCCGCCGCAAGGGCTCGATGGACGCGGCCGAGGAAATCCTGCTGGATGGCAATGCCATGGCGGCCGACAAGGAATTCTTCCAGATCGGCAACTATCAGGTCAGCGATGACGGCCGCTGGCTGGCCTGGGCCGAGGACACCGTCGGCCGGCGCCAGTACGTGCTGCGCTTCAAGGACCTGGACACCGGCCAGGTGCTGCCCGACCAGATTGCAGGCGTGGCCTCGTCACTGGCCTGGGCCGCCGACAACGCCACCGTGTTCTATACCGAGAATGATCCGGATACCTTGCTGAGCAAGCGCATCCGCCGCCACATCCTGGGTACCGATCCGGCCGATGATGAAGTCGTGTACGAAGAACCGGACGACGCCTTCTACATCGGCGTGGGTCGCACCGGCGACCACCGCCACGTGGTCATCCATTCCTCCAGCACCGTTTCCGACGAGATCCGCTTCCTGCCTGCCGACCAGCCCCAGGCACAATTCACGGTGCTGGCTCCGCGCCAGCGTGATTTTGAATACAGCGCCGACCACATCGGCGACCGCTGGCTGATCCGCACCAACTGGCAGGCGACCAACTTCCGCCTGATGCAGGTGCCCGACGGCCAGACCGGCAGCCGCGAGCACTGGCAGGAAGTGCTGGCCCACCGCGAGGATGTCTATCTGGACGACTTCGAACTGTTCACCGGATTCATCGCCATCGACGAGCGCAGCCAGGGCCTGCGCCGGGTCCGGGTACGCAGCTGGGACGGCAGCCACGACCAGTACATCGGTGCCGACGAGCCGGTCTATGTCGCCGGCATCCATGTCAACAGTGAACAGGACAGCGACTGGCTGCGCTATCACTACAGCTCACCGACCACCCCGGGCACGGTGTATGAAATGAATATGGTCACCGGCGAGCGACGCCTGCTGAAGCAGGATCCGGTGCTGGGCGATTTCGACCCGGCCAACTACGTCACCGAGCGGGTCTGGGCGCCGGCAGCGGACGGGGCACGGATTCCGGTGACGCTGCTGTACCGCAAAGGCGTCCAGCGCGACGGCAGCGCGGCGCTGTACCAGTATGGATACGGCGCCTACGGCATCCCGATGGACCCGTACTTCTCATCGCCGCGGCTGTCACTGGTCGACCGCGGCGTGGTCTTCGCCATTGCCCACATCCGTGGCGGTGAGGAAATGGGCCGGCACTGGTATGAATCGGGCAAGCTGCTGAACAAGAACAATTCCTTCACCGATTTCATCGCCGTCACCGCCCACCTGGTGAGCGAAGGCTATGCCGCCGCCGACCGCGTGGTCGCCATGGGCGGCAGTGCCGGGGGCCTGCTGATGGGTGCCGTGGCGAACATGGCTCCGGACCGCTACCGCGCCCTGGCGGCGCACGTGCCGTTCGTCGATGTCCTGACGACGATGCTGGACACCAGCATCCCGTTGACCACCAACGAATACGACGAATGGGGCAACCCGGACAACAAGGCGTATTACGACTACATCGCCGGCTATTCGCCCTACGACAACGTCCGTGCGCAGGAGTACCCGGCGATGTACATCACCACCGGACTGTGGGATTCACAGGTGCAGTACTGGGAGCCGGCCAAGTGGGTGGCGCGGCTGCGCGCCACGGCGACCGGCGACGCGCCGATCCTGTACAAGACCAACATGGAGGCCGGCCATGGTGGCAAGTCCGGGCGCTTCCAGCGCTATCGGGAAACCGCCGAGGAGTACGCCTTCCTGCTCGAGCAGCTGGGAATCAACGACTGAGCGGATGAAGGAAGGTCCGGCCGACCGGGCCGGACCCGCAAGACAACACGGCGATGGGCCGGGCGGCGGGCATTTTTTCAAGCCGTCCGGCAGTCAGCTCCGCGGGGGTGCTCGCCAACGGCAGACGCCGGACCTGTCCAGCGGCGCGGTCAGCCGGCCGGTGCCGGTGTGATTTCCACGCGGATGCGCAGACGGTCGCCGGGGTCCTCGGTCAGGCGCGACTGGAACAGCTCGCCGCGATAGCGATACTGGACGTCATAGCCAACCTGCTGCGTTTCCACCGATTCTTCGCGCCGTTGCTCGCACGAGTCAGTCGCCGCCAGTGGCAGATCGAAGCTGGCCGGATGCAGCTCTGCGTCGCCTTCCGCGCCGGGGCCGGGCGCACTGCCGGCCAGGCCCGACAACGACGCCACGCCCTTGCCGGCGCCCGGTACCCGGTCGCGGCAATAGTCCACCAGCCGCGAGACCACCACCTGTTCAAATGCCGGTTCCACCACCAGCACCTGAGCATAGGCATGCTGGACGTGGCCGTCAGGCACCGGAGCAACCGGGTCTCCGGCCACCGCGGCGACCTGGAAATCAGCGACAGGCGCAGCCGTCAGGGGTGGGTCGGACGCGGCGGGTGAACTGGCACCGGCAGCGACGGCGGCAGCGGCACTGGCCAGGCCGGAGCCCACCAGCAGCGCCCAGGCCGGGATGACGCGGATTGGGTATACGGGATCGAACATGAATAGCAGTCTTTCCGGTAACGATATGAAGTAATTGCAGCGCTGGCCATCGGGTGCAGGCACGGCCGGGGCCGTAGCCGGCCGCATGCCTGGCGCCATTGAAGACCCTGTGCATTGAAGGCCTTGGCCACTGAATCGGTGCTGATTTTCGTGGCCCACGCGGCCATTTGCTAGAGTAGCCTCTGCTGCCCCGCACAAGAATCCCATGCAGCTCAAACTTTTCAACAGCCTGAGCCGACAACTTGAAGTGTTTCATCCGCTCGATCCCGCGCGGGTGACGGTCTATGTCTGCGGCCCCACGGTCTACAACTACATCCATATCGGCAACGCCCGTCCGGCGGTCGTGTTCGGCCTGCTGGCGCGGCTGCTGCGGCGCCTCTATCCGGGCGTGGTCTACGCCCGCAACATCACCGATGTCGACGACAAGATCAACGCCGCGGCTGCCGCGCAGGGCGTGCCGATCCAGGCGATTACCCAGCGCTTCACCCAGGCTTACCGGCAAGACATGGCGGCCCTGGGTGTCGATCCGCCCGATGTCGAGCCCGAGGCGACCGCCCATATCGAGCAGATCATCGCCATGTGCGAAACCCTGATCGGGACCGGCCACGCCTATGTCGCCGAAGGTCACGTCCTGTTCGATGTCGGCTCCTTCCCGGATTACGGCACCCTGTCGCGGCGCTCGACCGAGGAGATGCTGGCCGGCGCCCGGGTCGATGTCGCGCCCTACAAGCGCAGCCCGGGTGACTTCGTGCTGTGGAAGCCTTCCAGCGATGATTTACCCGGTTGGTCCAGCCCCTGGGGCCGCGGCCGGCCCGGCTGGCACATCGAGTGCTCGGCCATGGCCGCCAGCCACCTGGGCCAGACCATCGATATCCATGCCGGTGGCATCGACCTGCAGTTCCCGCATCACGAAAACGAGATGGCACAGAGCACCTGCGCCCACGGCGGCCAGGTCTTCGCCCGCTACTGGCTGCACAACGGCCTGCTCAACCTGGGCGGGCGCAAGATGTCCAAATCCCTGGGCAACGTCACCCTGGTGCATGAACTGCTGGAACAGTACCCCGCCCAGGCCCTGCGTTATGTCCTGCTGTCGGCACAGTACCGGCAGCCGCTGGACTGGTCCGAGGAAGCGGTGCAGCGGGCGATCCGGACCCTGGACCGCCTCTATGGCACCCTGCGCGACCTGGAAGATGTGCCGGCGGGCGATGAACCGGTGCCGGACGCGGTCATGGCCGCCCTGTGTGACGACCTGAATACACCCCAGGCCTTGGCCACGCTGGCCGGGCTGGCCGCGCAGGCGCGCAAAGCCACCGACCCTGCCGAACGCGCCCGGCTCAAGGGTCAGCTTCTGGCCGCCGGTGAACTGCTGGGCCTGTTGCAGCAATCGCCAGCAGCCTGGTTCAAGGCGGCGCGCCCCGGGCAATCCGCCGGGGCGCAGGCGGACGAAACGATGGCGGCCGATGCGACCACCGACGCCGATATCGACGCCCTGGTTGCGCAGCGTGATGCCGCCCGCAAGGCGCGCGATTTCGCCCGCTCCGATGCCATCCGCCAGCAACTGGCCGATCTTGGCGTCACCGTGGAAGATCGCGCCGATGGCGCCCGCTGGCGGTGGCAACGATGATGGCCGGCATGACACCCGAACACGACGGCCCCGAAGACGAGGGCATGGACCCGCAGCAGGCAATCGCCGATGAATTCGCCCTGCTCGGCGACTGGAGCGAGCGCTACCAGTACCTGATCGACCTGGGCCGGAAGCTGCCGCCGTTCCAGGATGCCTGGCGCAGCGATGTCTTTCGTATCCACGGTTGCCAGTCGATGGTGTGGCTGGTGCCCGAAGGCGATGGCCAGCGCATGGTCTTCCACGCTACCAGCGATTCGGCGATCGTCTCCGGTCTGATCGCGCTGGTTTTGCGGGTCTATTCGGGCCGCAGCGCCGAGGCCATCCTGGCCACCGAGCCGGACTTCGTGCGCATGAT
>CAZUZT010000007.1:23558-32155 GCA_964624575.1 uncultured Rhodanobacteraceae bacterium | reverse complement strand
CGGGCCGCAGCGCCGAGGCCATCCTGGCCACCGAGCCGGACTTCGTGCGCATGATCGGGCTGGGCTCGCACCTGTCGCCCACCCGCAGCAACGGCCTGGCCGCGTTGCTGGCCCGGGTCGATGACTACGCGCGGCAGGCCCAGGCCGGCGAGCGCTTTGCAGCCGGCGAATCCTGAACCAGTTCAGCGTTGCCTCGCGCTCCGGTTAGACAACGGTCGCCGGCATCGATCAGCTGAATGGCAACCTGGAATCCCAGCCCCGGGGCCGATTCACAAGCCGGACCGCACCAGCCGCTGTGCTAGCCTTCCCCACCTTGGATGCATGGTCACGCTTGAGCTGACACGCCCTTTCATTTGGCGGCAATATCAAGGACTTGAATGCACCTATTCCACTCGAATCGAGGACAATCCGCCATGTTCCCAGCCCGATTTCTCTGCGCCGGCGCAGTGGCCGCCAGCCTGCTTTCCTTTACCGCCACGGCTGCTGAGCAAGCCGATATCGGCTACGCCTCGGTCGACGCCGCCCGCAGCGCGCTGCAAGATCGCGACGACACCCGCATGTCGATTGCCGATGGCTGGCTGACCATCGAAGACCCGGCAGCGATGACGATCTGGACGTTTGCCCCGGAAGACGATCCGGCCCATCCGGCCGTGGTCAAGCGCAGTGTCATCGAGGAAGAAGGCCGCATCGTGATCCGCATGGATATCCGCTGCGAGGGCCAGGTCGAGGCCTGTGACGGGTTGGAACAGCACTTCCTGAGCCTGAATCAGGCCACTCGTGAGCAGGTGCAGGAAGACGATGCAGAGGCTCCCGATCCTGCCGACGAGCCGGCAGCAGAACCGGAAGACTAACCGGCGGCTGCCGGGCCGTTATCACCAGGCGGATCTCGCCGGCTTCAGCGTTCCGGCCGGTGCCAGAATCGTGGTCATGGCACCGGCATAGGGCGGCCTGCGCTGGAAGCCGGGATACCGTTATCGCACCCCGTTGGCACACGGGGCGCGCTGGCCTCAGGCTGACTTGATCCGGTTCCAGAAGGTCCGGGCGGCGTCGCGCCAGGTGCTGGTACGGGGCGAATGCCGGTCCGGGTCGGCCTGGAAGCTGGTTTCGAATTGCCCCAGCAGCTCGCGCTGCTCGCTGGTCAGATTCACCGGCGTCTCGATCACCGCCCGGCAGATCAAATCACCCGGCGGGCCACCGCGCACCGGCTGCACGCCCTTGCCGCGCAGGCGGAACAGGCGATGGGTCTGGGTTTCGGGCGGAATGGTGATGCGCGCCTCGCCATCGAGCGTGGGCACCACCAGTTCGCAGCCCAGCGCCGCCTGCGAGAAGCGGATCGGAATTTCGCAATACAGGTCGGCACCCTGGCGCTGGAAGATGTCGTGCTCGCGCACGCGCACTTCCACATACAGGTCGCCCGGCGGCGTGCCGGGACCGGCCTCGCCTTCGCCGGCCAGCCGGATGCGGTCGCCGGTATCGACACCGGCGGGAATCTTCACCGACAGCCGCTTCTCGTCCTCGACAAACCCCTCGCCATCACAGGTCTGGCAGGGATTGCTGACTGTCTTGCCGCGGCCGGCGCAATGCGGGCAGCTTTGTTGCATCGAGAACATGCCGCGCTGGATGCGCACCTGGCCGCGGCCGGCACAGGTCTGGCAGGCCTGGGTCTTGCCGTCCTCCGAGCCGGATCCGGCACAGCGCTTGCAGCCGACCCGGGTGGGAAAGCTGATTTCCTGCTCGGTGCCGAACACCGCCTGTTCCAGGTCCAGCTCCAGCACGTAGCGCAGGTCGCTGCCGCGCCTGGCCTGGCGGCCTTGGCCTTGGCCTTGGCCGCCAAAGATGTCGCCGAAGATATCGCCGAAGATGTCGCCCAGGTCGCTGTAGCCGCCATGGCCACCGCCGCCGTTGACCCCGTCATGACCGTACTGGTCATAACGCTGGCGCTTGCCGGCATCGGCCAGCACCTCGTAGGCCTCGCGGATCTCCTTGAACTTTTCCTCGGCCTGGGCATCGCCCGGGTTGCGATCCGGATGCCACTTCATCGCATGCCGGCGGAAAGCCTGCTTCAGGCCCGCCGGGTCAACGCTGCGGGCAACCCCCAGCACTTCGTAATAACAACGTTTGCTCATCGCTTTCCCGGACCGGGTGAAGGCAGCCGGGGCTCAAGCACCCGGCTGCCTGCATCGATCACTTGTCCTGGTCGTCCTTGACTTCGGTGAATTCGGCATCGACGACATCCTCGTCGGCGGTTTCGCCGGCACCGTCCGCACCCGCTTCGGCGCCGGCCTGGAAGCCGGCGGCACTGGCCGCGGCCAGCGCCTGGCTGGCCGTTTCCAGGGCGGCGATGCGCGCTTCGATCTGCGCCTTGTCATCGCCCTTCATCGCCGACTCCAGATCCGCCAGGGCGCTGTCGATGCTGCCGCGCTGGTCGGCCGGAATCTTGTCGCCATGCTCGGCCAGGGAGCCGCGGGTGGCGTGGACCAGGGCATCGGCCTTGTTGCGCACCGTCACCAGTTCCTGGAACTTCAGGTCGTCCTCGCGGTGGATTTCCGCGTCCTGGACCATCTTCTGGATCTCGTCGTCGGACAGGCCCGAGCCGGCCTTGATCTCGATGCGCTGTTCCTTGCCGGTTTTGCTGTCCTTGGCCGAGACATGCAGGATGCCGTTGGCGTCGATATCGAAGGTCACCTCCACCTGCGGCATGCCGCGCGGCGCCGGCTCGATGCCGGCCAGGTCGAAGCGGGCCAGCGACTTGTTGTAGCGGGCCTGCTCGCGCTCACCCTGCAGCACGTGCACGGTGACCGCGGACTGGTTGTCCTCGGCAGTCGAGAACACCTGGGTGTTCTTGGTCGGAATGGTGGTGTTTTTCTCGATCAGCTTGGTGAACACGCCGCCCAGGGTTTCGATGCCCAGCGACAGCGGCGTCACGTCCAGCAGCAGCACGTCCTTGACGTCACCGGACAGCACGCCGCCCTGGGTCGCGGCACCGACGGCCACGGCCTCGTCCGGGTTGACGTCTTTGCGCGGCTCCTTGCCGAAGAACTCCGATACCGCCTGCTGCACCCGGGGCATGCGCGTCTGGCCGCCGACCAGGATCACCTCGTCGATGTCCGAGACCTTCAGGCCGGCGTCGTTGATCGCCGTCCGGCACGGGCCCAGGGTGCGCTGTACCAGTTCATCGACCAGCGATTCCAGCTTGGCCCGGGTCACGCGGATGTTCAGGTGCTTGGGACCGGAGGCATCGGCGGTGATGTAAGGCAGGTTGACGTCGGTCTGCTGGGCGCTGGACAGCTCGATCTTGGCGCGTTCGGCGGCATCCTTGAGACGCTGCAGGGCGAGCGGATCGGTGCGCAGGTCCATGCCCTGCTCCTTCTTGAACTCGTCGACCAGGTAATCCATCAACCGGGCGTCGAAGTCCTCGCCACCCAGGAAGGTGTCGCCATTGGTGGCCAGCACTTCGAACTGCTTTTCACCGTCGATCTCGGCGATCTCGATGATCGACATGTCAAACGTGCCGCCACCCAGGTCGTAGACGACGATCTTGCGATCCGCGCCCAGGCTTTTGTCCAGGCCATAGGCCAGCGCCGCGGCGGTCGGCTCGTTGATGATCCGGCGCACTTCCAGGCCGGCGATCTTGCCCGCCTCCTTGGTCGCCTGGCGCTGGGAATCATTGAAATAGGCCGGCACCGTGATCACCGCTTCGGTCACCGTTTCGCCCAGATAATCCTCGGCGGTCTTCTTCATCTTCATCAGCACGTGGGCGGAGATCTGCTGCGGCGCCAGGCGGGTGCCGTCGGCCTTGGCTACCCAGGCATCCCCGTTCTCGTGCTCGACGATGCCGTAGGGCACCAGGTCGATGTCCTTCTTGACCTCGGCGTCGGCAAATTTGCGGCCAATCAGGCGCTTTACCGCGAAGAAGGTGTTCTTCGGGTTGGTCACCGCCTGGCGCTTGGCCGGCTGCCCGACCAGAACCTCGTCGTCCTTGCCGAATGCGACGATGGACGGCGTGGTCCGGTCGCCCTCGGCGTTTTCAATCACGCGGGCCTTGCCGCCCTCCATCAGGGCAACACACGAGTTCGTGGTGCCCAGGTCAATACCGATGATCTTGCTCATGTTGCTGGCTCCTGGTCCGGGCAGTGTCGTGTCCTGCCGCTGGGTTCAATGCGATGACTGGGGAAATGGGGTGGACAGCCGCCGATTCAAGCGTCCGCCGCGCCCTGGGCGACGATCACCATCGCCGGGCGCAGCACGCGCTCGTGCAGGCGGAAGCCTTTCTGCAGCACGGTCAGGATGGTGTTCTCCGCCGCGCTGTCACTGGCCTGGGTGGAGATGGCCTGGTGCTCGGCCGGATCGAACGCTTCGCCCTGGGGATCCAGGATCACCAGGCCGTGACGCTCCATGGCGGTCAGCAGCTGGCGCCGGGTCAGCTCCAGCCCTTCCCGCCCCGGGTCGTCCTGGGGCAGTGCAGTCAAGCCCTGGTCCAGGCTGTCGATCACCGGCAGCAGGTCAGCCAGCACGCGCTCGGCGGCATACCGGCGTACCGTCTCCAGTTCGCGCGACAGGCGTTTGCGGGTGTTGTCCATGTCGGCGCGGGTGCGCAGCACCTCTTCGCGGGCCGCCGCCACCTGCTGCTCCAGGTCGGCCAGCTCGCGTTGCACGCTGTCTTCGACGCCGGCGTCCGCGTCCAGGCCGGCATCCAGCTCGGCATCGGGATCAAACTGCGTTGAGCCGGGTGGTGGCGACCCGGTCGGGGGAGATGATTGGCTCATGACAACTCCATGATGAAAACGGTGCGGACAGGCACGGTTCGACCGGATGCCGGCCGCTGGGGAACATTTCCTCAAGCCGATTATTGTGCCGGTGGATCGCGATTCAAGGCACCGGCCAACAATTGTGCGGTCGCCTCGACCATCGGGATCACCCGCTCGTAGGCCATGCGCGTGGGGCCGATCACCGCCAGCACGCCCAGAACCTCGCCCTGGTGCTCATAGGGGGCGGCCACCACGCTGCAGCCCTGCAGCGGACTGAGGCCGGATTCCTCGCCGATGAACAGGCGCACGCCGCGGGCATTGATGCAGCGGTCCATCAGGGCCAGCAGCTCGCGCTTGTGGTTGAAGGCCTCGAACAGCTCGCGCAGGCGCTCCAGATTGGCCATCTCCTGCAGGCCCATCAGGTTGGTCTGGCCGGACACCACCACATCCTCGCCCTGGCCCAGATCCAGGGCGCTGCGGGCCATTTCCATGGTTGCGGCCATCGATGCATCCATTGCCGACCGCGCCTGCTCCAGTTCGGTCATCAGGCGCTGGCGGATCTGCTCCAGGCTGAGCCCGGCGTAATGGGCGTTGAGATAGTTGGCCGACTGTTCCAGCTCCGAGCGCGAGTAGGCGCGGGCGGTCTGGATCACCCGGTTCTGGACCTCATTGTCGGTAAACACCACGATCACCAGCACCTGCCGGTCCTGCAGCGGCACGAAATCGATATGGCGAAAGGCGAACGCCTCGCGCCGCGGCACGGTCACCAGGCCGACGAAGCGACTGGCCGCCGACAACAGGCCGGACGCCGAGTTGACCAGGTTCTGGGTGCCGGCGGCGGTCGGCAGCTCGGCGCGCAACCGGGCCAGCTCCGGTTCCGACAGGGGCTGGGTTTCCAGCAGCGAATCGACGAACAGCCGGTAACCCTGGGTGGTCGGCACCCGGCCGGCCGAGGTATGCGGGGCCGACACCAGGCCGATGTCTTCCAGATCCGCCAGCACATTGCGGATCGTCGCCGGGCTGACATCCAGCCCCGACTGTTTGGCCAGGGTGCGCGAACCCACCGGCTGGCCATCGCGGATGTACTGGGAAATCAGCACCCGCAACAGTCGCCGGGCACGGCTGTCAAGCAGATCCTGGATGTGGGATACGGACATCGGCGTTGCTGGCATCAACTGGGGCACACCCTTGAAACATGGGGCAATCAGCGGCGCTTTCCAAGGGCGGGCGGCGGCCCGCCGACGACAGTACGAACGGCGATGGTGATAGCGGACCAGCGGCCGATGCCGCCGGACCCGCCGTGACCCGGCAAGGCACGACCCGCGCCCGATCGCGCCTGCCGACCGCGCCCGCTGCCCGGCACGCCATGGGCACCAATGCAGGCTAAAATGCGCCCATGTTGCGCAGCCTGACCGTCCGCGACTTCGCCATTGTCGAAGCCGTTGAAATCAACCTGGATTCCGGCCTTACCGTGGTCAGCGGCGAGACCGGTGCGGGTAAATCACTGCTGGTCGATGCCCTGCTCCTGCTGTCCGGTGCCCGCGCCGACAGCGCTGCGGTCCGGGCCGGATGCGAACGGGCCGAATTGAGCGCCCGCTTTGATCTGTCCGATGTCCCTGCTGCCCGTGACTGGCTGCGTGAGCAGGCACTGGACGATGAAGAAGGCAACGAGTGCCTGCTGCGCCGGGTGATCCGGCGCGAAGGACCCTCGCGAGCCTGGATCAACGGTCGCCCGGCCGCCAACCAGACGCTGGCCGAACTCGCCGCCCATCTGGTCCAGATCCATGGCCAGCACGAGCACCAGGCCCTGCTGGACCGGCGCAGCCAGCTGGCCCTGGTTGATCGCCATGGCGGACACCAGACCCTGCTCGATGACGTCGGCCAACACGCCCGCCAATGGCAGCAACTGGAGCGTGAGCGCCGCGCCCTGCTGGCCAGTACCGGCGATGACGGGCGCCGGGCGGAACTGCTCCGGCATGACCTGGCAGAACTGCAGCGCCACGCCCTGGCCCCCGACGCCTGTGCCGAGCTGGAACGGGAGCATCACCGCCTGGCGCACATGGGCGCGACCCTGGAAGCCTGTGCCCAGGCTGCCGGTTTCCTGGATGGCGACGATGCCCAGGGCGGTGCCCTGGCCCTGCTGGCCAAGGCGCGGCAGGCGCTGGAACGGGCCCAGGAAGGCGATCCGGACCTGGCAGCCACCACCGCCGTGCTGGCTAATGCGCAGATCGAGCTGGGCGAAGCGGCCAGCACCCTGGCCAGTCATCTGGATGGCTTCGACAACGATCCGGACCGGTTCGAACGCCTGGACCGGCAACTGGCCCGGCTGCATGATCTGGGGCGCAAGCATCGCCTGCCGATCACCGAGCTGGCGCAAGTCCGTGACCGGCTGGCGGCCGAACTGGAGGCGACCGAAAACGCCGACCAGCACCTGCAGCAACTGCAGGCCCGCCAGGAGCAGGTCGCCGGCCAGTGGCGGAAGATCGCGGACAAACTCAGCCAGGCCCGGCAGGCAACAGCGCAGCGGTTGTCGAGCCAGGTCAGCGGCCTGATTTCCGAGCTGGGCATGGCCGGTGGCCAGTTCCAGATCGCCCTTGAAAAAACACCCGACCCGCAGCCGGACAGCCAGGGGTTGGAACGGGTCGAATTCATGGTCAGCGCCAACCCCGGCCAACCCTTGCGCCCGCTGCGCCGGGTGGCCTCCGGTGGTGAACTGTCACGCATCGCCCTGGCGATCGAAGTGGCGGCGCTGGGCGATGTGCCGGTGCCGACCATGGTCTTCGACGAGGTCGATGTCGGCATCGGCGGCGCCGTCGCCGAAATCCTGGGCCAGAAGCTGCGGCACCTGGCCGGCCGGGTCCAGGTCCTGTGTGTCACCCACCTGCCCCAAGTCGCGGCTCAGGGCCACCACCATTTCGCGGTCGCCAAGCAGGTGATTGATGGACAGACCGGCACCCGGGTGAACCACCTGGATGGCGAGACCCGCACCCAGGAAATCGGCCGCATGCTTGGTGGCGTCGAACTCACCGACACCACCCTGGCCCACGCCCGCCAGATGCTGGCGCACGCCGGTAACTGATCCTTGCCAGTACCGGCAACGAATCTGATCGTGGTCAATCCGAGTGGTTGGTTCGACTTCATCAGCGAGCGTGCCAACGGCGATGACGAGCGGGTCAGAGCCTCTATCAGATGCCGGTCGTCGGTACGCCGAGCATGCAACGCGGCCGTGCCCTGGTGATCGATACCGCCTTCGTCCGCATTGCGGATCGTGAGCAGGTGACGATCAGCGCCGATTCACGAGCGACAACGTCACCAAGAACATCCTGACCCTCCTGGTCGAGATGCGCCTCGGTCTGGTCGTGCGTGATCCGAAGGCGGTCAACCCCATCGATCTGACCGACAGCGGATCGCCCTGACGCGCAGCACGGAACAGCAGCCGGCCGTATCTCCGCAACGGCGCCGGCCTCGTAGTGGCCGTCGCAGCGCGACAAGCGGGAGAGTGTCGCGCCAAAAACAACCTCCCGCAGCCGGGGCAGCCTGGAAACCTGTGACCCGGCCATCGGATGGCCGGCGGGCGATAAGCCCGCCGGCCAGATTCCACAAGAGCCGTTAGAGTACCGCCATCATTCGGAAACAATGCTACTATGAGATGGCAGCCAAATTTGGGGAGGCCCGCTATTATGCGCACACAAATCTTCGGCTCGATCTTGGCACTTGTACTTGCGAGCACCGCCGTTGCACAGACGCCTTTGTTCCTGAGTCTCGAACCGGCAGATCCAGGAGGCTCGCTTCCACCGACGGTCAACGCCTATTACGATATCGAGATCGACTTCGAGGCATTGAAACATG
>CAZUZT010000007.1:17497-23458 GCA_964624575.1 uncultured Rhodanobacteraceae bacterium | reverse complement strand
CCGACGGTCAACGCCTATTACGATATCGAGATCGACTTCGAGGCATTGAAACATGCGCCGGAGGAACTGGAGATTGGGCTGCCAGGAGGTGTGACGTTCATCGCGCAGCAGACTGAATTCCTGTACCGGGCCGGCTATGCCTCCCGAACGGAATAGGATCCTCCGGGTACGCCGCCAATCTACCCCATTCCCGGCCTACCCGATGTTTGGTTCAGCTACCGCTGGACGGGTGGAAACGCCGAATACGACGTCGCGCTGACCGTGATCGAAGGGCGGATGACCGGTCTGATCACCGGCCCGAAGCGCTATGGTATCCAGCGGCAGACGTCGGGCGACTACCGTATGGCCGACATCCGGCCGGCTGGCTTTCCGCGATGCGGGGTCGGCGAGCCACCAGGAGTACGTCAGCCCGACAGGGTGCTGGTCCCCGAGCCCGACATCACCATCGACATGGTGCGCGAGGTCATCACGCCGGAGCACTCTGACACACCGCGCGGATCATCTGTCGTCCGGGTCGACTTGCTCATTCCATGGACGGAGCAGGCACGAATCGACGCAGGCGGCTCTCTGGGCAATCCGAACGATACGACAGCGCTGTACGACCTGATCCAGACCGCGGTCGACAATGCCCAGACGGCGTTCCAGAACAGCCTGACCAGTGTACGCACAACCCGCTACGTTACAGCGAGGCTGACAGGCTTCTCGCTCACGGGCGATCCCATTGGCGACCTTGACGCTTTACATGAACATCCAGCAACGATGGTGTTGCGCAATCAAACCGGTACTGACCTCGTCGTGGCCATAGTGCAGGATTCCGGAACCGCATTCCCTGCCTGTGGTGTAGCTAACGTCCAAACAGTGCCTAGCTGCTTCTCGGCCAGCCCTGGTTGCGGACCTGGAGCCGCATTCGATGCCTTCGCGTACTCGATGGTAGCGACCGATTGTGCTATCTGGGACGATTCCTTCACTCATGAAATCGGGCATTTGATGGGCGGGAACCACACGCGCAACCAGCTCAATCCCACCTGGATCGCAGCTATCGTAAACAACGGCTATCCCGATGCGTTTGCGAAATTGGTGACCGGTACCTTCGCATCCATTATGTCTATCGACTTCGGCACACCCAGGCGCTTGTATTTCTCCAATCCCGATGTGGTCGTCAACGGCGTAACCACCGGCAATCCGGGCACCGAGAACAACGCGCGCATCGTCGATCTGCTGACTGCGGCAATGGAGCATTTCCGGGACCGGCCGGAGTTGATCTTCGCCAATGGTTTCCAGTAGCCACCGCTGCCTGCTGCGCTGGATCGGCCCGCTGGCCTTGGTGGCCTGCTTCTCGGCCGCGCACGCTCAATCAGATCTGATAGCCGACTTGGCTATTTCGATTCAGCCGCCTTTGCCAGCGATCTTGAAGCCCAACGCATCCGGGACATTGCTGATAACCGTACTCAACCTTGGCCCAGACGATGCCGGTTTTACGTCACAAAATGACCACCCGATCGTGGTCCGCACCAGCTTGCAGATGGAACGGCCCGACGGGGGGCTGGAGGTGTACTTCCTTCCGCCTGAGTCACCCGATGGTTGCATCTTGATCGCGACAGTTATAGATCCGATGCCAGGAGGACGGCCGCAGTGGGCATATGGCCTGTTCTTCGAACCTGTTCTTGCGGATCACTCGGCCAGCTGTTCGGTTCGGTACCAGCTTGACCCAACAGTAACAGGGCAGCAGGTTCCCATCGCTTGGCGCGTGCGCACGTTCACTGAAACCGACCTCAACCCTGACAACGATTCAGTCGAGCTGGTCTTCAATGTCGGCGGCGTTGAGCCACCGGCTGCCCGAGCGGTGCCGGCTCTGCATCCGCTCGGAATCGTGCTGCTGCTACTGACCAGTCTTGGAGTAGGCACCAGAGCGCTTCGGGGACGGCCGGATCCGCAAAGTCGGGCATTCAATCCCTGACCCGCCGCCGACCATCGGTGTCCCCGAGGTGTCCCCGGTGCCGGACACCCTATCTATTCATATAGATAGAGATATCCGGAGGCCATATCCGGAGGCCGCGTCGTTACGGGCTCTTGGCCGGTTTCTTCGGTCTCACGTAAAGCACGAGGCTGTGGTCCTCGATGACGTAGCCGTGCTCTTCGGCGATCACCTTCTGCAGCCGTTCGATTTCGGCGTTGTAGAACTCGATCACCTTGCCGGTTTCGACACAGACCATGTGGTCGTGATGGTCGCCGCGGTCCAGCTCGTAGATTGCCTGGCCGCCCTCGAAGTTGTGCTTGATCACCAGGCCGGCGGCTTCAAACTGGGTCAGCACCCGGTAGACAGTGGCCAAGCCGATATCCTCCGACGAGTCGATCAGTTGCCGGTAGATGGCTTCGGCGCTGAGATGCTGGCCTTCGGCCGCGCCCAGGATCTCAAGGATGCGCAGCCGGGGATGGGTGACCTTCAGTCCTACTTTGCGAAGATCCTGCGACACCATGGTGGTTCTCCTTGAAAAAGCAAAAAACGGCCACGGATGAAGCATGCCACCGTCACGGCCGGCGTCGACGGCTGCCTGCCCAGGGCACATGATGGCCCCGGAACGGTCACTGGACTGCCCGGCCCCGGGCACCTGATCGGCGGTCGGCCGGCGTCGGCACGGGGTGGGTACAGAGCCTGGCGGACACGGACCAGACCGGCCGTAGTGTATCATCGGGCGTTCGCCGTTCATCCTGAGGATCCCCATGCGCCTGCTGCTTCTGCTGCTTGCCCTGACACTGCTTCCCAGTTGCGGTCTGCTGTACAAGATGGACGTGCCGCAGGGCAACCTTCTGGACCAGGAGGACATCGCCGATGTCGAACTGGGCATGAGCAAGCGCCAGGTCGGCCTGCTGCTCGGCACGCCGGCGATCGCCTCACCGTTCCACCAGTCGCGCTGGGATTACATGTACTCGGTCAGCCGGGCAGGTGGCACACCGGAAGTGCGCAATCTCACCCTGGTATTCGAAGGTGACTCCCTGGTGTCACTGGACGGCGACCTGCTGCCGGAAGCCACTTCCGAGACCGGGCTGCTCGAGGATGTCAGCCAGTACGAGCGTTATGGCCCCGGCCTGGATGACCGCGACCGCCCCGCCCGCCAGCAGGATGATGACGAGGAGTCCGGAGAGGACTGGTGAGCGACGCCGCCGGTCACCGTCCGGCTTCCCGCCGACACGCACGACCGGCACCTGCCGGGTCTGCCGGGTCTGCCGGCACCCGCCATCAAGATTGTTGACCCGGGCCGCCATGCCGGCGGTGGTTTGCCATTGCCGTCAATGGCACAAATAAAGAAAAACACCATTCATTACCCGTGCGGAGAACTGCAATGACCAAGCACACAATGACCTTGTCCCTGATGGGCAGCCTCGCACTCGGCCTGGCCGCATGCCAGCCATCCACGCCCGATGCCAGCCGGCAGGCAGAACCGCAGGAGGTCGCGACCGCACACTCGGTGCCTGACGCGGCGGCCAACCCGTTCGAGCAGGCCAGTCCCCTGCCCTACCAGTATCCCCAGTTCGACCTGATCCGCGACGACCACTTCGCTCCGGCACTGGATCGCGGCATGGCCGAACACCGCCAGGAAGTGGCCGACATTGCCGGCAACCAGGACGAACCGACCTTCGACAACACCATTGGTGCCCTGGATCGCGCCGGCCAGATGCTAAGCCGCACGCAGCGGGTGTTCGCCAACCTGGCCGGTGCCCACAGCAACGATGCGATCCGCAAGGTGCAGTCGGAAATGGCGCCGCGCCTGGCCGCGCACATGGATGCGATCCTGCTCGACGACGCCCTGTTCGCACGGATCAAGTCGCTGCATGAGCAAAGCGACCAGCTTGAGCTGGACGACGAGCAACGCCACCTTCTGGCGCGCTATCACACCGACTTCGTGCGCGCCGGCGCCCAGCTGTCGGCGCAGGACAAGACCACCCTGCGTGACCTGAACAGCCAGTTGGCCAGCCTGCAGACGCAGTTCAGCCAGAACGTGCTCAAGGAAGTGAATGCCAAGGCCGTGGTGTTCGACAGCGAAGATCAGTTGGCAGGCCTGTCCCAGGCCCGGATACAGGCAGCAGCAGATGCTGCCGAGGAAGCCGGCCATTCCGGCAAGTATCTGATTCCCCTGCAGAACACCACGGGCCAGCCGTCCCTGGTCGAGCTCACCAACCGTGACGCGCGCGAGCGCCTGCACAAAGTGTCGATCAACCGTGGCAGCAGCGACGGCGAGTTCGACAACCGGGAGCTGGTGGCCCAGATCGTACGCCTGCGCGCCGAGCGCGCCCAGTTGCTCGGTCACCCCAACCATGCCTCGTATGTGCTGGAAGACAGCACTGCCGGCAGTGTCGAGGCGGTCAACAGCATGATGGCGCGGCTGGCACCGGCCGCGGTCGCCAACGCGCGGCGTGAGGCCGCCGATATCCAGGCGGTGATCGACGCCGAAAACGGCGGCTTCGAGCTGGCGGCCTGGGACTGGGCGCACTACGCCGAGAAGGTGCGCCAGCAACGCTACGACTTCGACGCCAATGCACTGCGCCCCTACTTCGAGCTCAACCGGGTGCTCAACGATGGCGTGTTCTTCGCCGCCACCCAGTTGTATGGCATCACCTTCAAGGAGCGGACCGACCTGCCCGTCTACCATCCCGACGTGCGCGTGTGGGAGGTATTCGATGCCGACGGCTCGCCCCTGGCCCTGTTCCTGGGTGACTTTTACGCCCGTCCGTCCAAGCGCGGCGGCGCCTGGATGAATGCCTACGTGCAGCAGAACCACCTGCTGGGCACCAAGGCCGTGGTCGGCAACCACCAGAACATCCCCAAGCCCTCGGGCGACGAACCGACCCTGATGACCTTCGACGAGGTCACCACAATGTTCCACGAGTTCGGCCACGCCCTGCATGGCATGTTCTCCGACGTCACCTATCCGCGCTTTGCCGGCACCTCGGTGCCGCGTGATTTCGTCGAGTTCCCGTCCCAGGTCAACGAGATGTGGGCGACCTGGCCGGAAGTGCTGGCCAACTACGCCAGGCACTACCAGACTGGCGAACCGCTGCCGCAGGAACTGCTGGACAAGGTGCTCGCCTCGCAGGCCTTCAACCAGGGCTTCGCCACCACCGAATACCTGGCCGCGACCTTGCTCGACCAGGCCTTCCACCAGATCGGCCCGGACCAGGTCCCCGATGACGTGATCCAGTTCGAGGCCGAGGCCCTGGCCGCGGCCGGCGTCGATTTCGCCCCGGTACCGCCGCGCTACCGCACCACCTACTTCAGCCACACCTTCTCCGGTGGCTATTCGGCCGGCTACTACTCCTACATCTGGTCGGAAGTGCTCGACGCCGACAGCGTCAAGTGGATGGAAGAGAACGGCGGCCTGACCCGTGCCAATGGCGACCATTTCCGCGCCACCCTGCTCTCGCGCGGCGGCAGCAAGCCGGCGATGGAGTTGTTCCGCGACTTCGCCGGGCGCGATCCCGACCTGGAGCCGCTGCTGTTGCGTCGCGGCCTGGTCCAGGACGACTGACGACTGGCGATTACAGGCGACACTGATTCCGCACCCTGCATCTACCCCGCGGCCGATGCCACCGGCCGCGGGAAACTAGTCGCAAGTCAGCGGAAAGCACCGGTTGCCGCATGGCAACCTGCCGTCGCACATTGGCAAGGCCGGCAACGGGGACGCCGGGCGACAAGTCCATCAACCCGAACAAGACACGCCGCCGCAAGCGTCTGGCTCAGGCCGTACCCGGTCGTGGATTGTTGTTTCCGGTGCGCTGCTCTTCGGAAGCCCGGGCCCGGCGGCTGGTCTTCGGGTCGGCCTGCAGCGGCCGGTACAGCTCGATCCGGTCGCCATCGCGCAGGACATGATCGCAGTCAACGACCTGGCCATGAATGCCAAGCGCGGCAATCTGCGGACGGTCGGGCACCTGGGGCCAGCCGGCGGCTGCCAGTGCCTCGGCGAC